>JAJZNG010000138.1 GCA_021847945.1 Actinomycetes bacterium | reverse complement strand
GGCGGGGCGGTCTGCCACCGCCCCGCCGGCCTTCTAAGTGATGTCGAGCATCCTCTGCAACGCGGTGCGCGCGTCGGCGGCGGTCGCCTCGTCGACGGTGATCTGATTGACCACTCTTCCTTGCACCAACTCTTCGAGTACCCATGCCAGGTGTGCTGCGTCGATGCGGAACATCGTGGAGCATGGGCAGATCAGAGGATCGAGCGAAACGACACGAAGGTCGGGGTGCTCGTCGGCGAGACGCTGGACGAGGTGTATCTCCGTCGCTACGGCGATGGTCGACCCAGGGTCGGCCTTGTCCACCGCCGCGATAATGAAATCGGTGCTGCCGACCATGTCCGCCAGTTCCACCACATCGTGGGCGCACTCGGGGTGGACGATCACCACACCTTCGGGATGCTCCGACCTGAAGGCCTCCACGTGGCTGGGACGGAACCGCTGGTGCACCGAGCAATGGCCCTTCCACAACAAAAAGCGGGAGCCTTTCACGGTCGCTTCGTCGAGACCTCCGAGGTCTGCCCTGGGATCCCACACCGCCATGTCGCCGGCGTTGAAGCCCAGCTGGTAAGCGGTGTTACGACCGAGGTGCTGGTCGGGGAAGAAGAGCACCTTGGTGTCAGGGCCGCGCTGGGCTAGAGCCCAGCTGACCACCGCCCTCGCGTTCGACGACGTGCACACCGCCCCGCCCCGGCGGCCGACGAACGCTTTGAGCGCAGCAGCTGAGTTCATGTAAGTGATCGGAACGATCTCCTCCACGTCTGTGACAGAGGACAGCTCGTCCCAGGCTTCTTCGACGGACTCAAGGTCCGCCATGTCAGCCATAGAGCATCCGGCGTTCAGGTCTGGAAGTATCACCTTCTGATCTGGGCCGGTCAGGATGTCCGCCGACTCGGCCATGAAGTGAACCCCGCAAAACACGACGAAGCGGGCTTTGGACGCTGCTGCTTTGCGGGACAGCCCGAACGAGTCCCCGCGGGCGTCGGCCCATCGCATCACCTCGTCACGCTGGTAGTGATGACCGAGGATCATCAAGTCGTCTCCCAGGGCCTCCTTGGCGGCGGCTATGCGCCGGGCAAGGTCGGAACCTGGTGATGTCGTGTACCCCTCAGGAAGGGGGGGTTGAAGTCGGATCACGGCGGAACACCTCCATTGGAGCACTTCGACATGCGGTCGGCGGGGACAGCCCGGGCGCCCATCCGCGGGGATGTCGACCTCGAAGTGATTATGTAGCCGGATTCCGGGCCGGCACCATCATCATAGGCCCGTGCGACGTCCTCGCGCACCTGCTCTCAGCGATCTGTGCCCAAGCGAACTCGCCACCGCGACAACGGCCAGACTTCGGGCAGACTCAGGGCGTGCTTCATCGCCCTTCCCCGGGGACCATTCCCGACTCTCCGGGCTCCTACCAGTTCAAAGACCACGAAGGCCGCGTCATATACGTCGGCAAAGCGAAGTCGCTCCGCAGCCGCCTGTCGAACTACTTCCAAAATCCCGCCCTGCTGGCCCCCCGCACGGCGCAGATGGTGGCCTCGGCTTCCAGCGTCGAGTGGATCCAAGTCAGAAACGACGTGGAAGCCTTGATGCTCGAGTACAGTTTGATAAAGCAGCACAAGCCCAGGTTCAACGTCCGCCTGCGCGACGACAAGAGCTACCCCTTTTTGGCAGTTACCGTCGGCGACGAGTGGCCGAGAGCGACGGTCAGGCGGGGGGGCAGGGACAAGACGAGCAGGTACTTCGGCCCTTACGCCCACGCTTACGCGATCCGCGAGACCCTCGACTCTCTCACGAGGATCTTCCCGGTTCGCACATGCAGCGACTCGAAGCTGGCCAACCATCGCCGGCTCGGACGGCCGTGCCTGCTCTACCACATCGAGAAGTGCTCGGGGCCTTGCGTCGGGGCAGTAACCGCACAGCACTACGAAGAGATGGTGCGCGACCTAATCGGCTTCTTGGAAGGCGACACCCAGTCGGTCATCTCACGTCTTGAGTCGGAGATGGCGCAGTGCGCCGCACAGCTCGAATTCGAACGGGCCGGGCGCATACGAGACCGGCTCGCAGCCTTGCGCAAAGCCATAGAGAAGCAGCAGATGGTCACCGAGACAGCCGACGACCTCGACTGCTTCGCTGTCGTAGAGGACGAGCTAGAGGCGGCAGTACAGGTGTTCTACGTGCGGCGCGGGCGGGTAGTCGGCCGGAAAGGCCTCATAGTCGACAAGGTCGAGGATCTGAGCAGGCCCGCTCTGGTCGCTCAGGTACTCGAACAGCATTACGACGCTGCCCCTATGGGCGTGCCGCCTCTGATATTGGTGCCGGATCCACCGGAGGACGTTGAGACGATCGTCGAGTGGCTCGAGCTGCTGCGTTCGTCGCCCGACATCGTGCGCGGCGAACCGGAGTCCGGACTTCTCGGCCGTCGCGGGTCGGCTGACGCGACGTCCGCCGAGGTGGAGTGGTGGGCTGCCGACTCGAGCTACCGGGTCGAGCGCAGCGTCAACCCGAACGCCAGGAAGGGTTCAGCGGTGGAGGTGCGGGTGCCACAGCGAGGCGACAAGAAGGCGCTCATGGAGACGGTCGAAAAGAACGCTGACGAGGAGTTCCGCCGTCACCGCCTGACCAGAGCAGCCGACCACAACGCCAGAGCCCGGGCTCTGACCGCCCTGCAGGACCACCTGGGCCTTCCCGAGTCGCCGCTGCGCATCGAATGCTACGACATGAGCCACCTTCAGGGCACCGACTACGTCGGGTCGATGGTCGTCATGGAGGACGGGTTGCCCCGCCCTTCGGAGTACCGGCGTTTCAAGATCAAGACGGTGCAGGGAAATGACGACTTCGCTGCTATGGGGGAGGTCCTGACGAGGCGGCTGAGCGCCTACCTGGCCGAACGGGCGAAACCGGTTGAGGAGAGGAGACGCAAGTTCTCCTATCCTCCCCAGTTGCTTCTGGTCGACGGGGGCAAAGGCCAGCTGGGCGTTGCTGTCGAAGTCCTGGAGCGACTCGGCTTGAGCGCGGAGATACCGGTCGCTTCGCTGGCGAAACGCTTCGAGGAGGTTTACCGGCCGGGCAGTTCCGAGCCGATCCGGATCCCGCGGACCTCCGAGGCTTTGTACCTGCTCCAGCGAATACGAGACGAGGCGCACCGTTTCGCTATCACCTACCACCGCTCTTCGAGAGGTAAAAGGATGACCTCGTCGGTCCTAGACGGCATCGCCGGTCTCGGCCCTGCGCGCAAGAAGCGGCTGATATCCGAGCTCGGAGGACCCAAAGCCCTCAAGGCGATCTCCAAGGAGACCTTGACGGGGCTTACGTGGCTTCCCGACGCCGTCGGGGAGGCTGTCTTCGAGCGGCTCCACAGCTAGGGTTTGTCCATGCCCAAAGTTGCTGCCAACGGTATCGAGATCTTTTACGACGAGCACGGCGATCCCGGGGACCCGGTGATCCTGCTGATCATGGGCCTGAGCGCCCAGATGACATCTTGGGATGAGGCCTTCGTAGCGGAGCTCGCTTCCCGGGGATTCCGAGTCGTCCGCTTCGACAATCGCGATATCGGCCTGTCGACCTGGTTCGACGAGGCCGGGGTTCCGGACATGGCGGCCGCTGTCGCGTCGGGGACGGTTCCCCCTCCCGTCTACTCCCTCTCCGACATGGCCGCTGACGGCGTCGGACTGCTCGACGCTCTCGGCGTGGCCCAGGCGCACATCGTCGGGGCGTCGATGGGCGGGATGATCGCCCAGACCTTCGTAATAGAGCACCCCGAGCGGAGCCTGTCGTTGACGTCGATATTCTCGACCACCGGCAACCGAGGCGTCGGCCAGTCGCACCCAGGTGTCGCCGAATCCTTGTTCTTCGCGACGCCCCCTTCGACCCGTGAGGAGGCCATCGAAGCCGGCGTCACAGGGTCCCGTATCATCTCGAGCCCCGGGTACCCGCCGAGCGACGAGGAGTTGCGCGAAAGGTCTGCCGCCGCCTACGACCGCGCATACCATCCGGCCGGGGTGGTCCGGCAACTTCTAGCGATCCTCGCACAGCCCGACCGTACAGAGGCGCTTCACGAGGTGGCCGTGCCCACCCTGGTCATCCACGGGGACTCCGACCCTCTGGTGGACAACTCGGGTGGCAGAGCAACGTCCGAGGCCGTACCCGGGGCTGAGCTTTGGCTGGTGCCGGGAATGGCCCACGACCTGCCCAAAGCGCTGTACGCCGAGATGGCTGATCGTATCGCGGCCAACTGCCGACGGGCCTGATGCCGCAAGCTCCTGGCAGTCCGGCTGCTGAGGCGGTGACCGTGGGACGGGACCTGTGGGAACGCCACGCAGCGTGGTGGCAGGCCGGCTTCACCGAGGGAGCAGACCCGGAATACGAAGAGCAGATCCTCCCCTACATAAGAACCCAGCTCGCCGGCGCCACGAGAGTCCTCGACGTGGGCTGCGGGGAAGGCCAGGTGGCCCGCCTTGCGGGTGGCGTCCCCGGCGTCGAGCTCGTCGCGGGGGTAGATCCATCCGTTGCGCAGGTTGGCGAAGCGGCCAGGCGCGGCGGGGGAGTGCGCCTAGCGCGCTCCGAGGCGTCGGGCCTGCCTTTCCCTGACGCTACGTTCGACACCGTCGTAGCGTGCCTGGTCTTCGAGCACGTGACAGAGCTCGACGAGGCTATCAGCGAAGTCGGCCGGGTCCTCTCGCCTGGAGGGGCGTTCGTGTTCCTCCTGAACCATCCGCTTTTGCAGACGCCCGGCTCCGGGTGGATCGACGACACCATCCTTGAGGAGCAGTACTGGAGGATCGGCCCCTACCTCGTCGAAGACCTGTCGCTCGAAGAGGTAGAAAAAGACGTGTGGATACCATTCGTCCACAGGCCCCTTTCCCGCTACGTCAACGCTATGGCCGCTGCGGGCCTTTACATCACCTCGATGGTCGAGCCGGCCCCGCCCGCTGGCTTCCTCGCCCGGGCCGAGGAGTATAAGGAGGCGTCGAGCATTCCACGCCTGCTCGCCATCCGAGCGGAGAAGTTCCGCTCGACCCCGCCAGGACGCTAGCGGTGGCCGAGTTCGTGATCGTGACCGGACTGTCGGGGGCGGGCCGATCGCAGGCCGCGGCCACTTTGGAGGATCTCGGGTGGTTCGTCGTGGACAACCTGCCCACCACGCTGATCGTCTCCGTCGCCGACCTGGCGCTGGCTCCCGGTTCCACCCGCGACCGCGTTGCTCTCGTCGTAGGCCGTGACACCGAGCAGCTAGAGGAGCTCAGCTCAGCCGTCGGTGCGCTCACGCACAGGGGAGTGCTGGTCCGGACGGTCTTCCTTGACGCATCAGACGAAGTGCTGGTAAGGCGATTCGAAGGCACCCGGCGACGGCATCCCCTCGGGCGTGAGAAAGTTCTAGAAGCCGTGGCGTTAGAGCGGGAACGCCTGGGGGCGATCCGCGAGGCTGCCGACGTTGTCATAGACACGAGCGACCTAAACGTGCACCAGCTTCGCTCCCGGCTTATAGACCTCTTCCACCGCGACTCTGCCGACTCGATGCACATCTCGGTGGTCTCGTTCGGCTTCAAGTACGGGCTTCCCCCTGACGTAGACAACGTGTTCGACGTCAGGTTCCTGCCCAACCCGCATTGGGTGGCGGACCTGCGCGACTTGACCGGCCGTGACCGGGCGGTACGGGACTACGTCCTAGCCCAGGAAGGCTCCCATGGCTTCCTCGACAAGGCGGGCGACCTCTTGGCTTTCCTACTGCCGAGCTACGAGAAGGAAGGCAAGACCTATATGAGCGTGGCTGTGGGCTGTACCGGCGGCAAGCACCGTTCGGTCGTCATCGCCGAGGAGCTCGCCGGGGCGATCAGAACCCTCGGCTTCGACGTGGCGGTGTTCCACCGTGACGTCGAACGCTAGGCGGTCCACGTTGCGCCAGGACCAGCGCGCCGAAGGGAGCGACAGTGACGAAAGGCGCGAGGAGGAGAGGGACGCTCCGGTTCGCGGAAGCGGACCGTCGGTCGTGGCGCTCGGCGGCGGGCACGGCCTCGCCGCGACGATAGCGGCGCTTCGCCTGTACGCCTCCGAGGTAACCGCTGTGGTGTCGGTAGCAGACGACGGCGGTTCGAGCGGCCGCCTACGCAGGACTATTGGGATCCCCGCCCCGGGCGATCTACGAAGGTGCCTTTCGGCGCTGGCGGATCCGGACAATCCGTGGGCGGCGGCGCTCGAATACCGCTTTCCTGCCGGCACCGACGGTCTGGAAGACCACGCCCTCGGTAACTTGATGTTGGCTGCTCTCGCAGGGTCCGACAGGGACCTCACTGGTCCGGCCGGGCGAGTCGCCCGCCTGCTCGGCGCTTGCGGTACAGCGCTCCCCGCGACCTCGGTGCCGGTGGACCTCGAAGCCGATATCGGCGACCAGAGCGTCGTCGGCCAGCTGGCCGTGGCTCAGACGCCCGGCGGGATCCGGCGGCTGCGGCTGCGGCCGGAGTCACCGCCGGCGCCGCCGCAGGCCGTCGCTGCTATCGCAGCGGCCGACCAGGTGGTCCTCGGACCGGGCTCGCTTTACACGAGCGTCCTGGCAGCGGCGACCGTGCCGGCGATCCGCGCTGCCCTGGTCGCCACCTCGGCGTGCAGGATATACGTCTGCAACCTTGAACCTCAGCTGCCTGAGACCGCTGGGTACTCAAGTTTCGACCACCTCGAAGCGATCCTCGCCCACGGGGTGCCGGTGGACGTCATGGTCGTGCACGGCACGGCCGGGCAGCCGGAAGTCTTCCGAGGCGCGCGGATAGTCCGCGCCGACCTGTCTGGCCCGGCCGGCGCAGCCCACGAACCTGCCAAGCTGGCCGTGGTGCTCGCCAGTCTCGGGGGCGCTTAAGATCACATAGTGCGAGCAGTTCGCAGCGCCTAGAGCGTTGGGAACTGTGAGTGAGTTCACAATTCACGTCTAAAGAGGAGATCTCCAGCCATGGCGATACGAGTCGGTATCAACGGTTTCGGGCGTATCGGTAGGAACTTCGTCCGGTCGGTGCTGAGCCAGGCCGAGACGGACCCGGGTGCCGAGGAGTTGATCGTCGTCGGGGTCAACGACCTGGTCCCCACGGCTACTAACGCCCACCTCCTCAAGTACGACTCGACGCAGGGGACGCTGCGCCAGGAGGTAACCCACGACGACAAGTCGATTACCGTCGGCGACCTCACGTTCGCCGTGTTCGCCGAGCGCGACCCGAAGGCCCTGCCCTGGGGCGACCTCGACGTCGACGTCGTCGTCGAGTCGACCGGCATTTTCACCGATAGGGACAAGGCGGCCACCCACCTAGAGGCAGGAGCACCAAGGGTTGTGGTTTCGGCGCCTTCCACAGGAGCCGACGCGACCTTCGTGGTCGGCGTCAACGACGACACCTTCGATCCGGCTTCCCACGTAGTCGTCTCGAACGCTTCGTGCACCACGAACTGCTTCGTGCCGATGATCAAGGTCCTCGACGACGCCTTTGGAGTGGAGAAGGGGCTGATGACTACCGTCCACGCTTTCACCAACGACCAGAACCTTCTCGACCTCGCTCACAAGGACCTTCGCCGGGCCCGATCAGCGGCTGTCAACATCGTCCCGTCGACGACCGGCGCTGCGAGATCGACGAGCCTGGTCATGTCGAGCATGAAAGGCCGTCTCGACGGCAGCTCCCTGAGGGTGCCTGTCGCAGACGGGTCCATCACCGACTTCACGGGTATCCTCGGCCGGGAAGTCACCGTCGCCGAGGTCAACGAGGCCTACCGTTCGGCAGCTAGTAGCGGTCCTTTGTCGAAGGTGCTCGTCTACAGCGAAGCGCCTCTGGTGTCGTCGGACATCGTCGGCAGCCCGGCGTCTTGCACTTTCGACTCGAAGCTGACCATGGCCATGGGTTCGATGGTCAAAGTGTTCGGCTGGTACGACAACGAGTGGGGGTACTCGAACCGTCTGGTCGACATCACCCGCAGGGTTGGCGGGGCGCCACGGCCTTGAACAAGATTCCGGTCCTTGAGGACCTGCCCGACCCGGCCGGTAAGAGCATCCTTGTAAGGAACGACTTCAACGTTCCTATGGCCGGCGGGGTTATAACCGACGACCTTCGCATACGCATGAGCGTGGACACGATCATGTGGCTCCTTGACCATGGCGCGCGCCGGGTGGTGACGGCCTCGCATCTGGGTCGGCCCAAGGGTCGCCCCGACCCGAGGTTCTCGATGGACCCTGTCCGTGAGCGCTTAAAGCAGCTGGTAGCTGCAGCGGGCGGGGATGCCGGCCGAGTGGACGTCTTGGAGAACCTGCGGTTCGACCCCCGGGAGGAGGCGGGGGATCTCTCCTTCGCCCGGGAGATCTGCGAGGGCCACGACCTGTTCGTCAACGACGCTTTCGGAGCGGCCCACAGGGCTCACGCGTCGGTCGTCGGGCCTCCGCAGCTGCTTCCCAGTGCCGCCGGGCGGATTATGGCCCGGGAGGTGGAAGTGCTCCAAGGGTTGCTTGATGGTGCTGCCCGCCCGTTCGTCGCCGTGCTGGGAGGGTCGAAAGTCTCCGACAAGCTGGGCGTCATCGAAGCGCTTCTCGACAAGGTGGATACTTTGGTGGTGGGCGGGGGGATGTGCTTCACGTTCCTTGCGGCCGCCGGCCACAGCATTGGAAGCTCCCTTTTCGAGCCGGACCGGGTGGAGGCGTGCAGGACTCTCTTGGAATCAGGGCGTGACATTCGCCTCCCTAGCGATCTCACCGTCCTCAGCCCCGGCGGGTCTTTCGGGGCCGGCGTGGAGCCGACCGGTGAGACCCGCCAGGTAGGCGTCGACGTCCCCGATGGTTGGACGGGCCTCGATATCGGCCCGGGTAGCGCCGCAGAGTTCTCCGACGTGGTCACCGAGGCCCGCACGGTTCTTTGGAACGGGCCGATGGGCGTCTTCGAAGACAGCCGTTTCGAGGCAGGGACGAGAGCTTTAGCGGAGGCGATCGCGGCGAGCAGCGCGTTCAGTGTCGTCGGGGGAGGCGACAGCGCCGCCGCCGTGGCCAAGTTCGGACTTGACGGACAGTTCGACCACGTTTCGACTGGAGGGGGTGCGTCGCTGGAGTTCATCGAACGCGGCGACCTCCCCGGCCTGGCGGCGTTACGAGAAGGGGTCCGATGAAGCCCAAAGCGCTTCGCAAGCCGCTCATCTCGGGCAACTGGAAGATGAACTTCAGCCACCTGGAGGCGATAAACATCGTCCAGAAGTTCTCATACGGCTTGGGGGTGTCAGACCCTTCCAGGGTCGACATCACGCTGCACCCACCTTTCACAGCGTTGCGCTCTGTGCAGACGGTGATAGACGCAGACGACCTTCCGATCTCCCTCGGGGCTCAAGACGTGCACTGGGAGAAGAGCGGTGCGTTCACGGGGGAGGTCAGCGCCGAGATGCTGGCGAAGCTGAACGTGTCCTACGTGATCGTCGGCCACTCGGAGCGACGCCAGTATTTCGGTGAGACCGACGAGATGGTCGCCAAGAAAGCTGCGGCAGTGCACGCCTTTTCGATGACGCCGATCGTGTGCGTCGGCGAGACGTTGGAGGAACGTGACGGGGGTGACACCGAAGGGAAGGTTCTCGGCCAGCTCCGGGCCGGCCTCGGGCTTCTCGACGCCGATCAGATAGCGCGCAGTGTTATAGCCTACGAGCCGATCTGGGCGATCGGCACCGGCAGGACCGCCACGCCAGAGGACGCCCAGAAGGTGTGCGCGTCTATCCGATCGGCGGTCGCAGCGGACCACGGTGCCGCCGCAGGGGCGAGCCTGCGAGTCCAATATGGCGGCTCGGTGAAAGCAGCGAACATCGAGGCTCTGATGGCCCAGCCTGACATCGACGGCGCGCTCGTCGGCGGGGCGAGCCTGGACCCGGCCGAGCTGGCTGACATCGTCGGTCGCGCAGCCTCGGCGAGATGAGCTGTTCACTTTCAGTCCGGCTTGTATTAAGCAAAAATTCAGCCTACTGTTGAGTAGGTGAAGGGAAAGATGGCTAGATGACAGCTGTAGTAGTCGTTATACAAGTGCTTCTCAGCCTGGCTTTGATCGGCATGGTCCTGCTCCACAGCGGCAAAGGGGGGGGACTCTCCGAGATGTTCGGCGGAGGTATCGGCCAGGCTGCTGCAGGCTCGACCGTCGCTGAGCGCAACCTCGACAGGGCGACAGTTGCTTGCGCGATCGCTTTCCTCTTCACGACCGTAATCCTCTCTATCCGACTGCAATAGCCGTAACCGGCCGTAAGCCGGCTGATCGCAAAGCTGTAAAACGCAGCCAAAAAGGAGTTCTTGTGGATAAAGGTAGTCGTCGCATGCTGCAAGTCGGTGTCGGACTTGCGGGCCTTGCGATAATCGCGTCGGCGTGTGGCAGCAGCACCAAGTCGAGCAGTTCGTCTCCGGCGAGCACCACGGGTGGCTCGTCGTCTAGCTCGTCGGGCTCGTCGTCGGCGGGTGCATCGCTGACCGGTGTCGGTTACACGACGCCGACCGCGCCGAGCGGAGCGAAGATCTCCGGCGGAACGGTCACCTTCACCGAAGGTCCGGGCGCCCAGCCGGACTACATCTTCCCGATGACGAGCGCTCAGGTCTGCGGTACCAACAACATCGACCAGTTCAGCGCACTGCTCTACCGGCCGCTGTACTGGTTCGGCAACAACTACTCCCCGACGGTTGACTACAGCTATTCGATCGGCCAGGCCCCGGTGTTCTCCAACGGGGATAAGACCGTCACGATCACGCTCAACAACTGGAAGTGGTCCGATGGCGAACCGGTCCAGGCGTACAACGTCGAGATGTGGGTGAATCTCTACAAGGCGAACCCGTCTAGCAACTACTGCGGCTACGTGCCCGGATACTTCCCCGACAACGTCGTTTCCATGTCGTCGCCTAACCCGCAGACTGTCGTGTTCAACTTGAACAAGGCGTACAACCCTGAGTGGTTCCTCTACAACGAGCTCTCACAGATAACGCCGCTACCTTTGGCGTGGGATCGTACCTCTCTCAGCCAGAGCCCGCCGACCACGGTCAGCGCATCGATGCCGGACTCCACCAAGGCCGGAGCCGAGGCGGTTTACACGTTCCTCGACGCCCAGTCAAAAGACGTAGCAACCTACAACAGCTCCCCGCTTTGGAGTGTCGTAGACGGGCCTTTCAAACTTCAGAGCCTCTCCACGACCGGCGAAGTGACCATGGTCCCCAACCCGAGCTACTCGGGTTCACCCAAGCCTACGATCTCCAAGTTCGTAGAGGTCCCTTTCACCGCTGACACGGCGGTCTTCAACGAGCTCCGCTCTGGGGGTCCTTCAGCGTTGACGATCGCTAACCTCCCGTCGCAGTATGCCCCGCAGCTTTCGACCGTCGAATCGGAGGGCTACACCGACAACCAGGCGGCGAGCTACTCGTTCAACTACTTCCCGCTCAACTTGAACAACCCGACGGTAGGGCCGATCTTCCGCCAACTGTATTTCCGCCAGGCGTTGCAGCACCTGGTCGACCAGAACGGCTGGATCGACGCCTTCTTGAACAAGACTGCGGTCGCCACATACAGCCCGATCCCGGCGAGCCCGGCTAGTCCGCTGGCCAGCTTCGACGCTACGGTCAACCCGTACCCGTTCTCGACGGCAGACGCCGCGAGCTTGCTCACCAGCCACGGTTGGAAGGTCGTCCCGAACGGCCAGACCACCTGCACGGACCCGGGTACCGGGCCCACCCAGTGCGGAGCTGGAATCACCCAGGGCGAGGGGATCTCGTTCAACATCGACTACCAGTCCGGGGTGTCTACTCTTCAGAGCGAAATGAACGATCTGGAAGCCCAGGCCAAGAAGGTGGGGATCAGCATCAACCTGACCACCCACACCTTCAACCAGGTGATTTCTACCGCCACGCAGTGCCAGCCGACCCAGGCCACGTGCAAGTGGACGGCCGAGAACTGGGGCGCCGGGTGGATCTACGCTCCTGACTTCCTGCCCACCGGCGAGGAACTGTTCCAAGCTGGTGCGTCGGCGAACTACTCGAACTACTCCAACACGCAGATGAACTCTCTGATAGCAGCCACCGTCTACGGATCGGCTTCGCAGGAGAAGCAGGCGATCACAGCCTATGCCCAGTTCGCCGAGCAGCATCTGCCGGTAGTGTACGGTCCGACCTCCATCGGAACCTACCAGGGTGACGCCGGGACCTTGGTCTCCAACAAGCTCGGCGGCTACACGCCGAACGCTTTCGGTTACATGACCCCCGAGAACTGGTACCTGACCAAGTAGCGGAGTAGCAGGAACCGGACAGCCCGCTTATGATCGGGTTCATAGTCAGGCGGCTGGGCCAGGCGGTGGTGGTGACCTTGGGGGTGGTCACCATCACCTTCCTGCTTCTACACGCCCTTCCGGGCAGTCTGGCTCGTGACATCATCGGCAACAGAGCGACACCGCAAAACGTCGCAGCTTTCAACCATGAGTACGGCTTGGACAAGCCTTTGTGGTACCAGTACTGGAAGTTCCTGGACAAGCTGCTGCACGGGAACCTCGGCTACTCGTTCGTCGCAGATCGCTCTGTCGACTCACTGGTGGCGTCCGAGCTGCCGAGGGATCTCCTCCTCGGAGGTTTGTCTCTTGTCTTCTCCCTCGTCATCGCCGTACCGGTGGGTATAGCGCAGGCTGTGAAGCGCAACGGTCTGATCGACTACGCGGGTACGGGTGTCAGCTTCCTTCTCTACTCGATGCCCCAGTACGCCGTAGCTCTGATTCTCATACAACTTCTGGCTATCACTTTCCATCTTTTTCCTGCGGAGGCGCCGCAGACAGCTGGGACTCTCGCCCTGTTGGAGCACCCGTCGGGTCTCGTCCTTCCAGTGGCGAGCCTGACACTGGTCACTTTCGCTGCTTTTAGCCGTTACATGCGCTCGTCAGCGATCGACACGCTCGCCCAGGACTACATGCGCACAGCGAGAGCTAAAGGCCTCCCGGAGTATCAGGTTTTGCGCAGGCATCTGCTTCGCAACTCTCTCATAGCTGTTATAACCCTGGTCGGCCTGTCGATCCCGTACGTGATCACAGGCACCTTGATCATCGAGCAGGTTTTCAACTTTCCCGGGCTGGGACTGGAGTACTTCACTGCCACTCTTCGCGACGACTACCCGGTGATGCTCGGGGTGACGGTCCTGGTCGGCATGATCACCGTCGTCGGCAACTTGGTGGCCGACGTCGGCTACGCCCTTTTGGACCCGAGGATCCGATACTGATGGAGACACTGTGATTACTGCGCTGCCAGAGGAGGTCCCAGCACAGACGCCAGAGGGTGGAGAGGTCTACTCTACGGGAAGCGCATGGCGGG
>JAJZNG010000205.1 GCA_021847945.1 Actinomycetes bacterium | reverse complement strand
ACTCGCGCCGAGAAGATGGGACGTAGGAGACATCCCAGACGTCGTGATCGTCGCCGATCTCGACAAACTAAGGAGCGCTCTCCTCAACCTCGTCGACAACGCTGCTAAGGCCACCTCACAGGTCGACACGATACGGCTGTCGGCTGTCATGGCGTCGCGCAACCAGGAACGCTACATCGAGTTGGTCGTAGACGACTCGGGTCCCGGTGTTCCAACAGAGATCCGCCACACGATCCTTGATCGCTTCGGCCGGACAGCTCAGAGCCACCCAGGAGGTTCCGGTATTGGGTTGGCCATCGTCGCAGCTGTTGCGCGCGCACATCGAGGATACGTCGACATCGGCGACTCGCCCTTAGGTGGTTGTCGCGCAGTTATAGCGGTTCCACTGCCCGATCCGTCGTGGTCACCGAGTTGCAACCAGGTTGGAGGAGCTTGAGTTGCAGGTCCTTGTCGTCGAGGACGACGACCGAATCGCGTCCTTCCTAGAAAAAGGTCTCCGCTCCGAGGGTCACGCCGTCACGGTTGCGCCGACCAAGGCTGCGGCGGAACACTGGCTTGCAGCGTCCTCTATGGGCTTCGACCTAGTCCTTCTCGACCTCCGACTCCCCGACGGCGATGGCGTGGACCTGCTTCGCGATGCCCGCAATCACGGGCTCCTCGCTCCCGTCATCGTATTGAGCGCCCGGGACGAGCTAGAGGACAAGATAAGAGGCCTCGACTCTGGTGCGAACGACTACATGACCAAGCCGTTTGCCTTCGACGAACTCTTGGCACGTATCCGGGCTGTCTGCCGCAGGCCGGGAGAGTCCTCCACAACCGACTTGACCGTGGGAGACCTGAACCTCGACTTGCTTACAAAAGTTGCTAGCCGTAACGGTCGCCGAATCGAGCTCGCCCCGAGAGAATGGGTACTCCTGGAGCTCTTCATGAGACATCCCGGCCAGGTTCTCTCACGATCCCAAATCCTAAACAACGTGTGGAGTTACAGCTTCGAGCCAGGCTCCAACGTAGTCGACGTGTACGTAGGTTACCTCCGGCGCAAGATCGACCTGCCGGGGATGACACCTCTAATCCAGACCGTCCGCGGCGTCGGATACCGGCTCGTAACTCCCCCACCCCAGGACCCTCTGACCTAGAAGGCCAACGGCCACGGCGGCGGAGCACTCGGCCTGCTTCGCAATCTTCATAGTTCGAGAAGAGGTCAAGTTAAGGGCCCGGGCGCTCCTGCCGACAGCTACACGGTGAGCCGGGTCCACATAGCGAAACGCGCTGTACGTCGAAGACGTAAAGGTGCGGCCGACAGCGACAGTGGCTTCACCCTGGTAGAGACCGTTATCGCGGTGGCGATACTCGCCTTGCTGTTCCCGATGTTCCTCTCCGCTGCTACGAGCGGAACCCAGGCAGGCAACCAGGGGCGGATCCGCCAAGTCGCGTCCGTCCTCGCCGACACCGCCCTCGACTTCACACGAGCCATAGACCCGAGCCAACTCCTGGACGGCAGAAGCTCCGGTGGGCCCGCCACGTTACCGGCAGGTGTAAGCCTGGCCAACACCGACCAGTACGACGACGTCGCCGGCACACCGGCGGTGCCATTGTCGACCACTACCGTGATCGACAATTACACCTTCACCACGCAGACTTTCATGGGGGTCTGCTACCTTCAGCAGGCCGCGGCCGGTGCCTCGTGCACTACGACCAGCTCGGCCGCTCCGATGGTGCGGGCGGTCGTCGCCGTGTCGTGGCCCGCCAAAGGTGTCTGTGCCGGCAACGTGTGTGACTACGTCACCTCCAGCCTCATCAGCACCGGTAGCGACCCAAAGTTCAACGAGGTTCTGCCATCGGGGACGGCGCCGACACCGTCGTGCCCGTCCGGGGCAACAGCGTTAGCCGACAGCGTCACGACGAGCGACCCCATGTGCGCTCACGGAGCCTCGGCGCAAGCGAACTCCGGGCCTTTCGCCGACTCCAACCCTTCCTCGAGCTCGCTCAACTTCTCAGGCGACTCGGGATCGTATGGATCGGAACTGAACAGCTCGCCTGGACCCTCTAACACCAGTTTCACGATCGCAATATGGTTCAAGACTTCCAACCCCGGGGTTCTCATGGGTTTCGCAGACACGGCTACAGGATCGGGCGGTTCTAGCTGGGACAAGATGCTCTGGGTGGACAACTCGGGCAACGTCGTGTTCGGCGTCTACACCGGCAATACGGTGGAGATCAAGAGCCCCGACAGCCTCGACGGCGGAGACTGGCACCTAGCAGTCGCGTCGATCAGCACCACTTCGGGAATGGCCCTCTACGTCGACGGGTCGCTAGTGAACTCCAACTCGTCTGTCACGTCTTCCCAGGGTTATACGGGCTACTGGAACATCGGCTGGGACAACTCCTCCGGATGGCCAGACCACCCCGGCCAGGCGTTCCTGCAAGGTTCGCTGTCCGACGCAGCGTTTTTCCCCTCGGCCTTGTCGAGCTCGCAGGTGTCCGCCCTTTACGCTTCCGGCTCGCAAAACACATGGAGCTCCAACGTGGCCGCGGACGGAGCCACCAAGGCGTGGTCACTGTGAACGAAACCCGCACCGAGGAGGGCTTCACCCTGATCGAGCTCCTCGTCACGATGGCCATAATGGCCCTGGTAGCGGTGATGGTCCTGGTGTCGCTGGTGAACGTCATGACCCAGCAGAACCAGGCGGCTTCACTGGATCGCACGTCGTCGCAAGTTGGTCTCGCCTTCATAGCCTTGGACAAAGAGATCCGCTACGCAGCGACCATCGACTGTCCCTACGGCTGGACGAGCACCAGCGCAGGGCCCTGCTCGTCAGCTCCGAGCGACTCCTCGTCCGTTCCGAGCGGCGACTACGCCCTCACCTTCTACTCCACCTACACCACCGCTACGGTCGGCTACCCGCAATGCACCGAACTTCTCTACGACACAGCCAAAGGATTGCTCGAGCAGCGGACTTGGAACGCAACGGGATCCGTGTCAGGAGCTAGCGGATGGTCGATCATCGGCTCAAACCTTTCGACCGTGCCTTCCGAGGCGGTCTTCACCGTTCCCGACGCTACCAGCGGATCTATTGTCCGCCAACAAGTGACCGTGTCGCTCACTTCGTCCTCCGCCGGCACGTCGCCGGCTGTCTCTTCCACCGCTCAGGTCACCTTCACCGCCGTCAACTCGACTGCGGCTACTCCTCCCACCTCCTCGGCGTGCCCCCTGTCATGACACTAACGTCTTCGACCACCCGCCTACATGACCGCCAACGCCTAGCGCGCCGCGACGACGAACGCGGTTCGCTTGTCATGGCTCTAACGCTGCTCATGATCGCCTCTATCGTGCTTGCTTCTGTCGCCAACCAGGCGTTCTTCAGTCTCGGCCAGGCGACCCAGTCCAATCAACGCGACGATGCCCTGCAGGGCGCTCTCGCTGGGGTACAGGCGGCAGTCGCCGCTATCCGCTCGGCGACGACCGGTACCGGCTCTAATGTCGTCGGCGACGTCGCAGCCCTGCCCTGCGGTCCTATCGACGGGACCGTGTCATCCAGCAGCTCGGACGGCAAGACGATCTCTTACAAGGCGACCATCTCCTACCAACTTCAAACATTGGCCGGCGTAAGCCCGGCCGCTTCGTGCGTGACAGGATCCGGACCCCTGCCTTCGTCCTCGACCGTCGCCTTCAGCGTCAAAGAAGCAATAATAACTTCCGTGGGAGGCGACAACCTTTCAGCCTCCGGCAGCATAACACGGACGGAAAACTCCACCTACGACTTCTCGTCCCCGACAGACGCGAACATCCCCGGCGGGCTGATCTACACCTACCCGGACGCCACCGGCCAAACATTCTGCGCCCAGGTGGGCCCGGCCTTCTCCACCGGCTACGAAGTCGTCATGTCGTCGACCTGCAACCCTTCGAACCCGAGCCCATCGCTCGTTTTCTCCTACCAACAGGACTACACGTTGCAGACCTTCGTCGGCGGCGTCGCCTACTGCCTAGTCGACCCGGGACAAAACGGCTCCACCACCGTGACGAACCCTTCTAGCACTATCGTCTACGTGGCCCCCTGCGTTTCACCGGCCCCACTGTCCCAGCAGTGGGGTGTCAACGACTCCGACGCTATCGAAGGCGTGAACTCCTCGGGTGGTCCCAACGGGTGGTGCCTGGACAACTCGATATCTTCTAGCAGCCCCGCCGCTTACAACCCGAACGGGTCGACGACCTATGTAGGGACTCTGTGCGGGCAAGGCGGCTTCGCTACCGACCAGACGTGGACCATGCAGGCGACAGTCGGTGCTGGCGGTTCGAACCCGGTCCCAGGGACGATCGGCCCCACAGACCAGCTGATCAACTACGCCGAGTTCGGCCGCTGCATCGACGTCACCAACCAAGACGTCAACTTCGGTGCTCTCATCGACTACACCTGCAAGCAGTTCCCAGACACCTCCGCATATCCGATCTGGAACCAGAGGTGGTGCACCGTGTCGCTCAGCGCTTACGGCGAGCCGGCCAACGACGTGCTGCTCTACACCCCCCAGAACGCCAGCGCCGGCTGTCCGTCCAATCCTCTTGCCCCGCCCAGCGGGGTAACACCCTATTGCCTGACGACCGCCGGCGACCCTGCGACTGATCCCGCCGACAAACCGTTGGGTGGGTACCCGATCGTCTACCCGTCGGCTGGTGCCACCGCCGTCACAGTGCAGAACTGCTCGACGTTGATCTCCAATCTTGCGAGCAAAGGGCAGGCTGCTCTAGTTGGCAACTCGTCGCAGATATGGACCTCCAACGGCTCCACGGGCGGCTCTTCGGTCATCTACACCTACCAGGACTACCGCGGCTACTGTCTGCAAGCTAACGACGCCTACGGGCTCGTGTACCCGTCGGGCACCCCGGGTTCAGGTGCCAGCTTCACAATGCTCCAGGTGGCCGCTTGCGACGGAAACCTCACCCAGAAGTGGAACGCCCCGCCCAACTACGGGGCTTCCAACGTCGCTAACACCTACGAAAGCTGAGGCCGCCTACCCCGTTCGCCCATCGCCGGCGAGCACCGCGTCCCACGTCGCCTGCAGGCGCCTAGCGGCGAGCGCCTCGTCTACCCGCCCGACCGGCGTAGAGCGCGGGGCGAGGGCAGCCTCGCCGGGCGGCTCGGTGGCGATAGAAATCAGAGAGTCGGCCAAGGCCGAAAGCGTCTCGAGGCTTTCGGTCTCGGTGGGCTCTATCATCAACGCCTCGTCGACCACCAGCGGGAAGTACACCGTAGGGGCATGGAAGCCCTCCTCTAACATTCGCTTCGCCACGTCGAGAGCCCGAATACCCTTCGACTTCTTCAGGCTCGACGCGGAGGCTACGAACTCGTGCATCGCCGGCCTGTCGAAGGGTATGTCGTAGAAACCTCTCAGGCGCTGGCGGAGCCAGTTCGAGTTGAGCACCGCTGCCTGGGCGACCGTTCGCAGGCCGTCCCCTCCGTTTAGGAGGATGTACGTCCACGCCCGCGCCAAGGCGAGAGCGTTGCCGTGCCAGGCGTGCACCCTACCCACCGAGCTCGCCGGGGTGTGCCACTCGAAGCTGCCGTTCTCAGATCGCCGTGGCAGCGGACCAGGCAGGAACGCCGCCAAGCGCTCCGACACCGCAACCGGGCCGGCGCCGGGACCGCCGCCGCCGTGGGGCACCGCGAAAGTCTTGTGAAGGTTCATGTGCACGATGTCGAATCCCATGTCACCGGGGCGCGTGACCCCGAGTATCGCGTTCAGGTTCGCCCCGTCGTAGTAGACCAAGCCGCCCACGTCGTGCACCGCCGCTGCTATCTCGGCGATGTCTTCCTCGAACAAACCGAGTGTGTTCGGGTTCGTCAACATGATGCCGGCCACGTCCCCATCGAGACGCGATCTGAGCGCTGCCATGTCGACGAGTCCCCGCTCGTCGCTAGGCACGGTGACGGTCTCGTAGCCGCCGAGAGTGACCGAAGCCGGGTTGGTCCCGTGAGCCGAGTCGGGGATGATCACCTTGGTGCGTCTCTCGCCGTTGGACGCGTGCCACGCTCGCATCAGCAGCAGCCCTGTGAGCTCTCCAGCCGCGCCCGCCGGCGGTTGCAGCGTGGCCGCCGCCATGCCGGTCACCTCGCAGAGAGCCTCCGTGAGGCCCCAAAGAAGCTCCAACCATCCCTGGCACAAGCCGGCCGGGGCGGCGGGGTGCACACCTGTCAAGCCGGGCAGCGACGCTGTCTCGTCGCAGACCTTCGGGTTGTACTTCATGGTGCACGACCCGAGAGGGTAAGCTCCGAGGTCGACGGAGTACTGGCGGTGGGTGAGCCTGGTGACGTGCGCCACTAGGTCGCGTTCGGGTACCTCCACCAGGTCCACCGGGCGGTCGCGCAGCATCCTCGCCGGGACCAGTTCTTGCGGTTCCCACTCAGGGATCCCGGTGGTGCGGAACGACCAAGCCCTCCTGCCGGGGCTGGAGAACTCGAAGATCGTAGGCTCTGACTTTCTGCCCATTAGAGGTGCGCTGGTGGCTTTGCCTGCTGGCGCCGGGATCCGTGCCGAATTGGAGGGTGCCGTCTCGTCTACGTAGTCGGATGTGCTCACCTGGTCACCTTTGCCATGCATTCCACGTAGCGGTCGATCTCCTGCTTGGTACGCCTCTCGGTGACAGCCACCAAAAGCGATTCCCCTCCCATGGTCGCTACTCCCCCGTCGACGCCGACTGCCACTCCGGCGAGGAAACCCTCCTCGGCCATGCGGTCTATCACCGTCGATGCGTCGAGAGGAGTTCGCACTGCGAACTCCCGAAGGGTCGGCGCATCTGCGAACGGGGTGATGCCCGGCACCGCCAACAGCGACTCGCGGGCGTATCGCGCTCCCCGGGCGCAGCGCAACGCCAACTCGCCGAGCCCGCCGGTTCCAAGCCACGACAGTTGGATCATCGCAGCTACCGCTATCAGCGTCTGGTTGGTGCAGACGTTCGAAGTCGCCTTCTCCCTCCTTATGTCCTGCTCCCTGGCCCGCAGGGTCGTCACGTACGCGGAGCGGCCTTCCCCGTCCCGGGTGCGCCCGACGAGCCGTCCCGGCAGGCGGCGGACCAGGTCGCTCCGACAGGCGAAAAGCCCGAGGTAGGGACCGCCGAAGGAGAGGGGCGTCCCGAACGGCTGCCCTTCAGCGACCGCTATGTCGGCGCCCATCTCACCGGGAGTCCGAAGCAGCCCGGCTGACACCGGGTCGAAGGCCACGACGAGAGAAGCATCATGAGCCTCGGCTAGAGCCTTAGCGGCTGGAACGTCCTCGAACGCACCGAAGAAATTTGGGTTCGCCACGACGATCGCCGCGGGATGCCCGTCGGGGGCACTGGCCCAGTCGGTCAGCCCGCCGGCCACGGGAACTTCTACTATGTCGTGGCCTGAGCCGGCTGCGAAAGTGGATATCACCGAACGCCAGTTGGGGTGCAGGGCGCCGCTCACCCACATCGTCTGACGGCCCTTCGTCCCGCCGGCCATGTTGAGCGCTTCGACCGTCGCCGAGGCCCCGTCGTAGAGCGACGCGTTCGCCACGTCCAGCCCTGACAGGCGAGCTACGAAGGTCTGGTATTCGAACAGGGCTTGAAGCACCCCTTGGGATACCTCCGGCTGGTATGGGGTGTACGCGGTGACGAACTCCGAGCGGCTACCGAGGCGTCTCGTCACGGCAGGGACGTCGTGGTCGTAGGCGCCCGCCCCGGCGAAGCAGACCAGATCCGCTCCGGAGCGGTTCCTTCCGGCTAGACGGTCCAACTCGACGGCGACGTCGGATTCCGAGAGCCCATCTTGGAGTCCGAGGCCACCCGCCAGGCGCAGCGCCTGGGGTATAACGTCGAAGAGCTCCTCAAGCGAGGCGAGTCCGATGTCGGCGAGCATGCGCTCGATGTCAGCCTCGCTGTGCGGAACGAAATGACCCAACTGGGTTGCACCTTCCCTTAAAAGTTTCCTGTCAGAGTTTCTTGTCCACGAACGGCAGAGCGCTCACGGTAGCGGGGATACGCCTACCTCTCACGTCGACCTCGACGGCTGTTCCGGGCGGGTGGGTTCCCTCCAGCAAAGCGAGTCCTATACCCCGCCCTAGGACAGGGGAGAAGTTACCGCTGGTGACTTCACCGATGCTGCTACCTCCGGCGAGCACCTCCGCTCCGGCGCGCGGCGGTTGGCGGCCGTCGCTGACGATCCCAGCCAGGCGGCGCCGGGGGCCGGCTTCGCGTTCCCGCTCCAAAGCTGCGCGACCAGGGAAACCGTCGGGTTTGTCCCAAGCCACGACCCATCCGAGCCCTGCCTGCAGTGGAGTGATACCGGGGCCGAGCTCGTGTCCGTGCAAGGGAAGCGCGGCCTCCAAGCGAAGTGTGTCGCGCGCTCCGAGCCCGGCGGGCGTGAAGCCTGTATCGACGACAGCGTCCCAGAACTCTCGAGCGATGCCGGAAGGCACAGCGCATTCGACGCCGTCCTCTCCGGTGTACCCGGTGCCTGCTGCCAAGCAGGTAGCGCCACGCCAGATGAAGGTCTCAACCCGGAAGCGTCCCACAGCGGCGGCCGCCGGAGCGACGCCGGCGAGCTTCACCCGGGCGGAGGGACCGGCAAGCGCTATCACAGCCCGCTCGGCGGTCACGTCGGCCCCGCCGACTGCGGCGCGTACCCTCGTAGTGTTGGAAGCGTTAGGCATAACGTCGAAACGCTCGTCGCTCACCCACCACACGATGATGTCGTCGAGGACGCTCCCGTCGGCGTCGTCGAGAAGATGCGTGTACTGCGCCCGACCAGGGGAGATCTTGCCAAGGTCGTTGGTGAACGCCGACTGCAGAGTCGACAAGGCCCCAGGGCCTTGGACCCTGACGGTGCCGAGGTGGCTCACGTCGAACGCAGCGGCTCCGCTGCGACACGACATGTGCTCAGCGATCGTCCCCTTGGGATAGCTGAGCGGCATTTCCCATCCCCCGAAAGGAACCATTTTCGCTCCGAGCGCCCGGTGTGCAGCGTCGAGAGGCGACAGGCGAAGAGTCTCGGCGCCAGCGGACACCGCTCAGGATGCCTCTGCGCGGGCGCCAGCACCTTTGGGTGGCGCTTCAGGTGCGAGCTCGGTTATGGCGGCTTGGAGCTCGCTCACCACGGCGCGTAATGGGACGATGTTCAGAACCGTCTGGCCGCCTTTGAGAAGGTCGATGATCTCCTCGCCGCTGCGGGCAAGGACCGATGTAGCTCCGTCTATTACCAGGTTGGCGCTGGCGAGGTCGTCCCCACCGCCGCGCAGACATTCGATCGCCTTGCGCGTCGACTGAAGGGACACTCCCGAGTCGAGCAGCCGTTTCACGACCTTTAGCTGAAGGAGGTCCGAGTACGAGTAGAGCCTCTGCGAGCCGCTGCCGCGGGCCCTACTGACCGACGGTTCGAGCAGGCCGGTACGAGCCCAGTAGTCGAGTTGGCGGTAGGTGATCCCCACTATCGAGCAGACCTGGGGACCTCGATATCCAAACCTTGGCCCGCAGTCCTCGGGGTCGAACTGTGTCGGCCTCATCCGGTGCACCTCCGTGCAAAGTGTTGTGTGACAACGCTGTTATACAGTGTGGCCCACAGCACTCGGGGTTGCAAATGACTCACCCGAAGTCCTCCGGTCGGATCCCTTCGATGAAACTGCGGAACTCCGAGACAAGCTCCGCTTCGCCTTCGGAGTCGTCATCTTCGGCGTCGAGCACGACTCCCTCCGCGTCGAGGAGGTCCTCCTCTGCGAAGATGGGGCAGTTGACCCGGACGGCTATGGCTACGGCGTCGGAAGGACGGGCTGACACCTGGCGGCGGCCCGAGGGCCCGGCGAGGTGCAATTCCGCAAAGAAGGTCCTGTCACGCAGCGACGTGACCACCACGAAGTCCACGGTGGCCCCTAGAGCCTCTACGAGGTCGCGTATCAAGTCGTGCGTCATCGGCCTCGGCGTGACCAGACCCTGCTGAGCGAAAGCAATGGCCTGCGCCTCGGCGGGGCCGATGTATATAACCAAGGTCCGCTTAGCTCCCGTCTTCTCCTGGAGCAGCAGCAGCGGGTTGTTGCTTGGGATCTCCACTCTGAGCGCTTCGAGCTTCATTTCCACCATGATCGCGAGGTTAGTTCTCCCCCGGTGCTCAACGTATCGAGCTGATCTCCCTTTCGACCAGCGCAGCCCGAAGTTGAGCGCCCGCGGCCGCTAGCTCGTTTAGAGTGTCCTCCGCTTCAGTCCGACCTTTCGGGTTGTGCTGGCGCAGGAGAGGGGTCACTACCTGGGCGAACAGTTCGACCTCTTTGGCGGCTGCATTGCGCCACACCCGCAGGTGTCGGGGTTCGACGCCGAAGGCAGCGAACCTCGATGCAGCCTTGCAGATCTCGACGGCGCAACGGTCGTAGTAGGGGGATCCCCCGGCTTGGCCGAGAGGACCTACCAATCCGAACTGGGTTAGGTCGGCCACCAGCCTGGTGGTGCAACCCGCAGCCGCCGCCAGTTCTGCCTCCGTGTAGGAGTCCTGGACGTTCTCGGCTGGGCGCCGCTCCCCGGCTTCGCCGCCGCTAGGTTCGCCACCGGGAGCCCCGTCCGGATCAGCGGACGGCCGGGTCCCGCCAGCGGAGGCTCGGTGCAAAGCAGCGAAGATAGCCGGGCGAGGCGACGTCGATACGGTCATGTCGACGGCCGCGCCCGTAGCCGGTGTCTGCCAGCCTGCTGCGACGTCGCGGTCTGATCCCTCGGACGGGAAGTCGGCCGGCCACTTGTGAGCACCTTCAAGCGGGGACTTGCGTGCACCGTCGACCACCCGGCCGTTCGCCTCAAGCGGATCCGAGGGATTTTCCTGGCCGCCGGCGGAGACAGCTGAGGGAGCGTCCCCGGAGGGATCCGACGACTCGAGGCGATCCTTGATCACTTTGAGCGGAAGGAAATGCTCCTTCTGCTGAAGCAGGATCCACCTGAGACGCTCAACGTCAGCTTCGTAGAACTTGCGGTAACCCGATGGCGTGCGCTCCGGGTCCACCAAGCCCTGGCTTTCGAGAAAGCGGATCTTGGAGATGGTTACGTCGGGGAACTCCCCGCGAAGCAGCGAGAGCACCTCGCCTATCGAAAGGTGTGATCGGCCCGCCAACTGTGTCAATCCTCTACCGACTCGTGGAGGAACACGAGGCGAAACTTCCCGATCTGAAGTTCGTCGCCTGAGCGAAGGGGCGCCTTGTCGATCCGCTCGCGGTTTAGGTAGGTCCCGTTCAAAGATCCCACGTCGGCCACCACGAAAACGCCAGCGCCGTTGGTTATCTGGGCGTGAGACCTAGAGACGGTAACGTCGTCTAGGAATATCCCACTCGTCGGGCTCCTGCCGATCGTCGTCACCCCCTCCTCCAGCCAAAAACGCGAGCCCGCGTTCGGCCCACGCCGCACAACGAGTATCCCCGCTCCAGCAGGTTCGTCGCCGATGTCGACGGTCACCTCTTCGTCTGCGACCTCCCCTGCAGCCTCCACGGGAGCGAACGTCATCGTCGTGGACTCCTCGGCGTGACCGGGGCGCTCCAGGACGTGGCCGCAAGACGAGCAGAAGTTCGACCCGTCAGGGTTGCGGTGCCCGCAGTGGTTACAGAAGATCAACGTCACAACCCCGAGCCGGCTAACCCTCTATGAGACCGCGGTAGGAGTCCGCGTCCATCAGCGGTGCCAAGGGTGAGTCCCCGTCGGGGGCGATCACGCAGAGCCAGCCCTCCCCGTAAGGGTCCTCGTTCAAGCGTTGAGGTGCGTCCGTTAGCTCCTGGTTGACCTCGCTGACGATGCCGTCGATCGGCGCGTAGATGTCAGACACCGACTTGGTCGACTCGACCTCGGCTATCGACTCTCCAGCAGTTACACGTCTCCCAGGCGTCGGAAGCTGCACGAAGACGACATCGCCGAGCGAATCCTGGGCGTAGTCGGTGATCCCGATCCTCACGCCGTCGGAGTCGCCCCGAGCCCATTCGTGGTCAGAGGTGTAGCGAAGATGCTCCGGCACGTTCATGAACCCTCAACATACTGTAAAGGGGCAGCCGTGCGTCGCTTCGACGGTCCCCTTGCCCTGCCGGACGCTGCGGTGACGGCGGCTTAGCCCGCCTGGGGTCTAGGACCTGGCAACCGAACGAATTTTGCGGGCAAACTCCTGGGCTCTTGCCGTTGCTTCAGCTTCGCTGGAAGCCTCCGCCCAGACGTGCGACAAGGGTTCGTCGGGGTCGGGTAGCACTAGCGCCCAACCGTCTTCGTATATAGCTTTCACACCGTCTACCAGGAGAACTTCGCGATCGCTTGCCCACTCCATCACCGTTCGCATCACAAGACCTTTCCGCTCCCAAGGTGTCACGACAGACTCGTGCGCCATTCGCGGCACCGGCAAGGCTGAAACGACTCTGGACAGCTTTACGTTCTCGACGGCAAGCAGGGCTAGCGTCTCGACCAACGCTGCCAACGAGTCGTATGCCGGAAGGAAGCCAGGGAAGATGTAGCCGCCCTCCTGGTTCGCGGCGAAGCGCACCCCGGGTTTCGAGGCGGCCTCCATCAGCGAAGGCGTCGACAGCTTCGTCCAGATCAGCTCCGCGCCAGCCTCGGCGCAGATTCTTTCTGCGTGCCGGCTGACAGAAACCGGAAGAGCGACTTTTGTCGGATTCCCGCCAGATCGGCCGTCGTTACCAACTACCAGGCTGAGGACGGCCATCAGCGCCTGGTCGTCGCTTAGGACCAGCCCGGTGTCATCCACGAGTGTGATCATCTCCCCGTCCGGGTCGATCACAGCCCCGAGCTGAGCCCCCGACGCCTTGACCAGGGCCGACACCTGGGCTGCGTGCTCCCACCGGTCGAAGCCGAGTGACTGGCGCGTCGAAGCGTAAGGGTTTACCGAAAGGATGTCCGCTCCAAGCTTGGAGAGAACGTTGGGCATGATGAAACTGGCCGCTCCGTACGCGTAGTCGAGGACCACCTTAAAGCGCGCCGAGCGCAGCGCCTCGGCGTTCACACTGTCCATCAGGCGGGCCGTGTAGAACTCAGCCGTACGGTTGGGGAAGCGCAACTCGCCTATCTCCCCGGCCAGCGACCGGCGGTAGTCCTCCCTGTAAAAGAGCCTCTCGACTTTGCGTTGCGTCGCCTCTGAGATGTCGATACCGCTCGAATCGAAGAAGCGGATCACCACCGACTGTGGGTCGTCTCGCACCAGTCGCACCGACACGCCGGCGGTGGCGTTCTCGCTACGGACCGCGAAGCGCGTGATCGGGACGGTAGCCACCTCGAGGTCGGCCACGTCGACACCGGCAGCGTTCAGACCCACCATAACCGCCCGCTTGAGCACCCGAGCCGCACGGCTCGTGT
>JAJZNG010000003.1 GCA_021847945.1 Actinomycetes bacterium | reverse complement strand
GGGTCCCTTGGGCGCGAGCCAGGTATTGCGCAGGACCCTGTGGGCACTGACGGTCGGGGTTGCAGCCGCTTGGATGGTCGCAACGATCCTGTCCGGGCAGCACAGGGGAGCGCAGGCGGGGGCGGTGGGCTCAGCTGTGAGGGATGCACAGACCGAGTCGATCGGCCAGGTGAAGGTGGCGAGCGAGGTTGTATACGTCGTCCAACCGGGCGACACGCTGTGGTCGATAGCCCACAGACTCGATCCAGCCGGCGACGAGCGGCCGTTGGTTGACCGCCTTGCCTCACAGTTGCGCGGCACGTCGATCTATCCCGGCGAGACGATACAGATTCCTGATCACTAAAGGCATCGAGTGCCTGCAAAAGATGTCAGAGCTCAGGCTTTTGGGGGCCATCCATGCTCGCTTGGTGTCTTCGTAGGTCGATAGTTCGTGATTCCGTCACGCATAGCGCTACCTTGCAAGGGATGCGCTGTCCCCGTTGCTCCTGCACGGAAGATCGAGTAGTTGATTCGCGTTCGGCCCTTGACGGCTCGGCTATCCGCCGTCGGCGGGAATGCGGGGGGTGCGGAGCTCGCTTCACCACCTACGAGCGTCTTGAAGAAGTGCCGCTGGTAGTCGTAAAGCGCTCAGGCGAGCGAGAGCTGTTCGACCGAGCGAAGGTAGCAGCCGGCGTGGCGGCAGCGTCGAAGAACCGGCCTGTAGGAGCAGAAGATATTGCGCAACTCAGCGCGGGTGTGGAGGAGTCGTTGCGTTTCGTAGGCGGCGAGGTCACCTACGAGCAGGTGGGTCTCGCGGTCCTAGAGCAGCTGCGGAGCCTCGACGAGGTCGCATATCTGCGCTTTGCCAGCGTATACAAGGGATTCTCCGGGGCTGGGGACTTCAGGCGTGAAGCAGGGATGCTCGAACGGGCTTCCGCCGAGCGCTGACTCCTACAGGGTCCCACTTCTACAGGGCCCGCACGGCTACGTTGCAGTCGGACTTCGACGGTCTCCTCCTGCGATTAGAGTCGAAGCGGTTCTAGGTAGGAGAAGGACATGAGAGTCGGAATGCTTACCGGTGGCGGCGACTGCCCCGGGCTGAACGCGGTCATTCGAGCGGTTGTGCGCAAGGGTGAAGTCCGTTACGGGGATAGCTTCGTGGGCTTCCTCGACGGGTGGGAGGGAGTCATGGATAACCGCACCACCGACTTGGACGTAGAGCGTTGCAGGGGAATTCTTCCCCGTGGCGGAACGATCCTCGGGACCTCACGGACCAACCCCTATAAGGTCGACGGTGGGGTGGCGCGGTGCCTGGCGACGCTGCGCTCCCAACGAATAGATGCGTTGGTAGCGATCGGCGGTGACGACACGCTCGGAGTAGCACACCGCCTGAGCGGCGAGGGTGTGGCGGTCGTCGGGGTTCCCAAGACTATAGACAACGACCTTTCGGCCACGGAAGTGACCTTCGGGTTCCATACGGCGGTTCAGATCGCCACGGACGCCATCGACCGTCTGCACACGACCGCCGAGTCCCACGACAGGGTCATAGTCTGCGAGGTGATGGGAAGGAACGCCGGCTGGATAGCGACCTACGCCGGAATCGCCGGAGGTGCCGCTGAGATCTTGGTGCCCGAGGAGCCCTTCGACATAGACGTGATCTGCACCAAACTGAAGAACCGGCATGCCAAAGGGCGGTTCGCTTCGATAGTCGTCGTCGCCGAAGGGGCCGTCCCTGCGGACGGCAGCCTGACCTTGGCGTCGGCGGAGCTCGACCAGTTCGGCCATCCGAGACTGGGCGGAATAGCCAATGTGCTCGCCGGCGAGATCGAGAAGCGGACCGGTTTCGAGACTAGGGTGACCCTGCTCGGGCACGTCCAGCGCGGTGGTACCCCGACGGCTTTCGACCGTGTCCTAGCGACACGGTTTGGGATAGCAGCCATAGACGCAGTCCACGACGGCGACTTCTCCACGATGGTAGCTCTGCAAGCTGACAAGATAGTTCGGGTCGCGCTTTCGGAGGCCGTTAGCGTTTCCAAGCTCGTCGACCCTGCCCTGCTCCACGGTGTCGCGGAGGTGTTCTGGGGCTAACAGGCCCGTAGTGGTCACTGCGGGCGGGTCGGTCTTCTATGACAACCAAGGGACTTGCGGTGCACGTTAGGGAGAAGGTGGACCGTCGAATGCTCCTGCTCGGCCGAGCAGTTCGCAGAGCGGTCCGAAGAGCCCGGGAGTCGCGGCGACAGAAGTCCCGTTGGGGAAAGTGCCCACCTGTGCTCCCGCCTCGCGTGCTATTAGTTCCCCTGCTCGGAGATCCCAGGGGCTGAGACCCCATTCGTAGTATCCGTCGAAGCGGGCTCCTGCTATCCAAGACAAGTCGAGGGCGGCCGAACCGAAGCGCCTCAGGTCTCTTACCTGGGGGAGCACCTCGGCTGCGATCCCCCCCTGCCAGGCGCGCCACACCGCTTTGTAGGCGAACCCGGTTGCGATCAGCGCCTCAGAGACACTCGGCGGGTCGGGCCTTACCTGGCAGCGGGACCCGTTGCGGAACGTACCATGACCTCGGGCCGCAGCCCACGTTTCGGATCGGCAAGGATCTACTACCAGGCCGACAACAGGCTCTCCATCAATCTCCGCCGCGATCGACACGCAGTACTGCGGTATCGCAAAAAGGAAGTTCGTGGTCCCATCCAGTGGGTCGACAACCCAGCGGACACCCGTCGTGCCGTCTCGGGAACTGCCTTCTTCGGCTAGGAGACCGTCTTCAGGTCTGCGACGCAGCAGGACTCGATTTACCGCGGCCTCCGATGAGCGGTCTACGTCGGACACCATGTCGGTGTTGGAAATCTTTGTCGACAGCCCAGTGACGGCCGCTCCCGAGCCGGGTGCTGCGCGACGAAGGACGTCGGCGCCGGCCATGGCAGCCTCGAACGCAGTGCGAGCAAGGTCCGCCACAAGGAGATCCCGCCAGCCGGGGTCGAAACCGAAGGCTGCCTCGGCGGTCTCGGGTGGCAGGTCGGTTCGGGCGGGGTCGGATTGCGCAGCCATACAGACGTGTTTAGCCTACTGTCGCGCTCGTGGCCGGCCCTTTTTTCGACGAGATACCCGACGTGGCGCTAGCGATCTACGCGCATCCCGATGATGCCGAGGTCGCTGCGGGCGGGACCCTCGCACTGTGGGCTGCGAACGGCACTGCTGTGCACGTGTGCGTGTGCGCCCAGGGTGACAAGGGGTCTTTGGATGCCTCTGTGCTCCCCGCTGAGCTGGCCGAGATCCGAAAAGCTGAGTCGGTTCGCGCCGGGACGGTCCTCGGAGTGAAAAGTCGTTTCTGGCTCGACCATCCAGACGGGGAGTTGGAGGACGACCTGGAGCTGAGACGTCAGATGGTAGCCCTTATCCGTGACCTCAGGCCCAGCGTGGTCCTCGCCCCCGACCCTACGGCTGTGTTCTTCGGTCAGACCTACATAAACCACCGAGATCATCGCGTAACCGGTTGGGCTGCTATCGACGCCGTGGTTCCTGGCGCAGCTAACCCCCACTATTTTCCCGCTTCGCGGCCCGCTCACGCTGTTAGGACGCTGCTCTTGTCAGGCACCCTCGAACCCGATGTCTGGGTGGACGTTGCGGCGAGCATCGAAGCCAAAGCAGATGCCGTTGTCTGCCACGCAAGCCAGATAGGAGACGGTGGGGACCTGGTTCGCCTTTCTGTGCGAAGCAGAGCAGCCGACGCAGGTAACAGAGCAGGGACGCGTTTTGCCGAGGGCTTCCGCCAGGTTCTTCTCGGCTAGTCAGGTTCTTCTCGGCTAGGAGGTTCTTCTCGGCTAGATGGCGACGAGCGCAATACAATGCGGGTGGTGGGAGAAGCTTCGAGAAGATGGGTGCTTCACGTCGACATGGACGCCTTCTTCGCGGCGGTGGAAGCCTTGGACGACCCCACTCTGGCCGGCCGGGCGGTGATCGTAGGAGGCGAAGGCCGCAGGGGTGTGGTCGCTTCGTGTAGCTACGAGGCGCGTTCGTTCGGGGTCAGATCCGCGATGCCATCCGTCGAGGCCCGAAGGCTGTGCCCCGAGGCAGTCTTCGTGGCGCCACGCCACGGTCGCTACGCTCAGGTGAGCCGGCAACTCCACGAGGTTTTCGCCGGGTTCACTCCGCTGGTGGAAGGGATCTCCCTCGACGAGGCATTTCTCGACGTGACCGGAGCCGAGCGGATCTACGGTCCGCCAGCGAGGATTGGACGGCTGATCCGCCGTCGAGTGCTCGAACAGACGGGTCTTGTCTGCTCGGTTGGGGGTTCGCGAGTGAAGTTCGTGGCGAAGATGGCTTCCAAGGCTGCCAAGCCGCGCGTCACTCGAAGCTTCGGGCAGCGAAGCAGGCCGAACGAGCCTTCCGGGGCGCCCACGGCGTTCGGAGCAGCCGGGGATGGCGGGGTTGCAAACGGTGGCGGACCCGGTTCAGGAGTCTTCATAGTCCCCGAGGGCCAGGAGGTGGCGTTCTTGCACCCTCACCCAGTCGAGGCACTGTGGGGGGTCGGGCCTGCAACGTCGTGTCGCCTGGCGCGGATGGGTATCAAGACGGTGGGTGAGCTCGCCTCGGTGCCCCCTCGAACCCTTGAGGAGGTTCTGGGTCGGGCCCACGGAGCCCATCTCGCACGCCTCGCTCGGGGTCTAGATGACCGGGAGGTGCAGCCCGAGCGCGCTACGAAGTCGATAAGCCAGGAGGAGACCTTCAGCGACGACCGTTTCGACGTGGAAGGCCTAAGAGTGCCGGTGTTGGGCATGGCCGACTCAGTGTCGAGCCGTGTCCGGCAAGCGGGTATGCGGGCGAGGACCGTAACGATCAAGGTCCGCTACCGTGACAGAACGACCCGCACCAGGTCCTATACCCTTAAGGAGGGAACCGACACCACTTCCGACATAGCGAGAGCAGCCCTTGCGCTGCTCTCTGAAGCGGAATGCGAGCGGGGAGTCAGGCTTATCGGCGTGAGCCTCACCAACCTCGCCGAGCAGGGCGGGACCGAAGCATCACAGCTCAGCTTGGACCTTGGCGGCGAAGCGAAGAGGAACCCGTCGTGTCGCGACGCGACCAGCGCCGTCGTGGACGAAGTGCGCCGCAGGTTCGGTCCCGAGTCGCTGACCACCGCCGCTCTTGTCGGCCCGGCGCGCCGCAGTGTAGGACTTTCATGAGGATCGCGACGCAAGGAGCCCGCGTTGCCGTACATTTTCCGTGGTGAGATGATGGAGTTGGAGGCTTAAGGTGCCGCTCAACGAGAACGAACAACGAATACTTGCCGAGATCGAACGTCAGTTCCACTCGCAAAACCCCAAGTCAGCTGAGCTGCTCGCTTCGACGACCCTTCAGCGGTACTTGGCTCGCAAGTGCAAGTGGGCCGCCCTCGGCTCAGTCGTGGGTCTCGCCGTGCTGCTCGGTGCCTTCGCGTTCAACTGGGTGCTGGCGGTCGTCGGGTTTCTCATCATGCTCTCCAGTGCGATAGTCCTCGCAACGAACCTCATACGGATGAGCAGGCTCGGAGTCGAGCAGATGACCCAGACCATACGCTCACGCAACCCGAACCAGTCGCTCTCAAAGCTGGCACGGAAGTTCCGGGAGCGCTTCGGTGGTGACGGGCGGATCTGAGCTCAGCGCCCGAAGGCTCTCTTAGAGGGACGTTTCGGCCGAGGTCGGATTAGCAACCAGCGACGGATCCTCTGACGTCGGTTGCGGTGTCGTGCAAGCTCTCTGGCGGTGTCGACGGACAGGTTGAGCGCGGCACGCGCTGAAGCGGCATCGAACTCCCTGGCGAACGCCGCTTGCTCGGCGACGCCGGCCAGTTCGGATAGTCGGACGAGGTCACCAGGCGAGAGGACCTCTCCCCAACCGGAGTCAGGGTCGCTGACGGTGGCGCTGCCGGCGCGGGCGGCTTTAGAGGAGGACACGGCGACCAGCGGCCGCCGTGTGCCCAGCTTGGCTACAAGATCGCTGACCGTCTCGTATTCGCGGCGGCTCACGCCGATCCAAGCCAGCTCCTCCTCGGCCTCCTGCCAGGCTGTCAGAGCCACGCTACGCGGTCCCGCCCGCGACGCCCGAGCTCGACGCATCCGGCGCCGGGTGAAGCGAGCCACGGCTGCCAATGCGACCCAAGCGACGACGAGACCGGCGAGCGCGGCGAGGGCGGCGAGGGCCAACCACCATTTGCTGGAAGAGCTGCTGGAGCCCGACGTAGAACTCTGCTTGCTGGCGGCCGCCCCGCCGGACAGGCTCTGTCCGGCGCCCGACTTCTCGTGGCCCGCCGGGACTGTCACCGACGGGTTGGCCGGAGCCACAGTGGTAGGGCTTTGCGGGCTCGGCTGCGTGGAAGTGGATGCGACCGGGTCGTAGCCGTTCGCTCCCGGGACGGAGAAGCCGGGTGTCGGCTCGAAGGGAACCCACCCGTACTGGGGTCCGAAGAAGACCTCGGGCCACGTGTGGGCGTCGGAGTCGAGTACCTGGAAGCCACCTGCCACGGCGCTTCCCGTAGCGAAACCGACACCGAGTCTTGTAGGGATGCCGACCTCCCGTGCTAGAACAGCGAACGCGGCGGCGAACTGTTGGCAGTAGCCGGCCCGGGTGTCGAAGAGGAACGTGGTCAGTGCTGCAGTGCCGGAGCCGTCAGTGGGAGGCTGGAGGGTGTAGCGGAAGATCGGGCTGGTCAGATAGTCCTGTATGGCCAACGCCTTGGCGTACTCGCTGGAGGAGTTCGCGGTGATGTGCTGAGCAAGGAGCTTTACGCTTTGAGGTACAGACGTTGGCAAGGCGGTGTCGACGGCGGGAGCTTGCGTGGGAGCCGCTGAGGCCAGCTCCGCGGCGCTCAGATCCGCCAGGTAGCGGTAGGAGGTGACGGTGTAGGACATCCCGTTGGACGTGGACCCTGCGACAAGGAGACTGTCGTTGCCTGGATCGTAGGACACGCCCTTAGCTCCTTGGACTGACACAGGGTTGAACTGGTCCGGAAGCCATACGGAGTCGAGGTTCTGTATCGTGAAAGTGGCCTTTTCCACTTGGACCCCGCTGGGCACGTTGCCTACGCCCGGGAGTCGTGAACTAAACCCGCTGTAGGACCCTTCCGAGCTCCATGTCGTGCCGTCGAAGCTGTCCAGGGTGGTCAGCTGCCAGTAGGAGCCGACGCTGGCGCGCACCTGGAACACCGGTGTGTTGGACTCGTCCAACAGGCGGGTCTGCAGCGAAACCAGCGGGTTCGGTACTATTCGCTGCCCCGATCCACCACTAGCAGCACCCCACCCGAGAACCCCCGACCCGTCGACTCCGGGCAGCATCTCAGTAACGGAGGCTGCGAGGATCACGCTCGCCAGGGTGGTTATCACGGCGGTGGACCCCTTGGACGTTCGCCCTCCTCGTCGCACCCCACCGAACCACGTGGTCGGTCGGGACAGGACCGAGTCAGCGTACAGGTAGCCGCAGGCGACCACGCAGTACGACGACACGACGTAGAAGCGCCCGCCTCCGCGTGCTGCGGGGATCGCCGCTATGAACATCGCCAGCGAAGGGAACAGCGCCAAGACACTCCCGTTGCGCTGCGACGCCTGCACGATAGCGACCACGGTCAAAAGGCCGGCTCCACCGGCCGCCAGGAGGGCGAACCCGGGAGTGACATGGACCGGAGGGGCCGAAGTTGCGATGCCCGGACCTATGCTGGCTAACGCATTGCGCAGCGCTTTTAGCGTCGCAAAGGTCGGGACGCCCCAAGACGTGGTCGAGGGAAACACTGTCCAGCTGACAGCGAGCGTTGCCGCGCAGATCCCTACGATGGCACCCCGGATCGGTTGGGGCCAACGTAGCGCTACGGCCCACGTGGCTCCGGCGGAGCAGATCACCGTTACCGCAACGGGGCCGACCCAGCCTGTGCCGACGAAGACCCGGAACAGTCCGGCGGAACTAGCCAGCATCACCAGCGTGAGCGCGACCAGCCGGCCATATCCCAACCGATCCCCACCCGGATTCGTGGACCGGCGGCGGCGAGGAGCGTCCCGAGGTGGTGTCACCTCGCTCCGCCGCCCCCTGCCAGCTGACGTCCGACGGTGCTACCTGCCGGCACGTAGAGCGACCTGCACATGTTGTCGAGACTTGCGAGAAGGCCGGTGTCTTCACCGTCGGGGGAGTGGCTGCCGTCCTTGGGCTGGGCGAAGCCGTCGGCGACGGTTGCTATCACCACCACCGTGTCCATCTGGGTCGGGTAGCTTCCAGTGAGTTCGCCCAAAAGCGTAGGCGTGCACCTGTCAGTGGTGACGATCATGAGCGGGAAGTCACCTGGCGTGAAGCCGAGCCGGACGGGCAGGCCGCCAGGATCGTGTGGTTGCGAAGCTGCGAGACCGTCGAGGATAGCAGCGAAGTGATTGGGACCAGAGCCCCGCCCGGAGTCGTAACCGGCGCTGGTCAACAAGCGGACTTCGCTGCCGGAGCGTATCCACCCCGAGCAGATAGTCGCAGCCGATTCGAGGACAGCTTCGAACGCTTCGTCGACAGCGGGCCGCGCGGTCCCGCTCCTGCGTAGGTCGGCGACGACGACGACAAGGTCGTCGCCTCTGGGCTCGTCCTGGCGGAGGGTGAGCTCACCTACACGGGCTGTCGTAGGCCAGTGGACTCGCCTGAGGTCGTCGCCGGGGACGTAGCGGCGGAGTAGGAAACTGTCGGGATCCGGCCCGCCAGTTCGCCGGGCGCGACCGAGTGACGGGCGGTTAGCGGAGGGCAGAGTGCCGTACGGGAGGACTTCAAAACGCGGGTGAACCACCAGTGTCGCCTCGCCGGCGCTCAGTTGTTCCGTCTCAGCCAGGCCGAATGGATCGCTGACAAGAAGGCTAAGAGGTCCGAGCTCGTAGACTCCTCTCTTCAAAGGTGGCAGGTGGTACGTCGTTCGCCGTACCTCGCCGGGCCGCATCGATGCGATGTTGAACCGGGCGGCCCGTCCGCTGGTGCCCAAAGGATCCCTGCCCTCGGCCTCGGGGGAGGCTTTGGAAGCGGCGTTGATGGCCACTAGCTCGACCCGGCTGCTCGTCCCGCTGGGAAAGCGTGTGGGCACCACGGTCCGCGTGACGGCCACGTTCCAAGACGCCGTGCGTAACCGCACCCATGCGACTGTCACCAAAACCAGGCAGGCGACTGCAAGCCCGTAAAGCTCGATAGCACCCGAAAGGAAAGCCCCCAAAGCGAGAGCCCCGCCGGATGCGGCAAGGGCCTGACCGCGCGTTGTGAGGTACGGGGATCCCTTTCTGGGCGTAGGGGGACCCGCCGGCTGGCGGCCAAAGGTCGGAGCTCGGGTTGGGAGAGCCTTCGAAGAGGCCAATCTTGTGGCTCCGATTTCCCCGTCAGCTCGCCGAGGTCCGCCCGGAGGGGACCCGGATCGACCGTTCGATATCGCCGAGAATCTCGCTAACCTCTGTCCCCGAGGCGGCGAGCGACGGTTGCAGGACAATCCGGTGTGCTACCACAGGCAGAAAAACTGCCTTTATGTCGTCAGGGGTCACGTAGGATCGCCCCGACGATGCTGCTAGGCCTTGAGCTGCGCGCTGCAGGGCCAAAGTCGAGCGGGGGGACATGCCAAGGGCTATCGCGGGGTGGCGGCGGGTAGCGCCGGCTAGCTCGACGACGTACTCGCGAAGAGAGCCCGCCGTATACACCGCCTTGACAGCGCGGATCATCGAATGGACCGTCGCCCTGTCCGCTACCACAGGTAAAGCATCAGGGTCCGCGGAGACCTCGCCGGCCGCGTCGAGCATCGCCACCTCCGACGCCTTGTCCGGGTAGCCAAGGCTGAGCCGCATGAGGAACCTGTCGATCTGACTTTCCGGCAGAGGGTAGGTCCCCTCGTGTTCTACCGGGTTCTGAGTAGCGACGACCATGAAAGGCTCCGGTAGCGGTCTGGTCACGTCGTCGGTGGACACTTGGCGTTCCTGCATGGCCTCCAACAGGGCTGACTGGGTCTTGGGTGACGCACGGTTGATCTCGTCGGCGATGACGACGTTTGCAAAGATCGGACCGGGACGGAAGCTGAATGTCATCGTATCCCGGTTGTACAGGCTCACCCCGGTAACGTCGGAGGGCAGCAGATCGGGCGTGAACTGGATTCGGTGGCACTCCAAGTCGAAGCTTCTCGCCAGAGCCTTCGCAAGCGTGGTCTTTCCTACGCCGGGAACGTCTTCGATCAAAAGGTGACCTTCGCTGAGAAGGCAGATAACAGCGAGCTCGACCGCAGAGTCCTTGCCCCTCAAGACCGTGACCACGTTAGCCACGATGGACTGGAACAACTCGCTGAACGGTTCGACCACCACGGCGGTCGCGGGTTGTCGGTCCATCAAATCCTCCGTGGAGATCTTCTTCCGCCTAGCGTAGTAGCTGTGCGGTTTAATACTTTCGCCACTGCTGGGCTGTCAAAGGCGCTTCTTCGCCGGCCTGATTTGTGGCCGGAGCTGGCTAGGTTCGTTCCGCGCCGGTGGTGGGCTACGTGGCCGCCTATCCCAGTACCCCGGCTCGACTACTTACGTTTTCGCTACCAGACGATGTACGGGCATTCCCGGGAGGCTTCCACGGGTGAACTGATCGACTATCTCAAGTGGTGCAAGCGCATGGCTGCGGGCGCAGACTAGGATCACGGATCGTGAGCATCCGAAGCTCCCGCCTTGTCAGAAGAGCGGAACTTTTAGCCGACCCTTTGGGGCATCCCAGGCGATAAGAGAAGAGTGGCATGACGCAGGCTCTTGTCCTCAATGCCACCTACGAGCCTCTCTGCGTCGTGTCGTCTCGGCGAGCCCTGATGCTGACACTTGAGCACAAAGCCGAGATGTTGCACCCCTCGGAACGGGTACTACGATCCGAGAAGCTGTGCTTCGAGGAGCCGTCGGTGGTACGGATGAGGTACTACGTGAGGGTCCCCTACCACGCTCGCGCCGCTTTGAACCGCAGGGCGGTGTTCGCCCGGGACGGTCACAAGTGCCAATATTGCGGGGCGGAGGCCGAGAGCATCGACCACGTGGTACCCAAGTCCAGGGGTGGGGGGCACTCCTGGGACAATGTCGTCGCAGCGTGCCGTGCATGCAACTTTCACAAGAAGGACCGGCTCTTGGAGGAGATCGGTATGCGCTTGAGGCATCCGCCGGCCCCACCGCGCCAACGTACATTCCTCCTATTGGCGAGCGCTCGGATGCGAAGCGAGTGGAGCGCGTACCTCGGGTCTGGCTCTGAGGGTGTCCTTTCGGCTTGACTGTGCGATCTTGATCCCCGATCTCGGAGCCGACCCACGGCGCTACGGAGAGTGGACAGTGCTGCGCCGCAGCGGCCCGGCCGGAGCGCTACACGACGCGTCCGTCGCCTCGATGCAAGATGCCGTGCGTAGGATCACTGTTCTAGAGGCGTCGAAGCGGGCGCTGGTGCTCGGAGCGAGCCAGCCCGCGGCAGACGTGGACGACAACGCCGCACGGCGGGCCGGCGTGGACGTCGCGCGCAGGCGCAGCGGAGGCAGTGCCGTCCTCGTGGGGCCCGAGGAGGTCGTCTGGGTCGACGTATTCGTGCCGGCAGACGACGTCCTGTTCCAACCCGATATCTCGAAGGCCGCCAGATGGTTGGGAGGGCTCTGGGCGGCAGCCATCGGCGCATCTGCGACGGTCTGGGAGGGGCCTATGCGTCACAACCCATGGTCCAAGGTGGTTTGCTTCGCTGGTCTAGGGCCGGGCGAGGTCACGATGGGAGGGCGCAAGGTCGTGGGAATATCGCAGCGGCGCACACAGTCTGGGGCTTTGTTCCAATCTGCTGCACTTTTGAACTGGGACCCGGGATTGCACGCCGCCCTGCTCAGAAAGCCTGAGGAAGCCAAGCTCGGACAGCTGAACGAGGTCGCCTGCGGATTGGGCAAGCCACTGGGGGAACATCTCGCAACAGCGGTCGTGGGGCTGCTGCTCGACGAGTAGAAGGCGAGAGCCTCCGCTCCGATCGAATCGGACGTTGCCGATCGTCTCGGACATGAGCTGATCGGGTGGCACGCCGCGCGGAGTTCCTGCGGCCGGTGCTGTCGCGGCCGGTGCTATCGCGGCCGGTGCTGTCGCGGCCGCTGAGCGGCTTCAAGCCCGAAGCAGACGTCTCCGGTGCGACAACGATTGACACGGTGGGGGCGTAGGCCATAAAGTGGGGCATGGTGGCGCGAAGGGGAGGGACCCTGGGCGCCCAGAGGACGGAGTCAGTGGCACGTGGAAACGAAGTTCGTAGGGAGGTACGAGCACTCCCTGGACGGGAAGGGGCGGATAATCTTGCCGCGCCGATTCCGTTTGAGCTTCGAAGCTTCTGCAGTTGTGTCCAAGTACAACGAAGGATGTCTAGCCGTCTGGACCCCGTCGGCGTTCGAGTTGAAAGCCGCCGAGATGGCACCGCTACTGGACGGGACGACCGAGGACAGGAACCGCGCTCGCGCCTTCTCGGTGGGCTCCACCGAGCTCGACTTGGACGCCCAGGGACGTCTCGCACTGCCAGCCTACCTTCGAGACTTTGCCCGACTCGAGGAGGGTTCGACGGTGTTGGTGATGGGCGCCCTCACTCACATCGAACTGTGGAACCCCACGGCGTGGGCAGTCCAAGAGGCCGCCGGCGACGCGATGCTCGGCGTGGGGATCTGACATACCGCTATGGCCAACTTGACAGGCGCCACTATCGGGCTATGCGCAGCCCTCCGACCAGCAGGGCGGGAGTCCCCTTCTCCGTCTCCTGCTCCCGCTCGCCCGAACCGGGGAGACATCCCGTGGGCTGGCTGGTCGAGGGGCTGCGGATCGCCCGAGGCGCAGCGGTGACCAGCTTTGCTCACGAGCCTGTGATGCTCTCCGAGGTCGTAGAGCTTCTAGCCGCTACGCCTGCTGGCATCTACTTGGACTGCACTCTCGGAGGGGCTGGTCACGCCAGGGCCGTCTTGGAGAAGGCGCCGCAACTAACGCTCGTCGGCATCGACAAGGACCCCGATGCGCTGTACGCGGCCCAAGAGGTCCTCGCAGACTTTCAGGACCGGATCCAACTCGAGCGGGGGAGCTTCGCCAGGGCGGCGGAGATCCTCGAGACTTCGACGGACGCGCCTCTGTCGGCCGTCCTCATGGACCTGGGTGTCAGCTCACCGCAACTCGATCGCGGCGAACGCGGTTTTAGCTACAAGGTCGACGGGCCCCTCGACATGCGGATGGACCCTTCGAGCCCGCTGAGCGCTGAAGCGATAGTCAACGCCTGGCCAGCGGCTGAACTGGCGCGCCTGTTCAGCGAGCACGGTGAGACCCGCATGGCCGGGCGGATCGCGAGGGCCATTGTCGACGGGCGTCCGTTGCGCACGACTACCGAGCTGGCCGACGTCGTAACTTCCGCGATACCCGCCGCGCTGCGTCGCAGCGGTGGCCACCCGGCTCGGCGGGTGTTCCAAGCGTTGCGCGTGGCCGTCAACGACGAGCTCGTCGTCCTCGGCCCCGCCGTGGACTCACTGGTGGGTCGCTTGGCACCAGCCGGCCGCTTCGTGGTGCTTTCGTATCACTCCGGGGAAGACCGGATCGTCAAAGACCGTTTCCGGTGGGCCTCCACCGGCGGCTGCACGTGCCCGCCGCAGCTTCCCTGTGTGTGCGGTGCAGCTGCGAAGGTGAAGCTCATGTTCCGCGGCGCCCGAAGGCCGTCACAGGCGGAGGTACAGCGAAACCACCGGGCTAAGAGCGCCCGGATGCGCGCAGTCGAAGGTGTCGTAGGCGAGGGGTCGAAATGGTGAAAGAGATGGGGTCATGAGCCGGGCTGCCTCGGAGCTGCGTTCCCGCAGTGGCAGCAACACAAGGGGATCTGGCGGTGGCTATGCGGCAGCTGAGCCGCTGTCCCCTGGCGTCGACGCTCCACGAAAACCCGGTGAGAGTCATCTCCGCCTCCTCGAGATGGGTAGACGTACCCGCTACCGTCCGACTCCCAGAACGGCACTGGCCGTCTCGATAGTCGCAGCGACCGTGGTCTGCCTCGCTCTCGTTTACGCTCACGTCGTTTTGGCTCAACGGCAGTTCTCCCTCGATAACACCAACGCCCAGATCTCCCAGCAGGAGACCGTCTATCAGAACCTGCGTCTTAAAGTCGCCGAATTGTCCTCCCCGGCCAACATCATCTCTACTGCGGAAGGCAAGCTGGGAATGGTTCAGCCGTCTTCGGTCAACTACCTCACTCCGTCCCGGGCTGATCAGGCCGTCGGGGTCAACTCGACGGGCTTGGCCCAAGGTTCGAGTGGAGCCCTCCATCCGGACACGATGACACCGAGCAGCGACAGCAACTGGCCCAAGGTCAAGTCGCTCATGGCGGGTCAGCCGTGACATCCAGGCCATGAGCGGCTGGTATGGTGCTTGACGACAGTGCAGCTCGGTGAGTTAGTCCAAGCAGCCGGCCTCGACGAGTCGGGCCTTCTTCAGCGAATCGTCGGGGACGCGACGGTCGAGGTTTCGAGCGTTGTGATCGATTCGCGACGTAGTAATGCTGCCTCCATGTTCGCGTGCATACCCGGCAACGTCGTAGACGGGCACTCGTTTGCTCCCGAGGCGGTAGCGAACGGCTCCACCTCGCTTCTCTGTGAGCGCGAACTCGACGTCGACGTACCCCAGGTGGTCGTCGCTTCGGTCAGAATGGCTCTCGGGCCGCTCAGCGACGTGGTTTGGAACCGACCGTCGGCCGGTCTGCGTGTGGTTGGGGTGACAGGCACCAATGGCAAGACGACTACCGCAGCCATGCTCCGGGCGATCTTCGACGCAAACGGTTGGAAGGCGATGGCCATCGGCACCCTCACGCAGACCAGGACCACCCCTGAGGCGCCAGAGCTTCAAGCGCTTCTGGCGGACTGGCGCGCGACAGGGGGGCAGGCGGTCGCTATGGAAGTGTCATCCCACGCCCTTGAACAGCACCGCTGCGACGCCATTAGATTCGCTGCGGGGCTGTTCCTCAACCTGACGCCAGAGCACCTCGACTATCACGGAGACATGGAGTCCTACTTCCAGGCCAAGGCTCGCCTCTTCGAACCGCGCCGCTCTGGCGTCGCGGTAATAAATCGTGACGATCCTTGGGGAACGAGGTTGGCCGACATGCTCTCGGACGGTCCGACCCCGGTAGTGACGTTCTCGACAGGAGGGATCTCCGGATTGGAAATGACCCCTGCCGGCAGCAGCTTCGTATGGAAAGGTCAGAAAGTTGAACTGTCCCTCGGGGGACATTTCAACGTGTCCAACGCAGTCGGCGCGGCAACGTGCGCGGAAGCATTAGGGGTCCCAGCCGAGGTGATCGCCCAAGGGTTGTCGGGTCTGGAAGGAGTCCCCGGACGATTCGAGACCGTCGACGCCGGACAGTCTTTTAGCGTCATCGTCGACTACGCACACACTCCCGACGGTCTGGCTAGCGTCCTTGGCGCTGCCCGTCAGATCTGCAAAGGACGTCTGATAGTCGTCTTCGGTGCGGGCGGTGAAAGGGATCGCTCGAAGAGGCCGATGATGGGTTCGATTGCGTCAAGGCTCGCTGACTTGCTGATCGTTACCTCGGACAACCCTCGGTCGGAGGATCCTGACGCAATCGCCGCGGAGATCCTGCACGGTGTCTCCGGATCCGACGCATCTGCCCTGTCGCAATTGGACCGCGCCGAGGCGATCGCCACAGCCCTGGCGACGGCGCAGGCAGGTGACGTGGTTGTCATCGCCGGAAAAGGTCACGAGAAGTACCAGGAAGTAGCGGGAAAGCTGATCCCTTTCGACGACGTCGCGGTCGCCAGGGAAGCCTTGAGCCGAATACAGTCGACCCGGCATGCAGGCAAATGAGCGACCTTCTAGCAGCGGGGCTGGTCGGCATGGCGATCTGCATGCTCGCACCCCCCGTGCTTATCGGCCGTCTCGTGCGGAGAGGTATCGGCCAGCAGATAAGAGAGGACGGACCTAAGCAGCACCTGACCAAGGCGGGAACTCCTACCATGGGGGGGATCGCCATCATCGGGTCTGTCGTCGTTGGTTACGCCGTGGCCCACTTCGGATCGGCCTTCACGACCCGCGGGATTGCAGCAGTGGCGACCATCGTAGCGGCCGCAGGTATCGGCTTCGCCGACGACTGGATAAAAGTCCACCACCAGCGAAGCCTGGGGCTGAACAAACGGGCGAAAGCCGGAGCTCAGCTCGTCGTAGCACTAGCTTTCGCCATCAGCGCTGTCACCTGGCTGAAAGTGGATACGCATCTGTCCTTCACTCGCTACAACTCGACGGGAATAGACCTGGGCAAAGTCGGCTGGGTCATCTTCGCCGTGCTCGTGATAGTCGGGTTCTCGAACGCAGTCAACCTGACAGACGGCCTTGACGGTCTTGCTGCGGGATCGTCGGTTTTCGCTTTTGCCGCATTTACGATCATAGGCTTCTACCAGTTCCGACACTTCCCGATCTACCAGAACCCCGCACCGCTCGACGAAGCAGCTCTCGCAACAGCCTTCATCGGTGCGTGCGCAGGGTTTTTGTGGTTCAACGCCGCGCCCGCCAAGATCTTCATGGGCGACACGGGCTCTTTGGGGATTGGGACCGGCATCGCTGTCCTAGCCCTGCTGGAGAACGTCGACCTGCTTGCGTTCATCATAGGAGGCCTCTTTGTGATCGAGACGGCGTCCGTGGTCTTGCAAGTGGCTAGCTTCAGGCTGTTCCACCGCAGAATTTTGAGGATGGCTCCCGTCCACCATCACTTCGAACTTCTCGGCTGGCCCGAAACTACGGTGATCATACGCTTTTGGATCCTGTCAGGTCTGTTCACGGCTGTTGCGCTTGGGTCGTTCTACGCTGACTTCCTGGCTAGAGGTGGCGGGGGATGAGCCGGGCCGAGAAGCCCCTTCAAGCAAAAAGTACTGTCCATCGTTCGAACGTGGAGGCCTAACTCATGGTCGCACCGCCCCAGAGTCCCCCCAGCAGAGGCTCCAAACGACCCGGAAGAGCCGCTCCTAAAACGTCGCTAGGTCAACGGCGGGGCGGGCGATCGGCAGCTGGCGCTACGACGGCGCCGGCGTCCGTTTCGCGCGGCGGGAATTTCTGGTTGCTTATAACACTGGTCGGTGTTCTGTGCATGATCGGCGTGGTCATGGTCTTCTCGGCATCTTCGATCACCAGCCTTCAGCTGTTCGGCTCCCCGTGGCACTATCTCGTGCGGGAGTGGATATGGCTCGCATTGGGATGGGCGGGGCTCTTTGTGGCTTCTAAGGTCCATCACAGCGTCTGGCGTCGGATCACCCCAGTGTTTATGTGGGGTTCCGTGGCGCTGCTTGTAGTAGTCCTAGTTCCCGGTGTAGGTGTCAGCGCCGGGGGTGCGACGAGATGGATCGGTACTTCGACCGTTCAGATACAGCCGTCAGAGCTCGCCAAGCTCGCATTGGTGTTCTTCGCCGCCGACGTATTGGACCGGCGCGCGGGTCGGGGGCCTTGGCTGTACCAGGCTGCGCCTGTCTTGTCGGTGTTGGCGCTGGTCGGGGCTCTTGTGATGGTTCAGCCGGACATGGGCACGACGATGGTCGTGGCGGTGGTGGCAGCGTCGATGCTGTTCGCTGCGGGAATCCCGGGGAGATGGATGATGGGGATGGGTGCTTGCGCGGTGATCGGAGCGTTCGGCCTTGCGAAGGCGTCTCCTTATCGTTGGCGTCGCATAACGGCCTTCTTGCACCCGTTCGCCCATCCTTACAACAGCGGATACCAATCCGTGGAAGGACTCGTTGCGCTGAGCAACGGTCATCTCGTCGGCGATGGCATCGGGGCGAGCCTGGCAAGCTACGGGTACCTGCCAAACGCCCAGACCGACTTCATCTTCGCGGTCATAGGAGAAGAGACAGGGCTCGTCGGTGGCCTGTTCGTCAGTGGGCTTTTTGCGACCCTCGTGCTAGTTGGCGTGCGCATAGCAGCCAAGGCCCCAACACGCTACGCCTATCTGCTCGCCACCGGTATCACGGCGTGGATCGCCAGCCAGGCTGTGATCAACATCGGTGCCGTAGTCGGTATCTTCCCGGTGACCGGGGTTCCCCTTCCCTTCGTGTCTTTCGGCGGTTCGGCATTAGTGATCTCACTGTTCGGAGTGGGTGTGCTCGCCAACATCGCCAAGAACCCACGGGCGTAAGCACTTGATCCCCAGCGGACGGCGCGGCGGCTTGCCTGCCCGCAAGTGGTGCGTGATCGCCGGGGGAGGGACCGGGGGACACGTCGTTCCTGCGATCGCGATCGGGAGAGCGCTTGTGCAACTCGGTCACGACCCTTCGACGCTGCTCTTCGTCGGGTCGCGCCGTGGGATCGAGGGTCGAATGGTTCCCGCCGCCGGCTTCGAGCTCGTTACCCTGCCGGGTAGGGGCATCGCCCGCCGAGTCAACTTCACCAACGTGGTGTCACTTGCCGGACTCGCCGCCGCCGCGCTGAGAGCTGTGGCAGTTCTGGGCAAGGCACGCCCTGCGGTGGTTGTGGTCGTCGGAGGGTATGCAAGCGTTCCCGCTGCGCTGGCTGCGATAATCTTGGGCGTGCCGGTAGTCGTGTCCGAGCAGAACGCAGTCCCCGGTATGGCGAACCGGCTGGCAGGCCGCTTCGCGAAGGCGTGTGCCGTAGCTTTTCCGGGAACTCCGCTGCCTCGCGCTGTCGACACGGGCAACCCGGTACGAGCTGAGATCGCCCGCCTAGAACGCTCCGAGCCGGCCCGGGTCGAGGCGCGCCGGGAGCTTGGCATAACTCCGGACGCAACCGTGGTGGCGGTGGTCGGAGGCTCTCTGGGGGCGCGCAGGATAAACGAGGCGGCCGTGGGGCTGGCGAGGTCTTGGAGCTCGCGTAGCGGGGTGAGCATCTACCACGTGGTGGGCGAGCGGGACTGGGCTGATATTTCCGCCCGTCCCGTGGAATCAGGGGTTGGGGGGATCGAGTACAAACGGGTCCCCTTCGAGGAGCGGATGGACCTGCTGCTGTGCGCGGCTGACATCTTCGTTAGCCGCGCCGGAGCCACCACCGTCGCGGAGCTGACAGCTGTAGGTGTCGCTTCGGTCCTGATCCCCCTCGGGGGATCTCCCGGAGACCACCAGTCCCACAACGCAAGAGTTCTTAGCGACGCCGGGGCGGCGGTGACGATAGCCGACATTGAACTTGATGCCGAGACGCTCGCAGAGCAGCTGGGCGGGCTGCTCTGGGACCGGTCGCGTCTAGATGAAATGGCCTCTGCTGCGCGCGCCTTAGGTAGGCCTGACGCAGCGCTCGCAGTCGCTCGTCTGGTGGAGAGAAACGCCCGTGCCTGACCTGTCGCCAGCGCTGCCGGACGAGCGGAGAGCTCTACTTGAGGCCGCAAGACGTGTGCACGTCGTGGGCGTCGGGGGATCGGGGATGAGCGCTATAGCGAGGGTCCTCGTCGGGATGGGCTTCGAGGTCTCGGGGTCCGACGCGCATGACTCGGCGACGCTTGAGCGTCTCGCCGCCGCCGGCGTCGACGTTCGCGTAGGCAACTACCCAGAGGCCGCCGAGGGTGCAGACCTGGTAGTGAGCTCCACTGCGGTGCCTGCGGACGATCCCGATATCGACGCCGCAAGGCGCTCCGGGGTGACCACCTGGAGTCGCGCCGAGCTGCTGAGCGCAGTGTGTGCTACCAAGCGGACTATCGCGGTGTCGGGCACGCACGGCAAGACGACGACGTCGGCGATGACAGCGGTAGTTCTCAGCGAGCTCGGATGGCGCCCGTCTTGGATCGTCGGGTCCGAGATCAACGGTTTCGGTCCCGGCGGGCATTGGGATCCCGGCGGGGACTGGCTGGTCGTCGAGGCCGACGAGAGTGACGGGACGTTCACAACCCTGCCGGCCTACGCAGCGGTGGTCACCAACGTGGACGCAGACCACGTCGAGTTCTACGGGAGCGTCGAGGCCTTGGAGGCCGAGTTCGTTCGCTTCGCCGCCCAGGCAGGCGCCCTGAGCGTCGTGTGCGCCGACGATCCCGGCGCTCGAAGGGTCGTTGAGACGCTTCTTGGCGTCCCGGTGCACGCTCTGCCACGCCGGCCCCCTGTCGTCACCTACGGGACCTCGCCGTCCGCAGGGGTGAGGGTAGAGGACGTCGACATGAACGGAGCCGGGTCACGCTTCGCCGTCCGCGTCGGCGGTGTGGCCCCTCCCGGGGATGGACCGAACCCGGAGAGTCCGCTCGGGTCTTCGCAGGCTGGTTTGTCTGGGGCAGGGTCTGGGGGTAGTGGTGTGGTGGAGGTCGTGTTGGAGGTTCCGGGCGCTCACAACGTGCTCAACGCTGCGGCGGTGGTGACCCTCGTCGCTATGCTCGGGGCTTCCCCCGCTCGGGTCGGGGAAGCCGTGAGGTCCTTCAGGGGAGTCGCGAGGCGCTTCGAGCGTCGGGGCGACGTCGGTGGCGTCGTGTTCGTGGACGGCTACGACCACCTGCCCGGGGAAGTGGCGGCTGCGATCGCCACGGCGAAGCTAGGTACGTGGTCACGGGTTGTCGTGGTGTTCCAACCTCACCGCTACAGCCGTACAGAAGCGCTTTGGGCACAGTTCGGTGCATGCTTCGCAGGTGCGGACGTCGTGGTGATCACAGGGCTGTACCCCGCAGGGGAGAACCCAAGACCCGGTGTGGACGAGAGGCTGATCTTCGATGCCCTTCGCGCCGCCAACCCTGAGATCGAGGCCTACCACTCGGCCAGCTTGAGCGACACGGCCGGCCTGCTCGCCAGAATCCTCAAGCCCGGGGACCTGTGCCTCACGCTCGGAGCGGGCGACGTCACCGAAGTTGGCGAAATGGTAATCGCGGCCCTAGGCGGGCGACAGAGTTGACGCCGGTCAGTCTGTGAGACAGTCGGGGACGGACCCAGACGTCGCAGCAGCGCTGGCAGTCCTGGTGCCTCTGGGTGCCAGGGTACAGGCCGGTGGGCCGGTCGGGGCGCTCACTACGTACCGCGTTGGGGGGGCTGCCGCGGTTCGTGTAACTGTGGAGACGCCGGCGGACCTCGACCTTGTTGCCGACTCGCTCGCAGTGAGCGGCATGCCGGCGCTCGTCGTCGGTAGGGGATCGAACCTGCTCGTGGCCGATCGTGGCTTTCGGGGGGTGGCTGTCCTGCTTGACACGTCTCGCTTCGGGTGGGTTCGTTTCGACTCGTCCAACGTCGACGCAGGAGCGGCTGTCGCTCTACCAACTCTGGCTAGGCGAAGCGTGGAGGCGGCTCTCAGCGGTCTCGAATGGGCAGTGGGCGTTCCTGGTTCGGTCGGGGGAGCCGTCAGGATGAACGCAGGAGGGCACGGCGCTGACATGGCGCAGTCCCTGAGATACGCCACCGTGTTCGATCTCAGCGCCACGAGAGGTCATCGACTCCTTCGGAAAGAGGCGGCGGATCTAGGACTCGGATACCGCACCTCGACGGTCAGCGCTGCCGAGGTGGTTACCGAGGCCGGCTTCGCCTTGAACGAAGGGGAGCCTGCCGTAGGCCGAGCGCGCATAGCCGAGATAGTGCGATGGAGGCGGGCCAACCAACCGGGAGGCCAGAACGCCGGCTCGGTGTTCCAGAACCCGCCGGGATCGTCAGCTGGCAAGCTCATCGAGGATGCGGGGTTGAAGGGCTTCCGCGTCGGTACTGCGAGCGTGTCGACCAAGCACGCCAACTTCATACAGGCTGACGACGGCGGCTCGGCTGACGATGTAGCGCGACTTATCGGACTGGTCCGTAGCCAAGTCCTGGAGCGCTTCTCGGTCGAGCTCAAAACCGAGGTCACGATGATCGGGTTCGCAGAGCCGTGAGCCCCGCGCGACGAACCACTCCTGTACCCCGGACTAAACCGCACCACGACACTCTCACTCTCAATCTTATGTTGAGAGTCTGGTCGCTTGTTCGAGCTTCAAGCTTTCAGAGGGGAACATCTTTATGACAGACGTTTTGAGCAGGCCCCGTGTGGATCCCCGGATCGCAGGGAGATGGATAGAGACTCGTCGCCAGGAAGGGCGGCGCCGTCTTCGGAGGCTGGTTGCGGTGGGTGCGCTGATAGGACTGGCCGGCGCCGCGGCCGGGTCGCTCTACAGCCCGATCTTTGAGCTACGCCACGTCAGGGTTGTTGGGGCTGGCATATATAGCGCTGCCGACGTTGCGGCCATCGGCGGTGTCAGGTTGCACGAACCGTTGATCGACCTGGACTCCGCAAGGATCGTCTCCAAGCTCGACGCCACTCCAACCCTAGGTGGGGCATCGGTGCGTGTCTCGTGGCCGGGAACCTTGAGCGTGGCGCTCTCGACCCGTTCGCCGCTGGCTGTCGTAGAGGTTGGGGCACCCAAAGGCGGGGATCGCCTTGCCGAGGTGGACCGCAGCGGGAGGCTGCTCGGTTACGCCCGACCCAGCGACGCCACGCTGCCCGAGCTGACCGGTATCACCGCCAAGGGGCGGATAGGAGACTGGCTTCCGGGATCCCCCGGGGCTGCGGCAGGAGTGGAGGGGCCCGTGGCTGGTGCTCCTGTCGACTTGCAGGCGCCGAGTGCCAGTGCCCCGGACGCAATCTCTGCGGCGCTCGGCTTCCTTCAGGCGATGCCGGCTGCCAGACGGGATATCGTCAGGTCCCTCGACGTCGCCGGAGGGACGATCTCGGCAAAGGTGCTGTCTGGTGTGACCAGCCAGCCGAGCGCGAACAACGGACAGTCCCAGATGTCTAGCCTGAGCGCCGCGGCGGGCTCAGGCGGACAGGTGATCAAGGTGGACCTCGGAAACGGATCAGACCTGGCAGCTAAGGTCGTGGCGCTGCTGACGATCATCGACCAGGGTCCGGTAGCAGGTGTCACGAGCATCGATCTGAGCGTGCCCGGGCGTCCGGTTCTCAGCGGCCCGGGCGTCGCAAGTACGAACAGCACCCCTGTGTCTTGACTGTCTTGACGCCAGAGCTACATCTCGGCTAAGGTCTATACCATTTGCGTAGGTTGAGGTCAAGTTTAAGTCTCTACTTGAGGTTTGGTTTCGGTTGATCGGCTCGCTCGGGCTCGTCGGCCTGCCGGAACAGCGCCCCGAAGCCGGGAATCACGATTCCGTCAGCATCCGGGATCGTCGGTTCCCGGCGTGGCACTCTTAGAAGAATAAGAACACAAATAGACGCTCGGAACGGTTCCGACGTGTCGTACACCCCTGGAGGGTCTCGATGGCTGGTGCCGCCCAGAACTACATCGCCGTAATCAAAGTTGTCGGGATCGGCGGCGGCGGAGTCAACGCCGTCAACCGGATGATCGACGCCGGCCTAAAAGGGGTCGAGTTCATAGCGGTCAACACCGACGCGCAGGCGCTTCTCATGAGCGACGCCGACGTGAAACTCGACATCGGCCGGCAGCTGACCCGCGGTCTCGGTGCGGGAAGCGACCCCGAAGTCGGTAGGGCCGCGGCCGAAGAGCACCGACAAGAGCTGGAGGAGGCTCTCAAAGGGGCTGACATGGTGTTCATCACCGCAGGAAAAGGTGGCGGCACCGGGACAGGGGGTGCCCCTGTCGTCGCCGAGATCGCCAAGTCGCTTGGCGCATTGACGATAGGCGTGGTGACGAGACCTTTCGGCTTCGAGGGCCGCAGGCGGTCCACCCAAGCCGAGGCCGGCATCCAACGCCTACGCGAGAAGGTGGACACTCTGATCGTCATCCCCAACGACAGACTGCTCACGGTCTCCAACGAGAAGACCTCGATGGTCAACGCCTTCAAGATGGCCGACGAGGTGCTGCTGTCTGGAGTTCAAGGTATAACCGATCTCATAACCACGCCGGGTCTGATCAACACCGACTTCGCCGACGTGAAAATGATCATGAGCAACGCCGGCACCGCGATCATGGGCATCGGCACGGCGTCGGGGGATAACCGGGCGGTCACCGCTGCGAAGCTCGCGATAACCTCACCGCTGCTCGAAGCGTCGATCGAGGGGGCGCAAGGTATCCTCCTCAACATCGCAGGTGGAAGCGACCTGGGTCTGTTCGAGGTGACCGAAGCCGCCGAGATCATCCACGGCGTCGCTCACCCCGAGGCGAACATCATCTTCGGCTCGGTCATCAACGACTCGATGGGCGACGAAGTGCGTGTCACGGTGATAGCCGCAGGTTTCGACGGCTGGGAGCGGCCCACCGAGCCGGAACGCAAGGTGCAAAAGAGCGGGCTAGGTCTGCTCGCCACGGAGAGGGAACTTCGCGATAGCGACGACCTCGGCCTCATAGGCGACGAGTTCGACGTGCCCGACTTCTTGAAGTGACCGTCTCAGGGCGCCTTGTGAATTGAGCCGAAAAGGTGATCGAACATGAGCCCCGCGGTGGAGCAGCCCGCCGTTCGACTTCGACCGGTGGCGACGTGGGACCTGCCCGGCGAAGCAAAAGTTGTCTGCACTGGGTGGGGCCAAGGTGACATGTCCGGCGACACCGAGACGGTCTTGAAGCGGCGCCACCAGGTGGTGGACCTGCCATGGACCGTCCTAGACCAGGTGCACGGTTCGCGCGTCGTGATCGTGGAAGAGCCTGGGGCTATGGCAGGCGAGCCGGCCGACGCCGCGGTGACTTGCCTGCCCAGCGTCGCTTTGGGTGTGCTCAGCGCGGACTGCGCACCGGTCGCCATGTCAAGTGCCGAAGGGGTTATCGGCATCGCACACGCAGGTTGGCGTGGACTGCGAGCAGGGGTGGTGGAATCGACTGTGCAGAGCATGAGGCGTCTGGGCGCCACCCGGATCTACGCAGTCTTAGGTCCCTGCATCCACCCGTGCTGTTACACCTTCTCCAGGTCAGACCTCGCTGAAGTCGAGGCGCGCCTGGGCTGTGCTCTAGAAAGCCGTGACAGCCGGGGTGAGCCCTCCTTGGATCTACCCGCCGGTGTCGGCGCCGCTCTTCGAGCAGCGGGAGCTTTTCTCGTCGGTGCCTCCCGGGAGTGCACAGCGCACAGCGCCGGCCTGTGGTCGTGGAGGGCGCAGTCGACCCAGCGACGTCAAGCCACTGTGATATGGCGGGTTTGAGCTAGGCCGGTGGGTCGGGACGAGAGTGACCTTGCGGCACGCCTAGCCGGTGTGAAAGAGAGGATCCAAGCCGCCGGGAGGTCCCCCGGCGAGCTTCGCATAGTCGCGGTGACGAAAGGTTTCGGGGTCGATGTCGTCGAGGAGGCCCTCGACGCTGGCATGTCCGACCTTGGTGAGAACTACGCGCAGGAGCTCCTCGCAAAGGCTCGTAGCACAACCCAGCGTCCGAGGTGGCACTATCTGGGCAACGCGCAGCACAACAAGATAAGGCCGCTTGGCGCGGTGGTCAGCGCATGGCACGGCGTCGATCGGCCCCGCTCGCTGACTGCGATAGCCGAATCGAGCCCCGACAGCGAGGTGTTCGTTCAGGTCAACGTGGCCCAAGTGCCCGGCAGGCCGGGCTGTGACCCCTCCGATCTCGACGCGCTGGTCGAGCTGGCCGAGAGGAGCTCTGTTACCCTCAGCGGGCTTATGACCGTAGCTCCGCGGGACTCGCCCGGCGAGGCAAGACGCTGCTTTCGCTGGTTGGCCCGCCGTGCCGAGAGTCTGGGCCTGTCGGAGCTTTCCATGGGCATGAGTGACGACTTCGAGATCGCGGTCCAAGAGGGCGCGACGGTGCTCCGGCTGGGTCGCGTCCTCTTCGGCGAGCGACCCTCTCAGCAGGGCGCGCACAGCTACAATAAGAACTGAGGAGGATCTCGATGGCTGCAGGGATCATGAAGAAGGCCATGGTTTATCTAGGCTTGGCCGACGACGAATTTGACGACTACGACTACGACGAACCTTCTGCTCCGTCGCGTCGCTACGTCGAACCCGAACCGGCAGTGTCGTCAGTGAGGCCTGTCGCTCGCGAGGCATCTGGGTGGGATTCGAACCCTCGTGACGGCGGCCACAGGGACTCCGGCTACAGGGAGCCCGGCTACAGGGAGCCCGGCGAGACCGGCGTCGCCTCAGTGTCGGTGACTCCGAGGGCGGCAGTCGTAAGGCCGATCAGCCCTGTTCATACTGCGAAACCTCACGTGGTGGAACCGACCAGGTTTGCCGACGCCCAGCTGATAGGGGATCGCTTCCGCAACGGTCAACCGGTTGTGGTCAACCTTCAAGACTGCGAACGTGAGCTGGCGAGGAGAATGATCGACTTCTGCAGCGGCATCACCTACGCTCTCAACGGCGGAATGGAGAAGATCGATGAGAACGTATTCCTTCTAACTCCTTCCGGCGTGGAAGTGTCATCGGAGGAGCGGCGTCGCCTCCAAGAGCGCGGCTACAGGTCCTGAGCCTGAAAGGTGTTCTTCAACTTCCGCTCCGGTAACCCTCTCTTCGACCTAGGCGAGGTCTACGTCCTGATACTTTTCGCTCGGGCTCTTTTGAGCTGGTTCCCCTACAGCCCAAGCTCTCCTCTCAATCCTGTCCGGCGGATGGTGTTCACCGTGACGGAGCCTGTGCTGGCCCCCTTCCGCAGGATCGTACCGCCGATAGGAATGATCGACCTGTCATTCCTGGTGGCGATCATCGTCGTGCAGATCTTCGTGAACGATGTCCTAGGGAGACTTCCTATCTGAACTGACTGCCCGGGTGTCGCCGGTGCCGCCTGGCAGATACCGGCACCTGCAGCGGCGCTGGTCTAGGATAGAGGAATGGAAGTCTCGCCCAAGACACTCAGAGAAGTAGAGTTCCGGGAGAAGATGAGGGGTTACCACCCCGAGGACGTCGATCAGTTCCTGGAGCAGGTCGCTGCCGGCATCGAGGTCCTCCAAGACCGTCTTCGTCAAGCGACGGAGCGGGTCCAACGAGCTGAGCAGGCTGCCAGTGACACGAGCGCAACCGACGACACGCTTCGACGTACACTCGTCTTGGCGCAGCGCACTGCTGACATGGCGGTAGCCGAAGCGAGAGAGCAGGCGTCGAGGATCATAGTGTCAGCCCAGCAGCAGGCTGACAGCATCGTGGCGGATGCGGAGCAGCAAGGGCGGCGCACCCTTGAGGATGCGATTTCAGAGGCCCGCTCGGAGCTGTCGAGGCTCGAGTCTCAAAGGTCGCAGGTGCAGCTGGAGGTCGAAACCCTCCAACGGTGGCTAGAAGAGCACAAATCCCATGTCGTAGAGTCTCTTACCGAGGCCCTGTCGGTGGTCGAGCGGCTCGGCACGATGTGGCCGGCGCCCACCTTGCGTGGCGGCGACAGCCTGTCCAGGCGCAACGCGCCCGTCCCGGCGACCTCGGCGCCTCCGGCCCCGGCCCCGGCCCTCCAGGTTGACAGCGACCAACCGACCCGCCAACCGGCCCCCTCGGACACGGCAGCGTGGCCGGCCGTCGATGCCGAGGCGACACAGATGCTACCCGCCCAGCCAGACGATACCGACCCGGGCTCTTCTGTCGCCGGGGACTCCTATGACGACGACCGAGCCATGGACGACTTCTTCGACGACAACGACCGCTACGGCGACGACCACCGGATCGGCGGTCGGCTGAGGCGCCGGCGCTGACCTTCGCCTGCTAGGTCCCGATCAGCCGACCCGTTCGACGAGGATCGAAGCGCCCGTCCCGTCGGCCAGGGTGACCGTAGTCCAGCCGCTCCCGTCGTCGGTAACGTCAACCTGTCGAAGTGACGCTGCGAGCACCTGCTCGGAGATCCACTCGCGGTGAGCTTCGACGGCGACACTCAGCATCTTGTCACCCGAGACGCTCAGATTGATGCGGTCCGAAACCTCGAGGCCAGCGTCTCGGCGTAACTGCTGAACTTCTCTCACAAGGTCCCGGGCACGGCCCTCGACTTCAAGCTCCGCCGTGAGCTCCAAGTCGAGCACAACGACTCCGGCCATGTCAGCCAAGGGCCGGGTGTTCGACGCGTCTAACGGACTGACTTTCATGTCGAACTCGCCTGGTCGGAGGATCTCGCTTCCGACCCGGGCGGCTCCGTCGACGAGGATCTCCCAGTCGCCTCGCTTGGCAGCGTTTGCAACCGCTTGTATCGCAGCTCCGAGCCGGGGAGCAGCTACCTTGAAGACGACGCTGAGCTGGGGGTTCGCAAAAGGCGTTGGGTCGTCGGTCAGGATCACGGAACGGACATTGACCTCGTCGGCGATCAGATCGGCGAGCTCGGCGAGCTCGCCTGCGTGTGGTCCCGCCACCGTCAGCTGCGCAAGTGGTAGCCGGGCTCGGAGTTTGTTCGCTTTCCTCAGCGAGTGCGCAGCTCCGCACACTTCGCGGGCAAGGTCCATTCTGGCCACGAGCGCCGGGTCCTCCTGGAGCTCGCCGGCTTGTGGCCAGTCAGCCAAATGCACCGAATCCCCTCCCGTGAGGCCCTGCCACACGACCTCGGAAACCATCGGCATCAAAGGAGCGACGAGCCTGCTGAGCACCTCTAAGACGGTGGCGAGAGTATCGAAAGCGTCCTGGGTGTCAGCCTCCCGACCCTCGCCCGTACCCCAGAATCGGTCCCTGCTTCGGCGGATGTACCAGTTATCGAGCGAGTCTAAGAAGGACTCGATCAGCGCCGTCGCTCCTGACAAGTCGTAGCAGTCCATCGCCTCGGTGACGGCGTTTACAGTCCCCGCGAGTTTGGCCAGCACGTAACGGTCCAAAAGGTTCGGGGAGTCGACCCGGCGTTGATTCGCCCGTCGGCGGTCGGCGTTGGCGTAGAGGCTGAAGAAATACCAGGCGTTCCAGTAGGGAAGCACCCCGGATCGCACGGCGGCTTTTATCCCCGACTCGTCGACGATCATGTCGCCACCCCGCATGATCGGAGATCCCAGGAGAAACCATCTCATAGCGTCGGCACCGTATAGGTCGAACATCGCCTGAGGGTCCGGATAGTTGCGAAGCCTCTTGGACATCTTCGCTCCGTCCTCGCCTAGAAGTATCCCGTGGGCCAGGCAGTTGGAGAAAGCGGGACGGCCGAACAGGGCCACGGCCAGCACGTGCAGCGTGTAAAACCAGCCCCGGGTCTGGCCGATGTACTCGACGATGAAATCACCGGGGAAGTGGGTCTCGAACCACTCCTTGTTCTCGAAGGGGTAGTGCACCTGAGCGAAAGGCATCGACCCGCTCTCGAACCAGCAGTCGAGGACGTCGGGGATCCTGCGCATCGTCGACCTGCCGGTCGGGTCGTCAGGGTTCGGGCGTGTCAACTCGTCGATGGCTGGCCGGTGAAGGTCGGCCGGGCGAACCCCGAAGTCCGCTTCTAGCTCGTCGAGGCTCCCGTAGACGTCAACCCGGGGATAGTCCGGGTTGTCGCTCTTCCAGACTGGTATTGGTGAACCCCAGAAGCGGTTTCGGGAGATCGACCAGTCCCGCGCGTTTTCAAGCCAGCGGCCGAAAGAGCCGTCTCTCACGTGCTCGGGGACCCAGCCGATCTCAGCGTTCGCCGCGAGAAGCTGCTCTTTGATCGCCGTCACTTTAACGAACCAAGACGACACGGCCCGGTAGACGAGAGGAGTGTCACTCCTCCAGCAGTGCGGGTAGGAGTGGACGTAGGAGTCGGAGCGCACGAGGGCCCCTTTGTCCCTGAGAGCTCGGATCACCGGCTGGTTGGCCTCGAAGACCTGCAGGCCCTCGAAGTCGGGGACTTCCGAGGTGAAGCGGGTGCGTTCGTCGACAGGACACACGACGGGTATGCCCGCTTGGGCGCATACCGTCTGGTCGTCTTCCCCGAAGCCCGGTGCCATGTGGACTATTCCGGTGCCGTCCTCGGTGTTCACGAACGGGGCGGCGAGCACGACGAACGCGCCGGGCGTATCGGAGAAGAACCCGAACAGCGGTTCGTAGCTACGCCCGACCAGGTCGGCTCCCCGAACGGTCCCCACCCTCGTCGCTCCTGCAAGCGACTTTTCGTAGGCCTCGACGCGCTCCTCGCCGAGGGCGAAACGGCGGCCGTCCCTCTCGAAGACTGCATAGGCAATGTCGGAACCGACCGCCAGGGCAAGGTTGGAGGGCAAGGTCCAAGGGGTAGTCGTCCAAACCCACAAGTCCATCGGGTCGTCCCCGCGCAGGTGGAAGGCGACCGTCACGGCTGGATCCTGACGGTCGCGGTAGGCGTCGTCCTGGCGGGTCTCCGAGTTCGACAGTGGAGTCTCGCATTCCCAACAGTACGGAAGGACCCGGTAGTCCTCGTAGAGCAGGCCCTTGTTGTAGAGCTGGGCCAGAGCCCACATGACGCTCTCCATGTAGGGAAGGTCCATCGTCTTGTAGTCGTTGTCGAAGTCGACCCACCGGGCCTGGCGCGTCACGTACCGCCGCCACTCCTCGGTGTAGCGAAGCACTGAGGTGCGGCAGTAATCGTTGAAAGCTGCGATCCCGTAGCTGCTGATAGCGACGTGGCCGGACACGCCGAGCTGCTTCTCGGCCTCCACCTCGGCGGGTAGGCCATGACAATCCCAGCCGAAACGGCGTTCCACAACGCGGCCACGCATCGTCTGGTAGCGGGGAACGGCGTCTTTTACGAATCCCGTAAGCAGGTGGCCGTAGTGCGGCAAACCGTTGGCGAAGGGAGGACCGTCGTAGAAGACGAACTCCTCGCCGCCGCGGCGATTCTCGACGGACCGCTCGAAAGTGCTGTTCGCCTCCCACGACGAGAGCACGCCCTCCTCCAGGCGAGGAAGATCAGGAGATCGCGGTACGTCGGGGTAAGCGGGTGCTCCGCTTTGGACGGCCTCGTCAGGTTGCAAATTACGGTCGCCGGGCACCTTTCCAACCTACCCTCCCGCAGGGACCGGGCCGCGTCTGGTCAGTTCACGGTCAGCGAACACCCCGGTGAACTCCCGCGACGGCCGGGGACCGCCTTGGACGGGATTACATCCGTTCCCTCAAGTGTTATCGTTACACGCCCGGCAGTCAGGCTCGGGTGAAATTTCAGGTCAGCTCTAGTGGTGCACAAGAAGGCTTCGATGTCAGGTACCGACGGTGACGTGGACGTAGCGGAACAGACCGTTGCGCCATCAGAGAACCATGCTTCAGTCGGGGTAGAACCCGCGCCGAGCCAGCGTAAGCCGGCCCAGCGTAAGAAGGCCGGCGCGCCGGAGGCGCACCACAAGAAGTTCCTAGAGTCTCAGCGGGAGACCCTCCTGGCCGAGAGAGCCGAGTACATCGGCTCGGCGGAGACGTTGAAAGCGCAAGCCGATTCGCTCGCTCTTGAGCACGAGCCTGGCGACGTCCAGTTCGACGAGGAGGGAGGCGAAGGCGGCACCGCGAACGTCGACCGCGAGATCGACCTTTATCTGTCCGCCCAGGCTCGGGCTACTGTCGCCGAGATCGACCGGGCCCTTGCGAAGATCGACGACGGCACCTACGGTATTTGCGAGCACTGCGGCCAGCCCATACCCGAGGCCCGTTTGGAGGCCCTGCCCTACGCAGCGTTGTGCGTGTCGTGCAAAAGCGGGGGTCTGTCGTCGAGAAGATGACCCTGCGGTGAGCTCACAGGGTCGCCGCGGTAGCTTCCAGGTCGCCAAGGAGCGTGGCCGGCGGAGGGTCGGGTTGGTCGCCTTGGTAGCGGCCGCCGTTGTCGTCGTCGACGTCGTGACCAAGGACTGGGCTCTGTCCAATCTCTCTCCTGGCCGTCCCCGCCACATCATCGGTCCGTCGAACTTCCTTTTAACGTTCAACACTGGAACTGCTTTCAGCCTCGGGAGGGGCGTCACCCCCATACTCGAAGCGGTGGTGGTCGTCGCAGTGTGCGCCCTCGTGCTTTTCACCCGGAGGGTCTCGGCTGGGGCGAACGCTGGAACGCTCGTCGGCCTGGGTCTCCTGCTCGGCGGGGCGCTCGGAAACCTCGGGGACCGTGTGTTCCGCCACATTCCCGGTTACCCGGGTGGCGTGGTCGACTTCATCCAGGCGGTTCGCTGGTGGCCGGTGTTCAACGTGGCGGACAGTTGCGTGGTCGTGGGTGTGATAGTACTGCTCATCTCCTATCGCAATCCCCAGGGGCGCAACCGTGACTGACGCGGAGCGCTGGTCGGTTCCTCCAGCGCTCGACGGTGAGCGGATCGACAGGGTCATATCCCTCGTCAGCGGGCTCGCCAGGAGTCGGGTCAACGAGATGATCTCCTCCGGGGCGGTAAGCGTCGGCGGTCGGGTCATGACACAGAGGAGCCGTAAAGTCCGAGAAGGTGACACGGTAGCGCTAACCGTCGGTTCCGACGTCGACCAGGTTAGGGACCTGCCGTCGATCGGCGGCGACTCCACAGCGGAGTTGTATCGTGACGTCCTAGATGACACCCCTTTGGAGGTGCTCCACGCGGATGACGAGGTGATAGTCGTCGAAAAGCCGGCTGGCTTGGTCGTTCATCCCGGAGCGGGCAACGCCGCTGGCACCCTAGTGCAGGTTCTGTGTCGCAGCTTCCCTGACCTTGCAGACCTGGAGGGTCCGGGTGGGGAAGGGAGACCAGGTATCGTGCACCGCCTCGACAAGGGTACCTCAGGGCTGCTCGTCGTCGCCCGGACCGAAAGGGCACGCCAGTCCCTGGCCGGCCAGTTCGCGCACAGGACAGTGTCGCGTCGCTACCAGGCGTTGGTGAGGGGCCTGCTCGAATCGGACGCTGGGATGATCGACGCGCCGCTGGGCCGTTCCCCTCGGGACCCGACCCGCTTCAGCGTCCGAGCCGGAGGGCGCGAGGCGAGAACGCGCTACGAGGTAAAAGCCAGGTTCCGGGGAACGGTCGAGTGCACCCACCTCGCGTTGACGCTCGAAACTGGAAGGACCCACCAGATCAGGGTGCACGTGTCAGCGATCGGCCATCCCGTCGTAGGCGATGCCCGCTACGGGGGCCGCTCCGGGCCTTTCAGGGGACTGTTACAGCCTGAAAGAGTATTCCTTCACGCTGATACTCTCGGATTCGACCATCCCGGCAGCGGGATTCGGATGGAGTTCTCGTCGCCCTTGCCGGCTGACCTTTCGGAGGTCCTTGCTGGCCTCAGCTAGCGGCCAGGCGCAGGATCGAGTTCACGGCTGCTGCGGCGACCGGGCTGCCGCCCCGTTCGCCTGAGTTGGTGATCGCAACCTCACCAAGAGCTGACTCCCACAAGCGCCTCTTGGCGTGCTCGGCCCCGACGTAGCCGACAGGGACAGCGATCACCGCCTCCGGTTCGAGCAGGCCAGCCTCGTGAAGATCCAACAGCATCGCTAGGGCGGTCGGGGCGTTGCCTACCACCCACAGGGCTCCCCGGGGGTGAAGTCGGGCAGCTTCGCGTATCGCTGCGGCGGACCGGGTGTCCGCCGTCGGGCCCGGCGCCGCTAGGGACTTCTCCCCGTCGATCAGATCAAGGGCGCACACGACTGTGCCGGAAGCGCCGAGCGCGGGAATCCCCGCGACGACCATCCGGGAGTCGCACATCACCGGCGCCGAGGATCGGATAGCTCCTACCGCCCGTTGGACGGCCAGGGATCCGATCAGAGCCGAAGAAGCAAAGCTCTCGTCGGCGGTGGCGTGCACCATGCGGGCCACCACCGACCTGGCAGGCTCCGGCCACGACGAAAAGTCGACGCGCGACGCCATGATCGAGTAGGACTCGACCTCGATCGGATGGATCCGCGGCGCCGCGGTGGTCACGTCGAAACCGCCAGGCTCGCAGCGTCGAAGCTTTCTATCGCGTCGGCCGGGCAGACCTCGACGCACGAAAGGCAGTCATTGCAGAGCCCGTCAGTAACGGCCAGGCCCCGCGCCAGCGGGGTGATCGCCCCCGTAGGGCAAGTGGTGACGCACGAACCGCAGCCGCTGCAGCGGTCGTTGACGCGAACGGTCACGGTCTGTAACCCCTCGGTGTCACCATGCGGTGGCCGATCCAGCGTGTTGTCGTAGAGCCGACCACGACAAGCGAGAACATTCCCACCGTTCCCGGGTCGAGATCGCCGAGGACCGTCCGGATGATCGTCTGGGTGGGCCGCCCGGCGTCGGTCACCACTGCAGCTGGTGTAGAAGGAGGTCTGTGCCGGGACAGGATGCGCAGAGCGGACGGCAGCTGGGTCGACCGTCGCTGTGAGCGAGGGTTGTAGAACGACACGACGAAGTCACCCTCGGCCGCTGCGATGACCCGCCGTTCTATGTGCTCCCACGGGGTGAGAAGATCCGACAGTGATATGGAGGCGTGGTCGTGGCCGAGGGGCGCCCCTAAAAGAGCTGCTGCGCTTGATGCGGCCGTGACCCCCGCTACGACGTGTATGGCGGGCGTCTCGCTCGGCGCAACCTTGAGATGCGTGCCCTGTCGCTGCTCGCCCTGTCGCTGCTCGGCTTCGAGCGGGGAGCTGGACGTGGCGATCTCCTCCGCGACTTCGAAGGTGAGCGAAGCCAAAGCGTAGATCCCGGGATCACCCGAGCAGACCAGCGCCACTCTGCGGCCCTGCGCCGCAAGCTCCAAGGCGTGGCGTACGCGGTCAACCTCGGCGCCTATAGGGTATGCGACGACCTCCTGCGAGCTTGAAAGCAGGTCGCGGGCACCGTCGATGTAGCCGCTGTATCCGACGACAACCTCGGCGTGCCTGACGGCGGCCGACGCCTGGAATGTTCTCATGGCCGGCTCGCCCGGGCCGAGCCCAACTACATGAAGAGACCCGGGCGGCGATGGCCTTCGTGCGACAGCGACCGTGGAGTCACCGGTGGCGCTGACGGTCTTCGTCGACACTAGACGGGACCCCAACCCCGCAGCGACGACAGCCGCCGCTTCGGCTACCGACGGCGTGCCGACAGCGTCCCTCACGATCTCGCTCGGGTTGGGGACTTCGACCGAGGCTAGCAGGGGAGCGTCGAAGGCAACGATCCCTACCCCAAGGCGCTCCGCCAGCTCCACGATGGCTGGTTCGTTCACCTTGGCGTCCAGCGTCGCGACGTCAGCTACGGCGGACGGGTCTAACCCGGCGGAGCTCAGAACTTGGTGGACGGCGTCGTGTAGGCCCTCCGCCGATGCTCCCTTGCTCGCCCCGACACCGACCACCAGGCAACGTGGGATCAACACGACCTCGCCGGGCTGGGTATCGCAGACGCTGTCGCTGACCCTGAGCCGGGGCGACTCGGCGGCGTCGATCTGCTGAGTAGTCTCGGTTCTTGAAAGACCGGCTAGGCGTAATGGAAGCGGCCACGACCCGAGGGAATCGTCGACGCTCAGGGTCGGGGGGTTGCCGTCCAGCCACCGCCGTGCGAGCCCGGCTACGTCTCCGCGGGCCGTGAAACCTTCTAATGCGTCGACGGCGGGTAGACCTGCCAGGTCTGTGGCAGTCGATATGACCGCAGTTGCGCCCGTCAGCGCTGCAACCTGTCGGGCAAGGTCGTTGCCGTTACGTCTGTGGCCGCCGGCGAGCACCACCGCATGGCGGCCGGCGTCGTCGACGGACACCACGGCTGGGTCGCGGTGCTTGTCGCCGAGCAGTCCTGCCATGGCCCGGACGACCACGGCAGCCGCTGCGAAGACGATCAGCCCGTCGCAGCTTTCCCACTCTTCCTTGACGGCGTCCATCAGCCGTCCGTGGCGATGCTCGTAGGGGAGCTTCGCCGCCAAAGCGGCGCCTCTGTCGGTTATTGACACCGAGACGAAGCGCGGCTGGCTGCCGGCTCTGCTCATCTGTCCCGCCCTGGTCCGCTGCCCGCACCCCAGCAGACGAACACCGGGTTCTCGGAGTTGAGGCGCAGAGATCCATCCTCGCCGATCGGCACCGCCCGGCTGACGGAAACCTGGATCATCGCCCCGAGTTTTTGAGCTCCTTCGACAGCACGGCTCATCGATGCGTACACAGCGACGATTCTTCCTCCGGGGCGCAGCCTGGTGAGCGCCGATTCGAGCACTGCGATTCCGCCGCCTCCGACGAAAACCCTGTCGGGGTCGGCGAGAGCGTCGAAGGCTGCAGGGGCTTCACCTTCGACCACCTTGACCTGGGTTCCTGTCGTGTTGGCGCGCAAAACCTGTAGCTGAGACGGGTCTCTCTCAAGCGCGTACACGCTAAGGCCGGGGGCGACGGCAGCGGCTTCTACGGACACCGAGCCCGACCCGGCTCCGACATCCCACATCACCCCAGCCGCGGGAAGCTCGAGCTTGGAGATGGCGATCGCCCGGACCTCCGCCTTGGTGATCATGCCTCTCAGGTGGGCGAACTCCTCCTCGGGTCGACCCCAGCGCAGGTTCGGCCTCGAAGCTGGCGGTGCTTTGACGGTAGCGACGACCACCGACGCAGGGTCGAAGTCTCCCCGGGCGAGACTTTCGAGGTTCCCTTGCCATATCTTTTCTCGCTCCTCGCAAAGCGACGTTCCCACGAGCACATCCCTAAGTCCCGCTCCAGCCTCTACAGCGAGACGTCCTATCAGTTGAGGCGGAGCGTCGGGCCCGCAAAGCGTCGCTACCTTAGGATGGCGCAGGATCGCCTCGGCCGCGGTCTGGGCTCCGCCGGGACGGCCATGAGCAGAAACCACGACGGCGTCCTCCCAGTTCGTACCTGCGCGAGCGAAGGCCACCGAAACCGAAGACGGAGCGGGATGCAACTTCAAAAGCTCCGGCGGTACCAGCTGAGTCGCCAGACGGGCGAGTCCGAAGAAGCCGGGGTCTCCGCTGCACAAGACGCAGACCCGCTCGCCGTTAGTAGCTTCGCGTGCCAAGCGTTCAAGCATTCCCGCCAGGTCGGACCCGAATCGGATCACCCTGGCGCCACGAGGAGGGACGACCGACTCCAGGTTCGATGCAGAACCGGCGACGACAGTCGCGGTTCTCAACGCTTCTCGTGAAGGCGCGGCGAAGCTCTCCCCGCCCAGGAGCCCCACAAGGTGCACTATTCCCGTTCCGCGAAGTCGGGTGCCGTCATGCACGGGCGATGACCTCCGCCCCGTCGAAGTCGACCATGACGACACTGACCGCTGGCGTTGCGCTCGACGAGGATGACATGTGCACTTCGCAGTTTCGCGCAGCACGGACGCAGAGCTCTTCGAGCACGGCGACCGCCCCCTCCTCCAAGCAGGTCTCGGCGAAATGCCGGGCGGTGGCGGTGGCGGTGGCGGCTTCAACGACACGTCGAGGCGCGCCGCAAGCTCGGGCAACCTCGGCTAGAAGCTCTGAGTCGACTTTTGAACGCCGGTAGTGGGTCATCATCACCCCGGCGGCCAGCTTGGCGATCTTGCCGGCCATTCCGACGAACGTCACGGAAACGATGCCAAGCGACGCAGCCTTGCGAAGAGCGATGCCTGTGAAGTCACCGACCTCGACGAAGCAGACCGGGGAAAGCTGCGGGTAGAGGCGCTGGGCGGCCGCGTCGGTGCGACCTCCGGTGGAGAGGACCACCTCGGAGCTCCCTTGCGCTGCGGCGACCTGCACCTGCTGGACGACGCTTGCACGCCACGCGGCGGTGGAAAATGGCCGGACTATGCCAGTCGTGCCGAGGATGGAGATGCCGCCTATTATCCCGAGACGTCCATTGGAAGTGCGCGCTGCCATAGCCTCTCCACCGGGCACTGACACTGTCAAAGACAACGGTATCGGGGTCACCTCACGGACGGCCTGGCGGATCATGCGCGCCGGCACCGGGTTCACGGCAGGCGAGCCGATCTCTAGCCCGAGGCCGGGCAAGGTGACCGTTCCTACCCCCGGCCCTGCGAGTATCTCCACCGAACCGGCGGATTGACCATCTGACCCCAGCGGGCTGGCTCTCACGGTGATGACAGCGCCGTCTGTCACGTCTGGGTCGTCGCCGGCGTCTTTGACCACAGCGGCGACGGTCGGGTCCGACGGTTCGGGCGACAGCACGTGGAAAGTCACGCGCCGTCGGTCCGGGAGGGCGATCTCCACCTGCGGGGGGACTGTCCCCGTCGTGAGCCCGATCGTTGCGGCTTTCGCCGCGGCAGACGCGCACGTCCCGGTGGTCCAACCGGTTCGCAGACCTTTCGCGGCCCTGACTTCCGGTGCCATCGGCGGTTCGTGAGGTTCGACGCCGGTGGGTTTGGGGGGTGCGCCGCCGCCGGCGGTGCTCAACGCCGGTTAGCGGAAGGTCGGCCCGATGTGGTCCCGGGGGCGGACCGCAGGCGGTAGGCGGTGGTGAAGCTCGGAGAGTAAAGGTGTGAGCGCTGAGCTACCGGCGAGTCCCGGAGCGCTTCGCCGACGAGGACCAAGACTGTCAAGGTAGCGCCCGTGGAGCGGATGGTGTCAGCCAACTCGCCGACGGTCGTGGATATGACACGTTCGTCGGGCCACGTGGCGCGTTCGACTACTGCGGCGGGTGTCGCTGCTGTGTACCCGGAGCCCGCGCAGAGCAGTTCGTCTTGCAATTCGTCTGGGCGGGCGGCGGACAAGAAGACCGCGAGCGTCGTAGCGTGGGGCGCGAAGGCCGCCGGTCCCTCGCCGGCCGGCATCGACTTGGCGGTACGACCGGCCAGACGTGTGATAACCACACTCTGGGCTACACCGGGTTGTGTCAACTCTCGACCGAGAGCAGCGGCGGCGGCCGCAAGCGACGTCACTCCTGGAACGATCTCCCACGGCCGGCTGTTGGCCTTGCACCAGTCGATCTGCTCGCCGATCGACGAGTAGATGGAGGTGTCGCCCGAGTGCAGGCGCACTACAGCACTAGGCTCAGGATTAGCCTCGTAGACGGCGAGGACATCCTCCAGCGTCATCACCGAGGAGTCGTGCAGCGTCGCGCCGGGCTTGCAGTGGTCGAGGAGAGCTTCGGGGACCAGTGATGACGCCCACACGACGACGTCGGCATCTGCAAGCCTCTGCGCGCCCCGCAGCGTCACAAGGTCGGCGGCGCCCGGTCCTGCGCCGACGAAGGAGATCATCTCATTTCCCAACGGTCATGGTGCGCGCTCCCCTCGACGGTGGCAGTATCAACGCGAGTGAAGGGGAGGATCACCGTGGCAAGGTAAGATGCCGGCCCGCGAGCGGCCATGTCGGCCAATGTGCCCACCTGCTCTCCCGGCATTCCGAGTAACTCCCCAGCGACAGCGCTGTGGTCCCGGCCGAGAATGGAAGCTATGCCGGCGACCTCGGGAAGACGGCGGCCACCTTTGTAGACGACGAGCGTCGTGTCCTCGTCCTCCAAGTCGGCTCCGAGGTCCTCGCCGTCGAGAGCAGTTCTGATGGTCACCTTCGTGCGTTCGTCCGCGACGACCGTCGACGTCCGAGCTGCTAGTGCCTGGAACGCCATGATCCCAGGCACCTGGCACACCACGGTCGAAGGTCTAAGGCGCTTCACCGCTTCGGCTACGGACGGGAACGTCGAGTAGACCAACGGGTCGCCGAGAGTGATCCAGGCCACCTCGTTACCCTTTTCGCAGAATCCGCAGACCACGCCCGCCGCCTTGTCGATGGAGATGTCCCTGGCCAGCCTGGAAGGGGACATGTCGAAAGCCACTCTCACGACGGCTACCTCCGGCGCAACTTGTCGCACGATGGCCTCGGCGCGCCCTACAGCGTCGGGAGCGCTGCTCGGAGCGACAACCACGTCCGCTCGTCTTAACGCCTCGACGGCCCTGACGGTTATCAGGTCCGGCTCCCCGGGGCCGACGCCGACGCCCACTAGGCGTCCAGGCACCGGCCCGTCCGCCGTCCGAGAGGCCCGAAGGTCGTGTATCGCGCCCGATTGTTCCTGGCGCGCCGAGCGCTGCGAAAGGGCTCTTTCGAGCGCCCCGCGGATCAGTTGGGCCTCGGACAGCCCCGCCCGCTTGGCCTCCCGGCTCAGCGCGGACTTCGTCTCCTCCGGCAAGTAGATGCTGCTTTTCCGCACAGCCTTGACACTAGCCTAATCCTGCCCTACGTGATGCCCTACGTAGGGCAGCTTTGGCTGCGAAGGACTCCAGAGGAGCGGTGCTGGCCCCGGGATGGTAGTGCAGGTAGGTGGCGATGAGGTTCTCTGTGGCGTAGCCGTCGTGGCCTTCGCCGAACCTCGCCCGCATCGCCAGAGCGGAACCAGCCGGGGTGACACGCGAATAGTGGAACTCGTGTCCGCGAAGCACTGTTCCGTCGGGGCCCAGCGGGGATTGGGTCGTCGTGACGGCAGTTCGGTAGCCGAGCGTCAAAGTACTGGTCATTTCAGCCTGCGCGGCCAGGACGCCGGCTAGGGGATGACCGTCGAGGCTTTCGCACAAGACCAGCAGGCCACCGCACTCGGCCCAGGTGACGAGACCGCCAGCAACCTCACGTCTGATCCCGTCGAGGAGCCGTCGGTTCGCTGAGAGGGCCGGCGCGTAGATCTCGGGAAATCCGCCCCCTATAAAAAGACCGTCCAGTTCACCTCCGTCGGGTTCTCCGCCGTCGTGGCTCGCAGCATGCGCCGCCGGCCGCCCCGCTTGCAGGGACGGGTTCGAGTAGGGGAGAGCCTCGTCTACCAGAGGGTCGAAGCTGACCACCTCGGCGCCAGCAGCGCGCAGGGTTTCGACGGTGTCGGTATAGGTGAAGCTGAAGGCCGGGCCGCCAGCCACGGCGATGCGAGAGGGTCCGATCTCCTTCGGAGCTTCTAAGGGTGAAGCTTCTAGCGGTTCGGCGCTTCGCGCCACCGCGACGACAGCGTCCAGGTCGACGCACGCTTCGATGGCGGAGGCGAGCCTGTCGAGCGAGGATCGGACCCCGAGCGGGTCTTCGGACACAGGGACGAGACCGAGATGGCGGTCCCTCCACGAAAAGCGATCGTCGCGTCTGAGAGCGCCTACGACAGGTATTCCCAGGCCGGCGACTGCCTCTTTGAGCATCGTCTCGTGACCGTCGGAGCCGACCCTGTTGAACACGATCCCAGACACGGTGACCGAGGGATCGAAACTGGCGAAACCGTGCACGATAGCCCCAGCAGAGGCGGCCATCGCCGACGCGTCGACCACGAGGATCACAGGGGCTCGCAGCACGCGGGCTACGTCGGCGCTCGACGAGGCCGTACCGTCGGCGGCACCGTCGAAGAGTCCCATGACCCCTTCCATTACCAGCAGGTCCTGACCGTCGGCGGCGCGCGCGGCGAGGGAGGGCATGCGCTCCAGGCCGCACATCCAAGCGTCAAGGTTCCGGGGAGGCCGACCGCACGCCGCTGCGTGGTAGCCGGGATCTATGAAGTCCGGCCCGATCTTCGCCCCAGCAGCCTTGAGGCCCCTACGAGCGAGAGCTGCCAGGATGCCTGTGCAGACGGTGGTTTTACCGACCCCCGACGCGGTCCCGGCTATCACCAGCCTCGGTCCGAGAGCGGCCACCGCCTTAGCTCCCTCCCCGGTTCGTCACGGCAAAAGAATACTGGGCGGCTTTTCGCTTCGTCAGCTTGGGCCGCTACCCTGGCCGAATGCGACCCAAGAGCTTCGCCGCGGTGACCGCTCTTCGCGCCCGCCGGTCGGAAGGGGATCTACAGCTCTTCGATGCGGACATCAACGCCGACTGGACGATAGGCGGCAGACCGAACGGCGGGTACCTCTTGGCGCTGCTCGCAAGGGCTGCGCTGGATTCGACGGGACGGACTCACGTGCTAGCGACGGCAGCGACGTATCTGCGGCCGCCCGACCCGGGACCAGCGACCGTGTCGACGGAGGTGCTGCGCGAGGGGAGATCCGCGACCCAGGTGCGCGCTTGGGTCTCCCAGGAAGGCGAGACCTGCGTGGAGGCTCACGTCACGGTGGGACGTATCGACCCTGCGAGCACCCCGTATTGGTCGGCGCCGGCAGGTCGTGCGCCGGTCTGCGATTTCGAGGACTGCTTCGCTCTCAGGGAGGGTCCTCCGGGAGGTCACCGGGTGGCGATAATGGAGCAGGTGGAGCTGAGACTCGACCCGAGAACGCTCGGCTACATGAGCGGAAACCCGTCCGGTAAAGGCGAGGTCATGGGGTGGCTTACGCTGCCGTTCGGGGAGGCCTTCGACTCGGTGTCCCTGCTTTTCGCCGCTGACGCATTACCCCCAGCTACCTTCGACATCGAGATGGCTGGATGGGTTCCCACCTTGACCCTGACCGTCTACGTGCGGGCCGTTCCCGTGCCGGGACCGGTCCAGGTGCTCCAGCGGGCCCAGATGATACAGGGCCGGCTGGTCGACGAGAGCTGCTACGTGTGGGACGCCGAAGGCTCCCTCGTAGCGCAAGCAACGCAACTCGCCGGAATACGGCTCGGATAGGGCCGTGGAAGGCGAAGCCAACTTCGATACTGTGACAGACGAACCTTCGACCGCGGCAGAGCTGAGCGAGGGCCTCCTGCTTGTAGGTCACGGTTCGAGGTCTCCTCGTAGTGCCATCGAGATGCACAGCCTCGCTGCGCACGTAGCGGACGCTCTGGCAGGGGTCGACGTGCAAGTCGGATTCCTGGAGATGAGCGAACCGCCAGCCGGCGTCGTGGTCGACTCCATGGTCTCAAGCGGGGCCGGGAGGATAACCGTGCTTCCGCTGGTGCTCCTCGGCGCTGGGCACGCCAAGAGCGACGTTCCTGCTGTGGTGCTCGAAGCCCGCCGGCGCCATCCCGGCACTTCCATCGTCTTCGCAAGCCCGCTCGGGGTGGTCCGGGCGGCCGTCGAGATCCTCGGCGAAGCGGTAGCTCGCTCCAGCGATGCTGACACGGCGCTGCTGGTCGTTTCGAGGGGAACTTCCGACCCGGACGCGAACGGCGACTCCTACAAGGCGGGCCGGCTCATAGCCGAATGGTGCGGGAACCGGACTTTCAGCGTAGGTTTTAGCGGTGTAACCGGTCCTACGATCGTCGACGCCGCCAAGACGCTTGCGGCGCTCGGGCACCGGAGAATAGCCGTTAGCTGGTGGTACCTGTGTTACGGGCTTTTGATAGAACGCGGGCGAGCGCAACTTCGCGCCTGGGCTGACTCAGCTGGCGTGGAGCTGGTCGACTGCGGTTACCTTGGCCCCGACGTCCGTCTCGTCGAGCCCATCGTGGAGCGTTTCAACGAGTCGAGGATGGGAATGCCCCGGGTGAACTGCGACGCTTGCCCTTACCGGTCCCCCTGGCCTGGTCTCGCCGACCGGGTCGGCCAGCCGGTCGGGGTCGGCCACTCCCACCTGGCAGAGCAGCACCGACACCACCATCACGACAGCGGCCCAAACGGCGCTGGCCCAAACGGCACTGGCCCAGACGGCACTGGCCCAGACGGCTCTGGCCGTGGTCGCACGCAAGGCGCAGCCGTGTCGCCGGGCGGTCTTAGGTAGAGGCCGGGGGGTCTTAGGTAGAGCTAGTCCCCCTAGCCCGGTCTGCCATGTCGGCAAGCGAGAAGGAGTCGAGGTGCTCGCGTATGTGGCCGCCCACTTCGGACCAGACGGCGAGGAGCACGCACTGGCCTTCGTGGTCGCAAGCGCCGTTTTGGTGGGGCTCGCCGAAGTCGCCGGCCTGGATCGGCCCGTCGACGGCGCTGACGATCTTGCCGAGAGGGATGTCGGCCGGCGGGCGGGCCAGGACGTAGCCGCCGCCGACCCCCCGCTTCGAGCGGACCAGGCCGGCTCCTTTGAGTGCCAACAGGATCTGCTCCAGGTAGGGCTGAGGTAGACCGGTCCGCTCCGCCACGTCGCGAACCGAGGTCGGGACGCTCTCACCGTCGTGAAGCGCCAGAGACAGCAGCGCCCTGCTGGCGTAGTCCCCGCGGGTAGAAACCTTCACCGTCCCATCGTAGCTCTAGGGTGGTGAGGTGACCCTGATACAGACGCACCCGCCGGCGGCGGTCATACCTGATTACTTGGGGGCGAACCTCGCCAGGGTGGTGCCGGCGTTGCTGTCGAGCTCCCCGGAGCGTCCGGCGTGGCTTCCCCAGGCGGTGAATGGCGCAGAACAGGTCGTGCTCCTCGTCGTCGACGGTCTCGGATGGCTGCAACTCTCCGAGCGCCTGGGAATGCTCGAAAACCTGGCGACCCTTGCGGGCAGGCCGATAACCACGGTGGTGCCGAGCACCACCGCTACGGCCCTCACCTCGCTCGTGGTGGGGGCTCCGCCGTCGATTCACGGGGTTGTCGGCTACAAGGTCGTCGTGGCCGGACCGGGCGGGCCGGAGGTCATGAACGTGCTTCGTTGGAGAACGAAGACGGGAGACGCGAGGTCTTACGTGGACCCGGCCAGCTTCCAGAGCTGCCCTCCTTTCGGTGGTGTCGACGTTCCCGTGGTGAGCAAGGCGGACTTCGTCGGAACCGGTTTCACTGTCGCCCACCAGCGTGGCGCACGCCAGGTCGGCTGGTATCAGGCGTCAGGTATGGCTGTCGACGTCAAACACCTGGTGGAGAGCGGAGAGAGGTTCGTGTACGTGTACTACGACGGGGTGGACAGGATCGCCCACATGAAGGGGTTCGGTGAGCACTATGACGCCGAGCTCGTCGCCTTGGACCGGGTGGTCGGCGACCTGCTCGAAGTGCTCCCGAGCAGCGCTGCGCTGGTCGTGACCGCCGATCACGGGCAGGTGAGCGTCGGCGCGAACCTTGTCGAGGTCGACCCGGCCAGCATCGACGGGGTGGCGTTCACTTCCGGCGAGGCACGCTTTAGGTGGTTCCACACCTTCGATCAAAGCCCCGCAGCAGCCGAGCACCTGTCGGGGACGCTCAAGTCCAGGTTCGGCCACCAGGCGTGGGTCGCTACTCTCGAAGAGGTGATCTCGCAAGGCTGGCTGGGAGGAGACATGAACCGGGTCATTCGCTCGAGACTGGGAGATGTCGCCTTGGCGGCGTTCGAGCCGGTCGCTTTCGTCGAGCCGGGTGACTCCCCCGAGAGTCGAAAGCTGGTCTGCAGGCACGGTTCGCTGACACCCGCTGAGATGTTCGTGCCCCTAGTCGGCAGTCGCGGCAGACTGTAGGGGCTATGACGAACTCAGAGATCCCAGAGCCAGTGTCAGACAAGGTTTTAGTGGTTGGAGAGGAGCCCGGCGGCGGGCAGTTAGAAAGCTCCTCGGAGTCGGTGGAGCAGCCGGCCAAGGTGATGCGGATCGGGTCGATGATCAAGCAACTGCTTGAAGAGGTCCGCCAAGCCCCGCTAGACGACGCTTCCAGGACTCGTCTGCGGGAGATATACGACACTTCCGTTGCTGAGCTGTCGGAGGGTCTGTCCGCCGACCTGAGGGACGAGCTGGCACGGCTGTCATCGCCTTTTGGTCCGGGGGAAGTGCCTAGCGACGCCGAACTGCGCGTAGCTCAAGCCCAGCTGGTGGGCTGGCTGGAAGGGCTCTTCCACGGTATACAGGCGACCCTGTTCGCCCAGCAGATGGCGGCTCGGGCCCAGCTTGAGCAGATGCGCCAGCGTAGCCTTCCCGCTGGTTCGCCCGACGAGGCGCCCCGCAGCGGGATCTACCTGTAGGCGACCGGAAGTCGTGGTAGCGTCTTTCACCCATCTTCATCAGCACACCGAGTTCTCCATGCTCGATGGGGCGGCGCGCGTCCCCGATGTGATAGCAAGCGCCGTCCGCGACGGTCAGCCGGCGATCGGCATAACCGACCACGGGAACATGTACGGGGTTCTCGACTTCTACAAAGCTGCCCGGGAAGCAGGGATCAAGCCGATCATAGGAACCGAGGCCTACATGGCCGGGGAGTCACGCTTCGAGCGACCGGTGAGGCGGGGCCGTATCGACGACGGGGGAGGCGAGGGTGAAACGGGAGAGAAGCTCTACTATCACCTTACGCTGCTAGCCGAGACCGGCACCGGCTATAAGAACCTGCTCAAACTGTCCTCCGACGCCTACCTCGAAGGTTACTTCTACAAGCCGCGATGCGACTGGGAGCTTCTGGAGCGATACCACGAAGGTCTCATAGCCACGACCGGCTGCCTCGGAGGGGTGGTCCTTCAGGCGCTTCTTCGCGACGACACCGAGCGGGCCGTCAAGCTGGCCGCCCGGCTGCAGGACATCTTCGGGAGGCGGTCGCTGTTCGTCGAACTGCAGGACCACGGGCTTCCCGAGCAGCGACGTACCAACCCGAAGCTGGTCGAACTGGCGAAGCGCATCGGAGCGCCGCTGCTCGCTACCAACGACAGCCACTACGTGTCGCGCTCGGACGCCGAAGCCCACGACGCTCTTCTCTGCGTGCAGACAGGCTCGGTGAAAGACGACCCCAAGCGCTTCAAGTTCCACGGTGACGAGCACTACCTGAAAAGTGCTGCCGAGATGCGCGCCCTGTTCGCTGAGCTTCCTGAGGCTTGCGACAACACCCTGTGGATCGCCGAGCGGGCTGACGTCGAGATAACCTTCGGCAAACCACAGCTTCCCTCGTTCCCTCGCCCGGAGGCTTTCGCCGACGCCGACGCCTACCTGCGCTATCTCAGCCTCGAAGGTGCCAAGCAGCGCTACGGCGACCCTCTACCAGGCGAGGCGGCGCAGCGCCTGGACTACGAGCTTTCGGTTATATCGGACATGGGTTTCTCGGACTATTTCCTCGTCGTGTGGGATCTCATCCGCCACGCCAGGGAGAACGGCATCCGCGTCGGCCCCGGGCGTGGTAGCGCAGCGGGCTGCTGTGTCGCCTACTGCCTACGCATTGTCGACTTGGACCCGATCCGCTATCAGCTGCTCTTCGAGCGCTTCTTGAACCCGGGCCGCAAGCAGATGCCCGACATAGACATGGACTTCGACGAGCGCTACCGCTCGGAGATGATCCGCTACGCGGCCGAGCGTTACGGATGGGACCGGGTAGCGCAGATCGTCACGTTCTCGACTATCAAAGCTCGTGCCGCCGTACGTGACGCGGCTCGTGTTCTCGGCTACCCCTACGGTCTCGGGGACCGGATAGCCAAGCTGATGCCACCGCTGGTGATGGGTAGGGACACCCCTCTATGGGCTTGCCTTGAGGAGACGCCCAAATATTCCGACGGTTTCAAGCAGGCGGCCGAGCTGCGGGAACTGGTCTCGGCAGACCCCGACGCAGCGAAGGTCGTCGAAGTAGCGAGAGGTCTCGAGGGAATGCGCCGCCAGGACGGCATTCACGCTGCTGCGGTGGTCATATCTGGGGATCCCCTCACCGATCACCTGCCCATCCAGCGCAAGCCTGAGCCGGGCGGCAGAGTCGAAGACGCCCCTATCGTCACCCAGTACGAAATGCACGGGGTCGAGGAGCTCGGCCTGTTGAAGATGGACTTCCTCGGGTTGCGGAACCTGTCGGTGATCGAACGGGCGCTGGACTTGATCGAAGCTACTACCGGTTCCAGGCCTGACATTGACCGGGTGCCGCTCGACGACCCGAAGGTCTTCGAGATGTTGCAGCGGGCCGACACGATCGGGGTGTTCCAACTAGAAGGCGGCCCGATGCGCAACCTGGTGAGGTCGCTCGCCCCTACCGAGTTCGAGGACGTTGCGGCGCTCGTGGCGCTATACCGGCCTGGGCCTATGGCCGCGAACATGCATAACGACTACGCCGACCGTAAGAACGGGCGTAAGCCGGTCGTCTACCAACATCCTGACATGGAGGAGGTGCTGGGCAACACCTACGGGCTTTGCATCTACCAGGAGCAGATGATGCTCCTGGCGACCAAGTTCGCCGGCTACAGCCTCGCCGAAGCGGACAACCTGAGGAAAGCCGCCGGAAAGAAGATCCGGGAGGTGATGGCCAAAGAACGCGAGAAATTCGAGGAGGGCTGCGAGGCTAACGGGTACGGCCGTGGCGTCGGCAAGATGCTCTTCGACATCATCGAACCGTTCGCCGACTACGGCTTCAACCGGAGTCACGCTTTCGGCTACGGTTTCGTCAGCTATCAGACCGCCTGGCTCAAAGCGAACTTCCCGGCCCAGTACCTTGCCGCCCTGCTGACCAGCGTCAAAGACGACAAGGACAAGACTGCCGTCTACCTCGCCGAGTGCCGCTCGCAGGGTATAGAGGTGCTCGTCCCAGATATCAACGTGGCGACGTCAGAGTTCGCCGCCACGCAGGTCACCGACGCCGACGGAGCGACCCGATGGGTCATCCCGTTCGGGCTTTCCGCTATCCGTAACGTCGGGGAGGGCCTCGTCGAGCGGATCATCGCTGAACGACGCGAAGGGGGAACTTTCAGCGACTTCTACGATTTCTGCTCTCGGGTAGACCCTGCGGTGCTCAACAAGCGAACCGTCGAGTCCTTGATAAAGGCGGGGGCCTTCGACTCGCTAGGCCATCCCCGCCAGGGCCTCATGCTGGTATACGAGTCGATCATCGACCGGACCCTCGCTCGGCGCCGGGAGGCCGACCAGGGGGTCATGAGCCTCTTCGGTGACCTCGGCGCGCAGACGGCTGTGTTCGACGACGCCAGGATCGAGGTTCCCGACCAGGACTTCGACAAGGCGACGCGGCTGGCTTTCGAGAAGGAGATGCTCGGCCTTTACCTTTCGGATCATCCTCTCAAGGGCTTAGAAGCGACCCTGGCCCGTAGATGCGACGTTGGCATCGCCGAACTTCGCGAGCAGGCGGGGCGGGAAGGAGCGGGCGAGACTGTGGGCCGGGTGGCGGGCTTCAGGGGTCGCGACGGCGACGCTCGCTGCATCGGAGGGGTTGTCACTGGACTCGTCCGCAAGTACACAAAGCGCGGCGACATGATGGCCACCTTTACGTTGGAGGACCTTTCCTCGTCGATCGAGGTCTGGGTTTTCCCCAAGACGATGGCCGCTGTCGGTCACCTGCTCGCAGACGACGCAGTAGTCGTCGTGAAAGGCCGCCTCGACCAGCGGGAGGAGACCCCGAAGCTCATATGCCTCGACGTGGAGAGGGTCGAGATCCGAGACGACGACGTCGAGCCACTCCATCTGAACTTACCCCTGCAAGCTTTGAGCGAGGACCGCGTCGTGCGCTTGAAAGGCGTTCTCAGTGGCCATCCGGGCGTATCCCCCGTATTCCTGCATGTGGGGGACAAGTGCATCAGATTGGGCCCGCAGTTCTGGGTTGATCGCACGGGCGGTCTCGCCGCCGAGCTGCGGGAACTGCTCGGGGCGAACTGTCTGAGCGCCGGCTGAGGCAGCGCTGCCGAACGGGTGGCAGCCCGCTGCGCAGACTGGGCGGTTTCGCTACTGCGTCGGGAAGGCCTAAACTGGGACAGCGGAGGACAGCGGGTGAGGAGAACGATCTACGCATGAAACTTGAAGCGGAAACGAAGGACTGCACCGCACTTTCGGACGCCGAGTTGGCCGAGATGGCTGACCTTGTCACCGACGGTCCTGCCGGGTTCGACATTGGTCTCATATCCAAGCAGCCCGAAGCCTGGGTTCTCATAACCCAGGTAAGGGACGGCGGCAGCCTTCGCGGCTTTTCTTTCTGTACGTTGGAGCGCATAGGCGGAACACCCTGCGTGCTGTGGGGTTTGGCTTCGGTGGCCCGAGGTCCTGAAGCGGCGGAGATCCTTGAGGAGATAAGGGCAGCACAGCTTCACAAGGCGGTTCTGGCTTTCCCCGACGAGGACGTTCTCATAGGTACTCGGTTCATCAATCGCGGTGCCTTTGCCACGTTCGCCAGTTTCCAAGACATCTGCCCCAGGCCCGGGCACAAGCCAACCGGAGAGGAGAGAGCCTGGAGCCGGCGGCTTGCGAAGCGCTTCGGTGCGGAAGGCCGCATAGACGACCGCTCTTTCGTGGTCTGCGGGGACGGCAGTCCGGTTGGGGTTTTCGATTTCGAGGTCGACGATCCCGGGGACATCGACGCCGAAATAGCCGAACTTATGACGCCTCTCGACCCTGTACGCCGGGATGTGCTGATCGCTTTCGGCTGGGCGATGGCCGAGGACCTAGCCGCCAAGTACTCCGGCTAGGTCTACTGTCACGGTTTCGGTAGGAGCGATTCCACCACCTTGTGGCATCGCCCTTCTATGGGAGGGGTGAAAGCGACGAGGAGCCGGCTGCCTTTCGGGGCCATCATCCGCTTCATGCCAGCCCGGTCCATCTGACCGGCTACTTTACGGTCCAGGCACGGGAGCTCTCGGCGATGGCCCTGCCAGTCGAACACGCAGGCGAGATAGGAACCTTGGCGCGAGAAAGTTACCGACCCACCCGGGTCGACTACGGCCACCGAAGGATGATCACTGCGACGCTCCCAGAAGGGTATCGCCGTGGACGGGTTGTTGAGAAGAGGCCTATCTTTGGGGTGCAGCAACGCTCGGAGCATCTTTTCGCAGCGCCGTCCGGTCAGCCTGTCGACGGCTTCGGGCTGCGCTTCGATCACGACCGCCTCGGGCTGCGCTGGGTCGGGAAGGAGGTCAGCGCTGCCGCTGCCGGCGATGGTCACCTCGACGACGTCGTAGGTGGCAACGGCCGCTCCGAAAGCTTCTGCCGCCCAACCTCGTACCAGCGTTCCCGACTCTACATCGATACCAGTGCAGTGGCGCTCGTCTGCGGACAAAACGACAAGGCGTAGAGTGACCCCCGCATCAACCCTAACTCTGGGCATCTCTTTAATAACAGGACGGTAGTCAGGTGCGGTAACCGCGGCTCCGAAAGACGACGGCCTGACCTTGTCGGTTATCAACAACCTTTCGAGGGCAGAGGTGGAAGTCACGATCTCTAATACTTGTCCTTGCGTCGGTCGAATTGGTGGATGCTCGGCAGTCCGCCAACTCCGAGCTGTGCTAGAAGAGTCTCAACGTCGCCTGCCGGCATCTGACAAGCGTAGTCGCGACAGACGTAGGCGAGGCCGTCAGGCGACGGCGTCGAGCTCCCAGCGCCGCCTTGCGGGTGGCGGCCCTCCCAGAGGGGGGAATCGAACGGCTCCCCCCACACGACAACACTCCCTGGGAGATAACGGCTCCGCAACGCGCCTAGAAGGTCGGGCCTCGACCCACTGATCACGACTTCCGTCACCCCCCTGCGCGCCAGGTCGGCGGCAGCGACCATGCCGGTGAACGAAAGCGGAGACTTCGACATCGCCGGGGCCATAGCTTCGACCAGCTCCCCGGCGTGTTCGCCGTAGCGGGCCTCGCCACTTATGGCACCAAGGCGCACGAGGGCTGTCGCTGCGACCGAGTTCGCCGAGGGGACGGCCCCGTCGGAAGTGTCCAGAGGGGCTGCTATCAGGGATTCGGCGTCCACGCCGGATGTGGCGAACGCGTGGCGTTCGCCGTCCCAGAACAGCTCGATCAGGCTGTCGGCGGCTTTGCGCGCTTCGTCGAACCATTCGGACCGGCCGGTTGCTTCGCCCAGGCGGCAGAAAGCTTCGACCAGCCAGGCGTAGTCGGAACTGTAGGCGAGGTGACGTGCGGTTCCGTCCTGCCAACTGCGAAGCCAGCGTCCGTCCGCTCTGCGGGAGTTCGCCAACAGGAAGCGCCCGACGGACTCGGCTGCGTCGAGGAGGCGAAGATCCCCGAGCGCAGCGCCTGCTTCGGCGAGAGCAGCCACGGCCATTGCGTTCCACTCTGTGAGCACCTTGTCATCGAGCCCCGGCCGGGGCCTGGTGTTGCGGCGCTGGAGGAGGGCTCTCCGGCCGTCCTCGACCGTTCGGGGACGGGCCAGCCAATCAGAGTCCGAGGGCCACAGCGTCGCGCCGGAATCCTCTGTTCGCCGCGGCCGGTAAAGGATGTTCCTGCCTTCCCAGTTCCCGGCCTCCGTCACTCCGTACCAGGCAGCCGTGTCACGTCCTGCGACTTCGACAACCTCGTCGTGGTCCCAGACGTAAAAGCGGCCTTCGACCCCTTCACTGTCTGCGTCCTCAGCTGACGCGAATCCGGCCCCGGCCACGCGAAGCGGGGGGCTGAGCAGGTAGTCGACGGTCTCTTGTAGGACCTGCAGATAGGCCGGCCGTCCAGTGACCTGCCACGCGTGCAAGTAGACGCGCACCAGCAGGGCGTTGTCGTAGAGCATCTTCTCGAAGTGGGGTACCAGCCAGGTGCGTTCCGTGGAGTACCGGGCGAAGCCCCCTCCGACGTGGTCGTAGATCCCACCGGCTGCCATGGCGTCGAGAGTCGTGGTGAGCGCTGCGAGCAGGTCGGGACGTTCGTAGGCGACTGCCGCCCGCAGCAGCGCCTCGAGCATAGGCGGCTGGGGGAACTTTGGCGCCCTCCCGAATCCTCCCCACTCGGGGTCGAAGCGGGCCAGAAGGGCGTCGCCAGCACGCTCTAGGAGCTTCGGATCGCTGGCAGCCCCGGGGTCACCTTCCCGGGCCCAGCTCGCCGATGGCAGCGAGGTGTGAGACCTGACAGCCTCGGCGAGCTGAGAGGCTGCCTCCTCCAGCTCGACGCGTTGATCTCGCCATAGCTGACCGACCCGTCCCAGGAGGGCTAGGAACTGGCCCTTGGGGTAGTAGGTGCCCCCGTGGAAAGGCCTGCCGTCAGGCGTCAGGAACACGGTCATCGGCCACCCTCCGCCGCCCGTGATCGCCTGCACCGCTTCCATGTAGACGCTGTCCACGTCGGGGCGTTCCTCCCGGTCGACCTTTACGCAAACCGCAAGGTGGTTCATGACCTCGGCGACTTCGGGGTCCTCGAAGGACTCATGCGCCATCACATGGCACCAGTGGCAGGCGGAGTAGCCTATCGACAACAGGATCGGAACGTCCTTGGTTCGCGCCACCTCGAAGGCTTCTGGCCCCCACGGGTACCAGTCGACGGGGTTGGCCGCGTGTTGGCGCAGGTAGGGGCTGGTCTCCCGGGCTAGGCGGTTCATGATTGTTCCAGTCTGGCGCATCATCAGGCTGGACCGACGGGTCCGTCGGGGCGGGGATCGGCGAAGGATCAGCCGCGGTTCTCTACAATCTCAGCCCGAAGTGTCGGCCAGGGTCATTCGGAAGCTGAATCGTCCACACGAGATCGCCACGATCGTCCTCGAGACGGGGCCTCGCCGATTCCGTCCGGGTCATCCCCGCCTCCGGGCAGGGTCGCCATTTGCTCGGGATCATCCAATTCGAGTCCAGCTTCGGCCATTTCGAGCTGGTCCAGCTGGCTGGACGGGTCGAGACTCGGATCCATCTGAACGGCCTCCGCGAAACCGGGATCGAGGCGGTCCTCCTCGTCCAAGGATTCATCGCTCGCTTCGAATGTCTCGCTACCCTGTGGCTCGTCTGGGGACCATGTGTCGCTGTTGGTCATCCGATTCGTCCTCGCTTCGCTGCTCTGCGGCCGAAACTGCTTTGCCGCCACCATTAGCATAGGCCCCCCAGCTCATCTCCAGTTGTGGGCCGTATCCCGGCGGCTTAGCACATTCGTTCGAGAACCGGGTCGTCCGCCGTCCTTCGGAGCTGTCTAGTCTGCGAGACCTTGGAAAGCGCTTTCGAGCTCGGAGATCGTGTCTTCGTCGAGAGCGTCGAGAACTTCGATGGCGGCCATGTTGTCACGGACCTGGTCGGCCCGGCTGGCGCCCGTGATCACGGTCGACACGTGAGGGTTGTGGGCGCACCAGGCGAGCGCCACCTGGGATGGGGTGGCACCGAGACGCTTGGCGACGGCGGACAGCTGCTCGACTGCCTTGTTAGCGGCCGGGTCGGTGAGCCGGTCGCGCAGCCACTCGTAGCCGGGCAGGGCGGCCCGGGACCCTTCGGGGATCCCGTCGCGGTACTTGCCGGTGAGCAGTCCTGAAGCTAGAGGGCTCCACGTGGTCAGGCCGAGCCCGATCTCGGAGTAGAGGCGGGCGTACTCGCGCTCGACTTTCGCCCGGGTGAGCAAGTTGTACTGGGGTTGTTCCATTACCGGCTTGTGGAGGTGGTGACGCTCGGCGATCTCCCACGCGGCGCGGATCTCGTCAGCCGGCCACTCGGAGGTCCCCCAGTAGAGCGCTTGACCTCGTTCGACCATATCGTGCATCGCCCACACCGTCTCTTCTAGAGGGGTGTGGGGGTCGTGGCGGTGGCAGAACACCAGGTCGACGAAGTCGAGGCCGAGGCGCTCAAGGCTGCCCTCTATGGCCTGGCGGAGGTATTTGCGGTTCAGGGTGTTTCGCATGTTCACGGCTGGGTGCAAACCCCAGAACAGCTTCGTGGATATCACGTAGTCGTGGCGAGCCCAACCGAGATCTTTAATGGCCTGACCCATGATCCTCTCGGACTCACCGCCGGAGTAGACCTCGGCGTTGTCGAAGAAGTTGACGCCGGCGTCGCGCGCTGCCTGCAGACATTCAGCGGCACCTTGACCGGCGAGTTGGGGCCCGAAGGTCACCCACGACCCGAAGGACAAAAGGCTGACGCGCAGACCGGAACGGCCAAGGTTGCGATAGGGCATCTTCATGGGTTTCAACTTACCGGCCTTCGGGCTCGGCCCGGTCGAGACGGTCACGGCGGATCTTCCCGATAGCCGTGCGGGGGATCGAGTCGACCGCCACGACCTGCTTCGGAGCTGCCCAACGGGCCAGGCGGGAACCGACCAGTTCGCGCAGCTCCGCTAGGTCCGGGAGGGGCCGGCCTTGGGCTGGGACAACCCAGGCGACGACCCTCTGGCCCCACTCGGGGTCCGGCCTGCCAGCGACCGCGACGTCGGCGACGTCGGGGTGCTCGGCGAGGATCTTCTCGATCGGCGCCGGCCAGATCTTCTCGCCCCCAGAGACGATCATGTCGCCTATCCTGCCGGCGACGCTGAGACGCCCGTCAGCGTCGATTTCGCCGGCGTCGCCGGTCGGGAACCATCCGTCGGGTCCGAAAGGGACCGTGCCGTCCCGGTAGCAGCGGAGCAGCATCGGCGCCCGCAGGTAGATCTCCGATGTCCCCACGTCGACCCTGACCTCGACTCCTTCGAGTGGGAAGCCGTCGTAGACGACGCCGCTGGCGGTCTCGGTCATCCCGTAGGTTC
>JAJZNG010000112.1 GCA_021847945.1 Actinomycetes bacterium | reverse complement strand
AGGCGTACCGTCGACGGCTCTCGTCACCGACCACACAAGGCACCCGCCTGCCGCCCCCGTCGAACCGGTCTTAATCCCGGTGTAGCCGTCCTTACCTACGAGGCTGTTGTAGTTGCTGACCGTTCCAGCTAGGGGAAGGGTCACGCTCGGCATCCCGACTATCTCGGCGAACACGGGTATGGCCATCGCCCGGCGTGCCAAGATGAGCAGATCTGACGCGGTCGAGCGGGATGCCGGGTCGAAGCCGCTCGCGTCGGCGTAGGACGTGTTGTCCATCCCAAGAGACCTTGCCGTCGCGTTCATCTTCGCTACGAAAGCGCTTTCGGAGCCGGCGTCGAACGCGGCCAGGATGTCGGCTACGTTGTCGGCTGAGGGTATAAGCAGGGCTTCCAAGGCGGTCAGCTCGGATATCTGCTCCCCGGCTTGGACTGCGATAAGAGACTGGTCCTCGGCTATACGCTCCGGCAGGGTCGCCGCCTCGGCGGAACTGACGGTGATAGTCGGCCCTTGAGCGCCGATCGCCAGAGGATGGTCACTCAGCACCACGTACGCCGTCATCATCTTGGTCACGCTTGCGATCGGCACAGACACGCCGGGCTTCTGGGCGGCCAATACCTGCCCGGAGGAGGTCATGATCTCCGCTTCACCCTGATCGGGCAGGGCGATGGGGGCAGGCTTGCCGGGGACGACCGAAACCGCCAGGGGGATTGGCGTTGCCACAGGAGCGGCGATAGCGGCACGATCAGCCAGAACGACCACTACTGCTGCGCTAGCCACAGCGACAGCCAACAGGACTCCCGCTGCGCCGCGGGTCGCCTTGAGCCACAGGCGCCCGCGTGCTCGTTTGCTGTGCGCTCCGGACGCTATCGGTGGACCTCCCGATGGGCGCAGGGCTTGACCGCCCCACAGGCCAGCGGCATGCCGGTGAGGCTGCTAGACATTACTGCGGTCGCTGCAAGCCTCAGCTGAGGACGCGCTTGTTGAACGAGCGGATCCCGAGTGTGACGAACACGACAGAGAAGCCTACCAGCACCGGGTAGACGACGTAGAGGTGCATGTGAGGCACGGCGGTGAACGCTGCCCGCATACCCTCGTTGACATATATGAGGGGGTTGATCAAGACGAGGGTCTGAAGCCACTTGAACCCGCCAACCTTGACCGACGCGAGGCGAGTCCACGGGTAGTAGGTACCCCCGAGGAACGTGATCGGCAGCACGATAAAACCGAACATCAAGCCGATGTTACGAGGCTCGAAAACGCAGCCGAGTACAAGCCCCAACGAGCTGAAGGCTATGCACGTGAGCGGGATCAAGGTGAGAGCGACAGCCCATTTGATGTCGAAGATGGGATGCACACCAGCCGCGTGCACGACGGCGGCTATCGGGAAGACGATCACCGCAGCAAGGATCCCTTGCACCACGCCCGAGAGGATCTTGGCGACCGCCACCATCCACACAGGGCACGGAGCTTGGACCCTGTCCTCTATCTCCCTCGTGAAGCCGAACTCCTGCGCAAGCGTCAATGCCACCGACTGCACGCCTTGGAACATCACCGATATGCCGACCACGCCGGGAACCAGGACCGTAGCAAAAGAGGCCGATCCCGATCCGCCGCCCACCGACTGGCCTATCTCAGGGAACACGAAGAGGAAGACGAAGACGAGCAGAAAGGGCTGGATCAACGTGCGCAGCACGAACTCGGCGAGGTGTTTTCTCAGCACGGTGAGATCCCTCAGCAGCAGAGCTCCCAGAGCGGTCCAGCTGGCGCGCGCAGCGCTCCGCTTGACCTCGGTAGCGATGGTCACCGACTCGCTCAGCGTGCTTCCCGGTATGTCGACTGCCGTCATCAGTCTCTTAGCTCCTTACCCGTCAGGTCAATGAAAACCGTTTCTAGCGTCGGCTCGGACACGGATATGTCGAGGATCGATGTTCCAACGTGCTCTGCTGCGGCCACTAATTTCGGCAGAAGGCCCGTCCTGTCCCTCACCTGCAACTCCAGTCCGGCTTCCATTGGCCTGATCTTCGTAGAAGCTCCAATCTGATCTGCCAGCGCTTCGATGAGAGGGCTAGGGGAGCCGTCGATCTTCACCGTGACGACGCTGTCAACCCCTACCGAGGCTTTCAGAGCGGCCGGCGTGTCGAGAGCGAGGATTCTTCCGTGATCCATGATGGCAACCCTGGCGCAGAGCTGGTCGGCTTCTTCCATGTAGTGGGTTGTGAGCAGGATGGTCTGCCCCGCAGCGTTCAGGTCGCTCAGAACCTCCCACAGCGCGAGGCGACTCTGAGGGTCCAGCCCCGCCGTCGGCTCATCTAGGAACAGCACCGCGGGGCGGTGAAGCATCGCACGGGCCACCATGAGTCGCTGCGCCATGCCCCCCGAGAGCGCGTACACAGACGCCTTTGACCACTTCGAAAGGTGGAACTGCTCTAATAGCCGGTCGGCCTCGGACCTGCTCTGCTTGGCTGCCATTCCGAACAGACGCCCGTGGAAGTACAAGTTCTCCCAAACGTTGAGCTGGCGGTCGAGGGTGTTCTGCTGAGAGACGACCCCTATCAGCTGCTTGGCGAGGGCCGGGTGGCGGACCACGTCTATCCCGCCTACATAGGCCTCGCCGGCGGTGGGTATTACCCGGGTGGTGAGCATCCCTGCTGTCGTCGTCTTGCCCGCCCCGTTCGGTCCGAGTAGCCCGAAGATCTCACCCCGCCTTACCTCAAGGTCGAGGCCGTCGACGGCCTTGAAGTCAGTACCGGTGTAGGTCTTGGTCAACCCTACGGTGCGGATCATGGCGTCGGCTGTTTCTGCTACCGCTACCTGGCCAGCCCTGTTATCGTTCCGGTCGTGTTGCATGGCGAGAGCTCAGGCTAGGCGAACGTTGACCGATAACGGTGACGTCACACAGGGCTCCGTGCTTCTCACTGCCGCTTTGGACGGGGTGCCCGAGGCGGTGGTGATCTGCGACTCCGCGGGTGCAGTCGTCTTCGAGAACGCTTCTGCTCACAAGGTGCTTTCGTCGCGCCCTTCGGACGCCCTGCTCGTGCAGGCCGTAGACGAACTCGTCGCTGAAGCTCTGGGCGGTGCGGAACCTTACAGGCGGGTGGAGCTTCTATCGCCTTCGCGACGAACGCTGGCCGTTCGCGCCTTCCCTGTGACTTCACCCCCTGAGGGCGCGGTGGCGGTGATCGAAGACATTTCCGACAGGCTCCGCCTCGAAGCTGTCCGGCGGGACTTCGTCGCCAACGTAAGCCACGAGCTGAAGACTCCGACGGGAGCGATAGCTCTGCTGGCGGAGACCATTGAGGGCGAGACGGACCCCGACGTAGTCTCCCGTCTCGTGGAAAGGCTCGGAGCTGAGGCTGACCGGCTCAGCCGGACAATCGATGATCTGCTCGACCTTTCGCGCATCGAGGCCAACGAGAGCTCGGCCGACGATGAGGTCGACATAGCTGCCCTGATCGACGAGGCGGTAGCCCGGCTACTCGAATCGGCTGAGAGCCTGAAAGTCGTCGTGTCACCAGCCGCCGTCGATGTCGGCCTCCGGGTGAGGGGGAATCGCAGGGATCTTCTGTCGGCCGTGTCGAACCTCGTGGACAACGCCATCAAATATTCGGAGGCTGGTGGGGCGGTCCGCGTAGAGGCCCACAGGACACATCGCGGCGTGGAGATCTCTGTCGCAGACCACGGCATAGGCATCCCGTCCAGGGATCTGAGCCGAATCTTCGAGCGCTTCTACAGAGTGGACCGAGCCCGCTCGCGCTCCACGGGAGGGACAGGTCTCGGCCTCTCGATAGTTCGCCACGTGGCGACCAATCACGGTGGGAGAGTGAAGGTCCGTTCTGTCGAAGGTGAGGGCTCTACTTTCACGCTGATACTCCCCGATGCTACCCCCAGTTCCCCTATATGACGTCGCCGTCGGTGTCGGTCCTGGTGGTCGAAGACGAGGAGTCTTTCATCCAGGCTCTCAGCGTCGGTTTGGGCAGGGAGGGATTCGACGTGACGGTCGCCAGGGACGGCTCGGAGGGCATCGACCTTTTCGAGTCCACGAATCCTGACATCGTGCTACTCGACCTGTGGCTACCCAAACGCTCAGGGCTGGACGTCTGCAGGCACATAAGGGAGAGGAGCCGTGTGCCGATAATCATGGTCACAGCGAAGAGCAGCGAGACCGACACCGTGGTCGGTCTGGAGGTCGGCGCCGATGACTACGTTACGAAGCCGTTTCGGTTGAGCGAGCTGATCGCCCGGATGAGGGCGGTGATGCGCCGCTCCGGAGGCGCCTCGGAGGGTTCCCCCGGCGAGGAGAGGATCGTCATCGACAACCTGGAGCTCGACCGAAGTCGCCACGAGGTATATCTGGACGGGCAGAAGGTGTCGCTTCCACTAAAAGAGTTCGAGCTGCTGGAGAAGCTCATGGCGAGCGCTGGAAGGGTGGTGACACGCGACTCGATCATCGACGAAGTCTGGGGACGGGATTACGTCGGGGACACCAAGACGCTCGACGTTCACGTGAAGAGGCTGAGGGCGAAGGTCGAGACTGACCCGTCCAGGCCGACCAAGATCCTCACGGTGCGCGGAGTGGGATACAAGTTCGAGCTTGACCAGGGGCCTAAAGCTGCGCCTCGAGAGCAGCATTTAGCCGGTGACCCTGCCTCCGGTCCGGTCGGGAAAGCACCGACAGCGGCGGGAGCCGAGCAGGCTGCCCCGGCTTCATGAAGCTTCGAACCCAACCAGAGAAATCCGACCTTGATCCGAGAGCTAGCACCCGTCCAGGGCAGTATCAGCGCCGGGCCGACAGCCCCGTCGAGGCGGTCTCCCAGGGATCGCTCTACGACTCGCTGACAGGACTTGCGAACCGCTCACTGTTGGCAACGTGGATCGCCGAGGCGGCGTCCAGGGCAACCGCTGAGCAGCCTCTCACGCTCGTAGCAATCGACATCGACGGGTTCAAGGAGATGAACGCTGCGCTGGGAACAGCGGTGGGTGACCAGATACTCGTCGAGGTAGCCAGGCGGATCGAGATCAGCGCCGGCGTCAGCGCCAGGGTGGCCCGCACTGGCGGGGACGAGTTCGCAATGGTCGCTGACCCAGGTCTCTCCTATCTTTCAGGAGAGGCTCTCGCGCGACGAGCGTTGGCTCTCATCGACGAGCCGCTCAGGCTCTCGGCTATCGACCTGCGATTGTCAGCGAGCGCCGGTGTCGCCGAGACGGTCGGTGCTGTCAGTAGCCCACTGGACGCTTTGAGCAAAGCCGAAGTGGCGCGTGGGAGAGCGAGAAGCACACGCCAGAAGTGGCAGCGCTACTCCGAAGGGATGCTGACAGGATCGAGGCGACGGATCGCCTTGGCCTCAGATCTTCGCTACGCCATCGAGGAGGGCCTCCTGGAGGTGTGGTATCAGCCCGTTGCGCGTATGAGCGACGGCCACGTGACTGGCATAGAAGCGCTGGCTCGGTGGTTGGACGCCGAAAGGGGCGCAGTATCGCCTGCAGAATTCATTCCCGTCGCCGAGGAGGACGGCACCATTGCGGGTCTGACGTCTTGGGTTCTCCAGACGGCGCTGAAGGACCTGGAGCGTCTACGCGGCCGTGGGTACGACCTGACCGTGGCTGTCAACGTATCCCCGGGACTGCTCTACGACTCGGAAGTAATGACGGCGATCCTGCCCGCGTTGGAAGCCCATGCCGTGCCTGCGGGTCGCCTGTCCCTCGAAGTCACCGAGACCGCTCTGCTCACAGATTCGGACTCGGCTGGGGCGGTCCTCGGCGATCTTGCGAAGAGGGGAGTTCACGTGGCGATCGACGACTTCGGCACGGGTTTCTCTTCACTCGCCCGCCTGGGCGACCTTCCTGTCGATACCATCAAACTCGATCGCAGCTTCGTCTCTCAGGTGACAGCAGGCGGATCTGAGGTTGCCCTCGTCAAGGCTATCTTGGACCTTGGTCGCAGCCTCGGTCATCGGGTTGTGGCTGAAGGAGTCGAGCGTGTGGACACGTGGGAAGCTTTGAGAGCTTTAGGCTGCGACCTCTTACAGGGGTATGTGATCTCCCCGGCAAGGCCGCTGGCTGAGATAGAGGAGTGGTTCGGCTCCCACCCTGGCGGAGCTCGGGTGCTGGCCTGAGCAGGAGATGCCGCAGACGGTCAACACGCTACCAGCGAGAGAGCTCTTCCACCTCGCGTGGGCTTTCGAGCGCGGGATCGACCCACCCGACGAGCTGCTCTATCCTCTGCCTGTAGCCGTCGTCGAGGACTACAGGTCGACTGCCGCACCTCCGGGTGGCCTTCCGGTGAACTTTCCGCTGATCGTGATAGTCGTCGGTGACGGATTGGGATTTGGCGCGGGGAACGGCCTTTATGACTTGGCGCTGACCGACGGGGGTGCCTCCCCGGAGGCCCCCTGGGTTCGCGTCGATCGCTTCGAGGCGGCGATAGACAAGATAGCTGCGACTGTCGCGGATGCACCCGTCGCAGCTGCAACCTTCATCCAGCTGTTACGCTGCGGGGAAGGCCTTTCACTAGAGCAGGGCCTCGCATTCGAGTCGTTGGCCTATTCGACCCTCCAGGCCGGTGCCGAGCACGCCGATTGGCTCAGGCGTAGGCAAGCCGCCTCGCCGCCTCCTGCGCTATTCGACAGTGGAGGGGAGTCACCCGTCGTAGTAACCAGATCCGACGCTACGCTGATCGTCGAACTGAACCGGCCTAGGGTGCACAACGCTTACAACGCTGCGATGCGAGACGCCCTGTGCGAGGTGCTTAGCTTGGCAGCTGTCGACGAGTCCTCATCACTTGAGCTTAGAGGTAGGGGAGAGTCGTTTTGCAGCGGTGGGGACCTCTCGGAGTTCGGTTCTTGCCGGGATCCTGCGGCTGCGAACCTGATTCGCACGCGACGTAGCCCGGCTCGTCTACTAGCCGCAATGTCGTCACGGACGCGAGCCGTAGTGCACGGCTACTGCGCCGGATCGGGCATGGAGTTGGCGGCCTTCGCTTCGAGCGTCGTCGCGAAAGGTGAAGTGACGATGTGGCTCCCGGAGATCTCCATGGGCCTGATACCGGGGGCGGGCGGCACTGTCAGCATTCCGCGGCGAGTCGGTCGGGGTCGGGCAGCGTGGCTGGGGCTGAGCGGAGAGCGGATAGGCACGTCGACAGTCATCGCCTGGGGGATTGCGGACGGCTGGGTCCCAGACGACCGATCTGCGATCGGGTCGCTCTAGTGGTTTTTGGTGTGTCCGGCCAGAGCGACTGAGGCAGCCGTGACTATGTCACGAACTGCAGAGCCGATCGTCGCCCGAAGCGCTGGGGCGATCAGCACCGACGCGTCGCCGGGGTCCAAGGTGACCGCCAGCACCCCTGGCTCGTCCCGTCTGGTGGTTCCTGAGGCCTTGGCGAAAACCGCCCTCATAGCCGAATTGTCCTCAAGGACGTGCGCTACGAGGTGTTCTACGCCGGCCTGCTGCGCTGTCACCCCGATCGCTCCGAGAAGCACCGTTCCTATTCCGCGACCTTGGTTTTCGTCGGTGGTCGCGAAGGCCACCTCGGCTGTCAACGGGTCGTCGGTCCGCACGTAACGGGCGGTTGCTAGGCCGCTCCCGTCGCCGGCGTCGATTGCGACCCACGCGAAGTGGTCTACGAAGTCGATATCGACCAGGTAGTCAAGCAGCTTCTCGGAAGGCTGCGCCGACGTGAAGAACCGTCGTCTCAGAGACTCAGCGGAAAGCCTGCGCACCGCCTGCACGAGCGCAGTTCGGTCACCTGGAAGCAGAGGTCGCAGAAGCACACCAGAGCCGTCTTTCAGCTCCACCGGGATAGGTTTGCAGTCCTGGGCCAAGCGCCTTGCGGCTATGTCTTGTATTCGCTCACGGACCGGCTCTATTCCCAGGAGGAAGTCCAACGCGTCGGAACCGCCCGAGACGACCCGGCAGGCGCTAAGCGTCCGCAGAGTAGCGTTTCGGGGAACGGATCTAAGCACGGCGAGCTCGCCGAGTATCGCACCTCTACTGGCGACAGCCAGCCTCGTGACGGTCGACGCCGACACCGTCGTTACCTCGACCTCCCCATCGAGGAGGATCCAGAACCTGGTTCCTACTTCTCCCTGCGCTCCGAGGACCACACCTGCGCCCAACGAGTGCAGCTCCATCAGCTTCGCGAGGGCCGTCAGCTCGTAGCTTGACGCTCCACTGAACAGTTCGAGACCCGCCAAGGTCTCGGGGATACTTTCCGCCATGGCGGGGCTTGGCGTTGCTACTGGGGTGGTCCGCTTGCGAGGGTCACGGTGGCAATCTCGCTCTGGCCCGCAGCGGTTGTCCATCCTAGTGACACCTTGTCACCGGGGTGAAGCTGAGATATGAGATTGGTCAGCGACGCAGGGGATGTCACGGTCGACCCGTTGAGCGAGGTGATCACGTCGTTTGCGACTATACCCGCCGCAGCAGCTGTACCGTTTGCGATGACTCCAGCTACTACCGCTCCGCTCGTCGGGGAAGCCGCCGACGAAGTGCTGACCTCCACCCCGAGGAATGCTGTCGCACCTATATGCACGTTAGCGCTGGCTTGGCCGGCTCGGATCTGCTTGGCAATAGAGATTGCCTCGTTGATCGGGATGGCGAATCCTTCGTTTCCCTGAGTCTGGAATGAAAACCCTGTCGATGCCGCAGTGTCCATCCCGATAACCTGGCCCGACGAGTTGACTAAGGCGCCCCCCGAGTCGCCGGGCTGTATCGCAGCGTTGGTCTGGATCAGGTTCGACAGCTTCTCAGTAGTGCCGTTACCGGCATCCTGGGCGCTTATCGACTGTCCCAAGGCGGTGACTTGCCCGGGTGCGCTGCTGGGCGTACCGCCGATGCCACCCGCGTTGCCAAGACCTATGACCGAATCACCGACTTGGACGGTGGCGGAGTTGCCGATCGATGCCACAGCAAGTCCCGATGCCCCGACAAGCTTGATGACAGCTACGTCCTGGGTTCTGTCGTAGCCTACGACATCCGCCTGGTAGGTCTTGCCGTTCGCTATGTCGACAGCGTGCATCGACGTCTCGCCCTCGATGACATGGTTGTTGGTCAAGACGAAACCGTTTGAGGTGAGTACAATGCCCGTGCCCGCTGCTGCGGCCTGCTGATATGACAGTTGAGTGTCGATGTCGACCAGCGAGTTCGCTGCCCTCGCCGCAACGCCGCTTAGAGGAGGGTTCGAACCTCCAGTGCCGCTACCGAAAGCTGATCCGCCGCTGAAGGGATTGGTGGCGTTTCCAGAAGAGCCCGAGCCGCCTGTCCCCCCTGACGAACCGGTCCCGCCGGAGTTGGCGCCTGGGGACTGACCGAGAGCGCTCTGGTTGACGTTCGAAGTCCACACGCCGTGACCGATTCCGAGACCCACCAGGAGTCCGACTGCCAATAGCAACGCCGTCACTACACTGGGCAGGCTTCTTTTGGGACGGTTTCGTCCCCATCCACCCGACCAGCCTCCACCTGGGTACCCCGAAGGGGGCCAGCCAGGAGGGGGTGGCGACCACGAAGGACCGTATCCGCCGGGCCCGTAGATTCCCGTAGTTCCTGTGCCGTAGCCGCCCTGTCCGAACTGACCTGTGCCGTACTGACCAGGTCCGTAGCCTCCAGGGCCGTACTGACCGGGTCCGTAGCCTCCAGGGGCCGGTCGGCCTCCTGAGCCGTCACCTGGAGGCGGCCCGTCTTGGCTCTGGGGCTGGCGGTGCCATTCAGGTGGCGGAGGCGGGGGAGTCCAGCCAGCGGCTCCTTCCCTCCAGTCCCCGGTGGTCGGGGGCCGAGCGGGCGGGTTGTCTTGAGGATTGTCAGGATCGTACATGGTCTCCCACCAGGGTAGGTCAGGATCTTCGGCTATACAGCTACCACGGCCACCTGAGCATTACATGAAATATTCCTACCCAACCGAGTGATCTTCAGTGGCGCAAATCCCTGAACGGGGTGACTTTATCGTCGTTGGGCTCCTTGGGAAGGCCGAGCACGCGTTCGCCGATTATGTTGTGCTGGATCTCGTCGGTGCCACCGTATATTTGAGGTCCCTGAGCGAACAGCGCCATCTCGGTCAGAGCTCCGGCGAGGTTTCCGCCCGGCAGGCCTTCGAGGGAGGCGGCATCGGAGGTCTTGTAGGCGTGGAGCATCCCCCGCGGCCCCAGCATGCTGAGGCCGAGATCCCGAGACAACCTGAGGATTATGCTCATCGACAGCTTGGCGATGTTGCCTACGCCAGGTAGGTCCGAGCCCGCAGAGCGGAGCGCCTTTTGACGCAGCGTCATGTAGCGGCCGATCTCAGTGAGGATGTGGAGCTGCGCCAGACCCTGACGGACCGTCGGGTCGTTGCTAACGCCGAGGTCGCCAGCGAGAGCGCGCAGAAGGCCAGCAGCGCCGGCGACGCCACCGGGCCCGCCGGAGCCGCCCCGCTGGCGTCCCGAAACGAGATCACCGGCCCTCCTCGCCAGGTCGCCGGCTATCGAACCTGGCACCGCCGTGCTTGCCCCAGCCGATCCGCCGCCGGCTCCCAGGCCGGCACGTTCGAAGGCCAGAGTGGTGTTGGCTACAGCCCAACCGTTGCCAACTCCGCCGATCACGGCGCTGTGAGGGACGCGAGCCTCGTTGATGAAAACCTCGTTGAAAAGTGCCCGTCCCGTCATTTCGCGAAGAGGTCGGACCTCCACTCCGGGCTGCTTCATGTCGAAAGCAAAGTAGGTGATCCCCTGGTGCTTAGGGACGTCAAGGTTCGTGCGGGCTAGCAGCATGCCCATGTCAGCTACCTGGCCCCCCGAAGTCCACACTTTCTGGCCGGTCACGACCCACTCGTCACCGTCGCGTTCCGCACGGCACTGCAGCCCAGCGAGGTCAGATCCGGCACCGGGCTCGCTGAAGAGCTGGCACCATGCGTCTTGGCCAGTGACGATCCGCCTTACGTAACGCTCGACCTGTTCGTCGTCGCCGTGGGTCGCTATCGTCGGGGCGGCAAGGAGAAGCCCCAGCCCGCCAGGGGCGGGAAGTGCCCCGAAGTCAGATATTTCCTTCTGGGCGCTGACCGCTTCGGCTCGCGACAGACCCAAACCGAACCGGTCCGCAGGCAGGGTCGGGGCGGCCCAACCGGACAAGCCGAGCCGTTCCCACCATTCTGCGACGCTCAGGTCGGGATCCCAGTTGGCCTCCAACCATTCTCGCAGGCCGGTCAGTGTTGCCGCTTCGCTTGAGACGCTCACAGTTGCAGCTCCTTCGGGTGGGTGTTTGGGGAGGCGAACCTCCCGATCCTAGATGTAGCAGAATCGTTGAGTGGCATTCCTCGACGAGACAGCCCTGAAGGATGCCGTGCTGCGGAGTGTCGCGGAGCGTCGCCCGCTTGACCCACGAGAGGACGCCAGCAGGGCTTTGATCCTCGAACATCTGCAAACCTTGGAGCGTCCCTTCGACCGTCACGCTGATCCGGTTCACGTGACAGGCTCGGCCGTCGTCGTCGGACCGCGCGGCGTGCTGCTCCACCGGCACAAGAGACTAAGCCTCTGGCTGCAACCGGGAGGTCACATAGACGGCAACGAAGCTCCCTGGGACGCCGCCCTCCGAGAGGCGGAGGAGGAGACGGGACTCCACTTCCAGGGCTGGCGAGAACCCCCGGCGCTGCTCCACGTCGACGTCCACCCTGGTGGGTCCGGCCACACCCACCTAGACCTCCGCTATCTACTTAGCGTAGAAGGCGACGACGAACCAGCCCCCGGGCCTCAGGAAAGCCAGGAGGTGCGATGGTTCGGGTGGGAGAAGGCCCTGAGCGTCGCCGACGCCGGGCTTAGAGCGCTGCTTGAGGCGCTGCACCCGGGCGCACCGCGAGATGGCGCGGCTCTCCTAAACCCCGTCCTTGATAGGCCTGAGAAGAACTTCCTGACTGACGGTAGCAAGGTGGGTCCCGTGACGGTCGAAGACGTGACCGGTGGCGAGTCCGCGGGGTACTCCGACACCCTCGCAGCGAAAGTCGTGAAGTTGCCACTCTCCGTCGGGAACGCGGTGATGGAACCATATCGCGTGGTCGAGGCTTGTCCCGCTCCAATGCCGGCCGCTCACTCCGTCCCCGGTCTGCTGAGCCGAGCGTACGCTGTCGGTCGCGAGGTCGTCCGACAGGAACGCCAAGGCAGCGGCTGAGAGCACCCAGCTGTCGCCGTCGGAGTCGCGTGCTCGCAGCCAGGCGGTCGTCCGACCGTTGTCATCGCGCAACATTCGGCGCTCGAGCATCGAGCCCCACCCGGATTCGGGGAGGTCCTCCGGAGGGGCTGCCTCGGGCATCGGATGGGTCTGGAGGTAGCGTTCCGCTTGGCCCATCTGAAACGAGGCCGACATGTTGAGTATGGCTCCGCCTGATTGGGAAGCGACGACAGCTCTGGTCACGAAGCTCCGCCCGTCACGAAGCCGATCGACGTCGAAGCGTATCGGCTGTGAGGCGTCACCTCGACGTATGAAGTAGGCGTGCAGGGAGTGTACGACGTAGCGAGGATCGACAGTCGCAGCCGCAGCGACGAGGGACTGGGCGACTATCTGGCCGCCGAATAGACCGCCCCAGGGGTAGCTGGGACCTTCGCCGACGTAGGAGTCAGGTCCACGCCGGTCGAGGTGCATCATCTCTTTGAAGTTCATTGCGCCGGACAGGCGAGGTCGGATAGGAGTTCGGGGCGGGGCATGCGTCAGTCCTTTGTGGCTACATGGTTAGGCGTAACGTGCATTGCCGGCTCGAACCGGCCCGCGTCCACCTGCGATGGTGTCGGTGCGAACGCCCGGGTCAGCTCAGCCCTGCAAGAAGCGCAAGGACCCCAAAACCGTTCGGATACGGAGATGTTACATCTCGGGCAATCGAAGCTCTCCGAAGGGTCCGATCCCTCTGCAGGTTCTGTCATGCTCGCGGTAGCGTATCGCTGGACACGTCAGTGCAGCCCGAGTGCAGCGGCGCAGGCCGGCCACTGCCCCCAACCGGCAGCTGCTTGGAGTTTCTGGGCGGCGGCGTCTTGCATAGCCGGTGAAGCCTGGTTGGGAGTGCCGGGCATCCCCAGATCTGTCCATGTTTGCTGAGTGAACTGGTAGGCGCCGTAGAACCCGTTGCCAGTGTCGGCGGAGTAGTTCCCACCCGACTCGCAGTCACGCAGCTCAGCCCAGACTCCTCCGGCTGTCGACGCGGGAGCCGCCGGGGGCGAGGGTGCCTGAGCCTTGGGAAGTCCCGAGGAAGTCGTCGCCGGGTCCGATATGACCGGGGTGAGCACCCGGACGAGACCGTCTGACAAAGGCGCCCCTTGGTTCGAGGGGCTCGGGACGAGGGCAGCCTGGCGCTCGGCGGCCTGGAGGTCGCCTTGCAGTACCGAAAGCTCGGAGTCGGCGATCGAAGCGGCACTGACGGCTGCTGCCTGCGCCTTTGCAGCCTCAGTAGCCGCAACCTCGGC
>JAJZNG010000017.1 GCA_021847945.1 Actinomycetes bacterium | reverse complement strand
ATGTCGGAGATGACCTTCGCCGCAGCGCTGTGGTGAGAGGCAAGCTCAACTATCCGGGCTTGGTCGTAGCCGGGGTCGCTGTGATCATTGGGCACGCCGTCGCGTAGCTGCCAGGACACGCAAAGCTCTTTGAGTCCGACGTTCAAGACCAAGAACTTCTCGTAAGCAGTCCTGACCCCTTCGAGCGCGTCGAGCCCTGGCCTGCCCGGTCCGGCAAGCCACGTGGCGTGAGCTTCGCGTCCGGCAGGGGTCACCTGCCAGAAGTCCCTCGCCTGGTGGTAGCGGGTCAGCCCGTCACTCTCGAAGCGCCTGAGCTCGTCGAGCGACCAGTCGAGGTCGGCGCCGGTCATCTCGGCTATGAGCGCAGCCGGGGCGAAGCCTTTGATCCGAAGGGCGTGCAGCAGGGTGAGCGGATCGCAGCTCTCCCCGAGCCTTCCCTCCCTCACCCCGATCGTTCCCTCCCCGGAATCAGGTTCAAGGGCTTCAACCCGCGACGGCGGCTCGCCGGATGTTCGTGGTTGCTCGGGGAACACCTCGGAGGGATCCACCCGACCAAGCTGGATGAGAGCCTGAGCCACCGACAGGCGGGCGACGGGAAGACGGAACGGGGAGCAGCTCACGTAGTCGAGGCCGCAGGCGACTAGGAACCGTGCCGACGCGGGATCGCCCGCCTGCTCCCCGCACGCGCCGATAGGCAGCGTCGGGCAGGCCGCGCGAGCCGTGGTGACCGCGTGGCTAATAAGGAACCCGACCCCGGCCCGGTCCAGAACCTCGAACGGGTTGTCGGTGAGCAGGCTTTGGCGTATGTAGCTGGGAATGAGCTCAGCTTCGACGTCGTCGCGACTGAACGCGAAAGTCAACTGGGTCAAGTCGTTGGTGCCGAAGGAGAAGAAGTCGGCTACGCCGGCCATCTCCGATGCGAGTATGGCGGCCCTCGGTGTCTCGATCATGGTCCCGACGCTCACAGACTCCAAGTCCGGTCCTGTCGCCCCCGACTCGAGCTCGGCTTCCTCGACCCACTTTCTCGCCAGGAGCAACTCGGCAGCGTCGACGACCAGTGGGATCATTACCTCGACGTGCGGCGATCTGCCGCGGGCTCTCAACGCGGACACGGCTTTGCTGATAGCCCGGACTTGCATCGGGTACAGCCCTGGCTTGACGGTACCGAGGCGTACGCCTCTAGTCCCGATCATCGGGTTGGTCTCTGTCAGGCGGCGGACCGCTGCGAGCTCGCGTGCCGCTTCTTCGTCCAGCCTGTGGGTAGCTTCGGCGACGATGAGAGGTTCGAGTGGCGGGAGAAACTCGTGAAGGGGCGGGTCAAGGAGCCGCACGGTCACCGGAAGCCCGTCCATCGCTTCGAACAGCGCCTCGAAGTCCTTCTGCTGGACCTCCTCCAAAGCGTCCAGAGCCAGCGCGTCGACCTGCTCGTCGTCGCTCAATATCAGCCTGCGGACGAGCGGGAGACGGTCCTCGGCGAGGAACATGTGCTCCGTGCGACAGAGTCCTATGCCGTCTGCTCCGAGGGTTCGGGCGTGGCGGGCGGACTCGGCGTCGTCGGCGTTGGCTCGCACCCCGAAGCGTCCGGCTCTCAGCTGGTCGGCCCAGCCGAGTATCGTGTCGAGCTCCGGTGGGGCAGTCTCTGTCGTAACGTCCGCCCGCCCCCGGTAGACCTCGCCGGTGTGGCCGTCGATAGAGATGGTCTCTCCAGCGCTGATGCAATGGCCCGAGATCGTAAAGCCGCTGTCGGTGACCTGCAGGTCCTTGGCCCCCACGACGGCTGGTATGCCCCAGCCGCGAGCGACGACGGCGGCGTGACTCGCCAGGCCGCCGCGTGCTGTGAGGATGCCTGTCGCCGCCTGCATGCCCAAGACGTCCTCGGGGCCGGTCTCCGGTCTGACGAGGATGACCTTCTCCGAGCGCTCAGAGGCTTGGATGGCCTCGTCGGCGGACAGGACTACACGTCCGGAGGCGGCGCCGGGGGAGGCGGGAACTCCTATGCCGATAGGCTCCAGGCCGCTCGAGGCGTCGAAATGGGGGTGAAGGAAGTGGGCTACGTCAGACGGTTCGGCTTGCGCTACGGCGTCGGCTGGTCCGAAGCCGGGCTCGGAGCTGACGGCTCTGCGCACAAGCTCCGCCAAGCGTTGCTCAGGTGACCGAGAGTCGACGTTTGGTGGCATGGTACGAACCTTTCCTCCCCTGCGCGCAGACAAGAAGGGTGGCTGCCTGCGCTTTGGTAAATCCTGCTGAGTGATACTAACGTATCGATCAATTAGCGGGCGAGCGACGGGGGTCGTATGAGCAACACAGATGTCCACACGCCGAGTGTCGAGGAGTTCGCCGAGAGCGCACGGTCCTGGCTGTCTCAACGCTTGGAACCTGCCGAGGAGTCCGCTGCCCTCTGGGGGGAGGGCAGCGACGACGTCTCGGTCTTTCACCGCTTGTCCTTCGAGGAGGAAAAGGCCCTTCTCGGTCGTCTCATGTCTTGGCAGCAGGAGAAGTTCGACGCGGGTTTCGGCGCCGTGACCTGGCCGGTGGAGTACGGAGGAGCCGGGCTTAGCGCCGAGCACGAACGCGCGTACAGGGCGGTAGAAGCAGATTTCAAGGTGCCCGGAGGCCACGAGACCTTCGCAGTTACCACCGCGTTGATAGCCCCGACCGTCAGACTGTTCGGTACTGACAGCCAGCGCGAGCGCTTCGTGAGGCGCTTCCTTCGGGCCGAGGAGTTATGCTGCCAGCTGTTCTCCGAGCCGGGAGCGGGCTCGGACCTCGCCGGCCTGGCTACGAGCGCGGTGCGCGACGGTGACGCGTGGGTGATCAACGGACAGAAGGTGTGGAGCTCGGGAGCGCAGTTCTCGGGGTGGGGGGAGCTGATCGCCCGTTCCGATCCCGAAGTGGCCAAGCACGCAGGGATGACCGCATTCTTGGTGCCGATGGATGCGCCGGGGGTGGAGGTGCGACCGATCCGGCAGATGTCAGGCGGATCTTCTTTCAACGAGGTGTTCTTCAGCGACGTCCGGCTGTCGGACGACCTTCGCCTCGGAGGTGTAGGAGACGGATGGAAGGTGGCTCTGGCTACCCTGGGTTTCGAGCGCGGCGGTTCGGGAGGCCGCGGGGTCGGGGGTTCCTGGGAGCGCCTCGTCGGTTTGGCGAGATGGCTCGGACGCACCAAAGACCCGATCGTCCGCCAGAAACTCGCGTCGGTGTACATACACCAGCGCCTTCAGTCTTTCAGCCGCGCAAGGGTCCAAGCTTCAGCCGAGTCGGGGCGGCCTCCCGGCCCTGAAGGCTCCACCGGTAAGTTGGCCTGGGTGCAGGGGTTGACTGAGCTCGGGTCGGTGGCTGCCGACCTTCTCGGTCCCCGCATAACGGCTGACACCGGGGAGTGGGGAACATACGCTTGGAGCGACCACCTCCTCGGGGCCCCGGGCTACAGGATCGCCGGAGGATCCGACGAGATACAACGCAACATCATCGGCGAGCGGGTGCTCGGCCTTCCCGGCGAGCCGCGTGCTGACCGAGGCCCGTGGCGCAACATCCCGCGTTGAAATTCCCATTGAATTAGCTTGGGATGCTAACTAATCTAAGAGTCAGTTATGTTGCCGACGCTTGTGCGGCCACAACCAAGACGACCATCCGGCGCAACGGCCACAAGTTCGAGAGATAGGGGGATTCGTGCGTAAGCTTCGACATCCACTCAGCGGCGCAATATACGAGGAAGGCGACGGCGGCACGGTCAGGGTCACCAAAGGGGACCTTTCCGGCCTGTTCTCACGTAACGGGCAGTGGCTCAGTGGTGATCTGCGGAGCGCAGACCCGGAGATGTGCAGGTGGGTGACGAGCGGAGCAAACCCGTCGCCTCGACTGCGATCAAGCAGGCGTTTCACCGCCCTCACGTCGAAGCTGGCGGAGCGGTCGTGACCGCCATCTCCGAACGCCAGACGACAGGCCGGTCACGGGGCATCTCCTACCAGCAGCTCTTAGACACCGACACCCACCCGGTGCCGCAGTGTCTGAGAGAAGAGTCCGCCCCGTACCTCGGCGAGCACGACGTTCCCGTGGCTTACTACACCGAGCGCCGCTACCACGAACTGGAGAAGCAGAAGCTTTGGGCCAAGGTGTGGCAGTTCGCTTGCCGCGAAGAGCACATACCCGAGCCCGGGGACACCTACGTCTACGACATCGCGGACAGGTCGTACCTGATCGTGCGGGACCAAGATGGTCTCATCCACGCGTACCCGAACGCATGCCTGCATCGCGGTCGCCAGCTGCGCGACGACGCGGGGAGGGTGCGGGAGCTGCGGTGCTCATTCCACGGCTTTTGCTGGAACCTGGACGGATCTTTGCAGCAGGTGCCGTGCCAGTGGGACTTCCCCCAGATCGAACAGGACAAGTTCAACCTGCCCGAGGTGCGTGTCGGTACCTGGGCGGGGTTCGTGTTCATCAACCCCGACTCCGCTGCCGAACCCTTCGAGGACTACATAGGCGTTCTTCCCGCCCAGTTCGAGCGCTGGGACCTAGCGAACCGTTTCGTGGAAGTGCACGTAGCCAAGCGAATCGCCGCTAACTGGAAGATCGCCCAGGAGGCATTCAGCGAGGCGTTCCACGTGGTGGCCACGCACCCGCAGCTTTTGCCTGGCATAGGCGACGCGAACTCCCAGTACGACGTGTGGGACAACGTGAGCAGGGCGATCACGCCCAACGGGACCCCCAGCCCGCACATCTCGTGGGTTCCCACCGAGCAGGAAATGTTCGACTCTATGGTCGACCGGCGCTTGGACGAGGACCCGGTCCTCGAAGTCCCCGACGGTATGACCGCCCGGGAACTGTCGGCCAAGGCTTCGCGGGAAGCTCTTCGGCCGATAGTCGGCGAAGCGATCGACGAGTTCTGCGACGCCGAGCTGGTGGACAGCCTGGACTACTCACTGTTCCCGAACTTCCACCCGTGGGGTGCCTTCAACCGTATCGTCTACCGGTTCCGTCCCAACGGGGACGACCACCGAAGCTGCATCATGGAATGCCTCTACCTGTCTCCTTTCAGCGGGGAGAGGCCTCCGCCGGCTCCGGTCCACTGGCTCGACTTCGACCAGGACTGGATGGAAGCCGACGAGCTTGGATCCCTCGCTCGGGTTTTCGACCAGGACTCTTTCAACATGCCGAAGGTCATGAGCGGGCTGCTGAGCGCCACCAAGCCCGGTTTGACGCTCGGTTTGTACCAGGAGAGCAAGCTGCGCCAGTTCTACAACCAGCTAGAAGAGTACTTCGCCAGACGAGAGGAAAACCCCAGATGACCAATGCCAGCGAGACGAACTACGAGGACCTGACCGACTGTGGTTTGTCCCCCGAGCTCGAAGAGCAGCTCGTCCATTCGCAGCGCAACTGCGTGTTCATGTGGGTGAACTCCAAAGGGGAGCCCTTCGGAGTGGTGATGTCCTACCTGCCCAAGGACGGCAAGCTGTGGCTCACAGCCGCCGAGAGACGCAAGCGGATCCCGGCGTTGCGGCGCAACCCGAGAGCGTCGATATGCGTCTGGGGTGCGGGGACTCCAATCGGCGGTCACCGCACGATGACCTACAAGGGGAACTGCGTGATCCACGAAGACAGGGAGACCAAGGACTGGTTCTACCCGGAGTTCGCCAGCTATCTGCGTCCCGACCCCGCCCAGGCTGAGCTGTTCGCCAAGTTCCTCGACTCGCCCGAGCGGGTCATCATAGAGTTCACGCCGGACTACAAGCTCGGCTTCGACGGGGAGCTGATGTGGGCCCGGACGCCCGGAGTGACCAGCTGAGCTGCACGGAGGCGCCGGGTCCAGACGCCCCAGGGGTACAATACGTGTCGTGTCATGTCGATCCCTTCCCCCCGGCAGCATTTCCGCGCGGCGGATCGAGGAGAGACGGCGGTGGTAGCCCGGACAGGCGGTGCGGGCAGCGCTTCACGCGGTGGTGCCAAGGCTGTACCTCGCAGGCTAGGCAGGCCCGTAGCGAGCGATGGAGACGAGCGCCGGAGGCTCATCTTGGAATCCGCGCGCCGTCAGTTCGCCCGCTCGGGATACGCCGGGACTACCAACCGGGAGATCGCCGAGCATGCGGGTATCACCACCGGGGCGATCTACCACTACTTCCGCTCGAAGCTCGAGGTGTACCTGGCGGTCTTCGAGGAGACCGACAGGGTGATCCTGGAACGATACAGGCAGGTAACCACCGATCCCGCCTTGTCGTTCGACCAGATGGTCGCAGCGATCCTGGAAGTGTCGTCGCAGATGAACAAGGAAGACCAGACCCTCGCCGGGTTCATCGCCTCGGCGGCGGTCGACGCTACCCGCTCGGCGGAGCTGATGCCGAGCTACCGCAGTCACGACCTGCAGATGACTTCCTTCTTCGCTCAGCTGGTGGAGAGAGGTGTCGAGGACGGAACCCTCGATGCCGAGTCGCGCAAGGAAGCCCTCGAAGTTATAAGAGTGCTCACTCTCGGCTTGACCGCCTATTCGGTTCGGGTTCACGACCCCGAAGTCCATCGCCGGGCGACTGTCGCTACGGTTGCCGCGCTGCGCGGCCAGCTTTTCGCCTCGCCGCGTCCCCGCAGGAGACGTCGAGCCGGCTGAACCCCGACCGGAACGGAGTGGCGTGGCTGCTCGGGTAGCGGTGGAGCCTTCCGGAGTCGAGTTCGACGTCGCCGACGGCGAGACCGTGTTCGAAGCCGCTCGCCGCTGCGGGGTCCGGTGGCCCACCGTGTGCGGCGGAGTAGGGTCGTGTAGGACTTGCTTTATGGTCGTGGTCTGTGGGTCGCAGTTCTGCTCCGCGATCGACGACTGGGAAGCCGAAGGCTTGGCAGACCTAGCCACGGTCGCCGTGGCTAGGAGCGGAACCGCCGGGCCGGCAGCGGCCGGGCCGGTGCGGCTGGCCTGCCAGACAAGGATTAGAGGCCCGGTCACGGTGCGCAAGCCGGGAGTCAGATGACGAGGCTCTCCCGTCGAATCAATTATGAGGAATTAGCTGGACGGGCTTTGGGTGATCTGATAGAACAAAAGGTGCTTGTAGAGCCGAGCGGCGCCTACGGCCAGACGCTGGGAGGAACTAGTACAGATGAGTGACGTAGACGTAGCTCAAGCGCCCGCGCTAGCAGGAGCCCGGCCGGTCGCCGAAGGGCTTTTCAGCTGGCCAGACAATCCGAGGTTGATAGCCTCGTCGTGCAACGCGTGCGGGACGACGACGTTCCCGACTCAGTCGAGCTGTCCGCGCTGCACCGGCTCTGACATGCGTGAGGTGATGCTGGCTACACGGGGGCGGCTGTGGACTTGGACTATCCAGGGTTTCGAGCCCAAACCGCCTTACGTGGGCCCGACGCCTTTCGAACCTTACGGGGTCGGTTACGTGGAGCTCGCCGCTGACGCTGAAGGAGCCTCGCCGGTCCTAGTCGAGTCGCGTTTGGCCGAGTCGACCCCCGAGCGCTTGGTGATCGGAGCGGAGATGGAACTTGAGATAGTCCCGTTCCGCGCAGACGACGACGGGACGGAGATCGTTACCTTCTCTTTCCGCCCGGTCGCCGGAGCTTGAAGGCGGCCTGAGAGAATGTGTGGACTTCAAAGAAATCTGATTGATCGGAGCGTCGAATGGACGTAGCAATAGTCGGCATTGGAATGCACCCCTTCGGCCGGCATCCCGGAGTGTCGGGACTTGAGCAGGGAGCTTTCGCCGTACGCCAAGCGCTGGCTGACGCCGGGATCGGGTGGAGTGACGTCGAGTGTGCCTTCGGGGGTAGCGCGTCGGCGGGAAACGCTGACAGCCTCGTATCCAACCTCGGCCTGACCGGAGTGCCTTTCGTCAACGTCTACAACGGCTGCGCCACCGGCGGCAGCGCGTTGGCTATGGCCGACCGTGCCATCCGCTCTGGCGACTACGACCTGACCCTGGCCCTGGGATTCGACAAGCACCCTCGGGGAGCTTTCAACGCGAATCCGGAGTCGGCGGGGATCGGGCGTTGGTATGGGGAGACGGGGATGATGCTGACGACACAGTTCTTCGGCATGAAGATCCAGCGTTACCTCCACGATCACGGGCTGCCGGCGGACATTCTCGCTAAGGTTGCTGCCAAGGCTTTCCGTAACGGCTCGCTGAACGAGAACGCCTGGCGGCGCAAGCCTCTAAGCGAGGAGGAGATCCTCGCGGCCCCGATGCTGTCCAATCCGCTGACCCAGTACATGTTCTGCAACCCCGGCGAAGGGGCGGTGGCGCTGATACTGGCCAGCGCCGACAAGGCGACCCGCTACACCAACCGTCCCGTCTACCTAAAGTCGGTGAGCTTCAAGACCAGGCGGTTCGGCTCGTTCGAGGTGTTCAGTCCTTGGCTGTCACCCGAGCGCGTCCCAGGGCCAACCGTCGAGGCGGCAGCAGCCGCCTTCGAGGCGGCCGGTATCGGCCCGGACGACATCGACGTAGCACAGATCCAAGACACCGAGTCCGGAGCGGAGATCATGCACATGGCCGAGACCGGCCTGTGCAAGGACGGGGACCAAGAGGCTCTTCTGCGGTCCGGCGCTACCGAGATCGGCGGGAAGCTACCGGTCAACACCGACGGTGGCTGCCTCGCCAACGGCGAGCCGATCGGAGCGAGCGGACTCCGCCAGGTCTACGAGAACGTGCTGCAACTGCGCGGGGCGGCAGGAGCCCGTCAGGTTCCGGGCGAGCCGAAGACGGCGTTCACCCACGTCTACGGTGCACCCGGTATAAGCGCGTGCACCGTCATGTCGGTCTGAGCGCGCCAACATCCGGTCAGACAGCGAAACATACACAGAACAGGCCGAGCCTTGGAGGAGACAGAGATGACCGACAAAGACGTGGCGCTCTTGAAGGACCGCTTGGACGTCGCCGACAGCATCTACCGGTACGCGTCGTGCATCGACAGGCGGGACATGGTGGGACTGCGGCGGATCCTTGCGGACGATCTGTGGGCCAAGTACGGCAACTCCGACCCGATGACAGGCGGGGACACGGTGCGCGATTGGATCGACTCTGCCACCAAGGACACGCTGTGGCAGCATCACCTTCTCAGCGTCTACCACACCGACATCGAAGGCGACCACGCGAAGGCTCTCGTCTACCACACCTCGTACCAGACGTTTCGCGACGATCCCGACACGGTGAGAGTTCTAGTCGCCCGCTACCACAACGAGCTCACACGTAACTCGGGTGTCTGGCAGATCAGCAGGCTCGTCTTCGAGATCCTCTGGGGCGAGAAGCGCACCGACAGCGCAGGCCTTCTCGCCTCGGTCGGCGGCAGAGGCCCTTTGGAGATACCGGGTTGAAGCCGGCGGCGTTCACCTACCACGCCCCAGCCAGCGTCGACGAAGCACTCGACGTCCTAGCCGAACTGGGCGACGACGCCAAGGTCCTCGCAGGAGGACAGAGCCTCGTTCCGATGCTGTCGATGAGACTGGCGGTCTTCGCCCACCTCGTCGACATTGGGAGGGTCGCCGGCTTGTCGACCCTAGACGTGGGGGGGCGACACGTCACCGTAGGAGCCACCACAGTCGACTCACGAATAGAACGCGACGCCGAACTGTCTGGCGCTGTGCCCTTGTTAACGCGCGTCACACCCTACATCGGTCACCTGGCGATCCGGAACCGGGGTACGCTCGGAGGCTCGATAGCCCACGCCGACCCCGCCGGTGAGTACCCGGCGGTGGCGGTCGCATTGGATGCCGAGATTAGGTTGCGCTCAGCGCGTGCCGAGAGGAGGGTAGGCGCATCAGACTTCTTCACTGGCCTGTGGTCGACGGTCATGGAACCCGACGAGATCCTCGTCGACGTGACCTTCCCCCGCTGGGACGGCCGATGCGGTTTTGCTGTCCGAGAGCACGCCCGCCGTCACGGTGATTTCGCGATCGCGGGCGCGGTGGCCGGTGTCTCATTGGGCGAAGGGGACCGAGTCGAGCGGGCAGCGGTCGGAATGTTCGGTGTGTCTTCGACGCCTGTCCGGGTGCGCCAGCTCGATGCGGAGGTCATCGGCCGGCCCGCCCGCGAGTGCGACCCGGAGCAAATCGGAGCCCTTGCGGCATCGGGGATACACGACGTCGTATCGGACATGTCCGGTTCCGCTTCCTACCGGCGCCGTGTCGGGGCGGCGATGGTGTCAAGAGCTTGGGCGGCGGCGCTAGAGGAGGCCATTAGTGCTTGACGGCGAGAACCCGTCCCGGGTCGCAGTCGAATGTCAGGTGAACGGCGTCGCCCGTTCCGCCACGGTGCAAGCGCGTCTGACGCTCGCCGACTTCCTCCGGGAGGTATGCGGTCTGACGGGAACCCACCTGGGCTGCGAGCACGGCGCGTGCGGGGCTTGCAGCGTGCTGCTCGACGGGGACGTGGTCCGCTCCTGTCTGATGTTCGCCGTTCAGGCCAACGGCAGACGGGTAACCACGGTCGAAGGTATGGGCGGACCGGACGGGGCTCTGAGCCCGGTGCAGGAGGCGTTTCGCTCTGAACACGGGCTTCAATGCGGTTTTTGCACCCCAGGGTTCGTGGTCACCGTGACCGCCCTGCTCAAGGACAACCCCGATCCGAGCGAGACCGATATTCGCGAAGCGCTGTCGGGAAACCTTTGCCGCTGCACCGGCTACCAGGGGATCTTGAAGGCTGTTGCCGTAGCGGCAAGAGCCGGCAGAGGAGCGGTGGAATGAGCCCGGTTCAGTCGGTTGACGCAGCGGCACGCGGCGCCAGGTACGTCGGCCAACGAGTCGCGCGAAGCGAAGACGCCAGGATGGTGACCGGGCACGGCACCTACGTCGACGACGTCGTCGTCCCGGGGGTCTTGCACGCAGCGTTCGTGCGTTCCGGCGTGGCGAGCGGGATCATAACCAACCTCGACGTCCAAGCTGCCCTGGACACTCCCGGTGTAGTCGCCGTGCTCAGCGGCGCAGACCTCAACAAGGCGGTCGTCGAAGCCTGGCTGGACTACGAAGGCCCGGCAGCCGCCGCGACCCCCAGGCCTTTCAGGGTGCTAGCCGAAGGCGACGTGCGCTTCGCCGGTGAAGCCATAGCCCTGGTCGTCGCCGACTCCCGCTACGCGGCTGAGGACGGCGCCGAGGCGGTGGTCGTCGACATCGAGACCCGCCCAGCCGTGGTGAGCATCGCCGACGCGCTCGAACCGGGGTCGCCAGTGGTGCACCCCGAACGCGCCGATAACATAGCCGGGCGGATCGACCCGCCCGAAGACCCCGCGCTCGACGCCATCTTCGCCGGCGCAGCGCACGTGATCACCGAGACGTTCGTCCAACACAGGTACGCCTGCGTGCCGATGGAGACCCGGGGGATCGTCGCAGGCTGGGACCCTTACCGCAACCAGCTTTCGGTTCACGTGTCCACGCAGGGCCCTCACGGCGTGCGGACGCAGCTAGCCAGGATAATGGGCCTCGGGGACCACCAGGTCAGAGTCGTGATGCCCGACGTGGGCGGCGGCTTCGGCCAGAAGATGTTCCTCCTGCCCGAGGAGATAGCGGTACCTCTCGCCGCGAGGATCGTGGGACGGCCGGTCAAGTGGATCGAGGACCGCCGCGAGAACCTGATTGCAGGCCAGCACGCCCGCGAGGACACCGTTACTGTCAGCTTCGCCGTCGACGCCGACGGTGTCATCCTGGGAGCCCGGGCGGACTTCTCCGAGAACGTCGGGTCGTTCCCGGCCGGGGGTTCCAGCTCGATACGCTTCTCGTCCCTAGTGTTCCCCGGCCCCTACCGGATCCCCCGCTACAGGGCGACGGCCCGGGCCGTGTACACCAACACGAACGGGCGCTGCTCATATCGCGGACCGTGGATGGTCGAAACCGTCGCCCGTGAACAGATGATGGACCGGGTCGCAGCCGAGCTAGGCATCGACGCGCTGGAGATCCGGCGCCGCAACGTGATCCGCGGGACGGACCTTCCCTACACCACGGCAGCGGGACTCGTCTACGACCAAGTGACCGTAGACGCCACGTTGGACCAGGCGGCCGACATCGCCGGCTACGACGCATTCAGAGCGATTCAGGCTGCGAGGCGAGCCGAGGGCCGCCTCGTCGGTATCGGCGTCAGCCTGTTCACCGAGCCGTCCGGCATAGCCCAAGGTACCCTGTCCACCGAAGCAGCGACCGTCCGGATCGGCTTCAACGGCCTGGTAGAAGTGGTCACCTCGTCGGCCAGTCACGGCCAGAGCCTGGAGACGACGATCGCCCAGGTCGTTGCCGACGAACTGGGAGTCGACATCGCCGACATATCCGTAACCCAGGGAGACACGGCTTCCACGCCCTACGGGCCCGGCACCGGCGGCAGCCGCAGCGCCGTGCTTTCGAGTGGGGCGGCGCGTGAAGCCGCGAGGTCCATGCGAGAGAAGCTCGTGCGCATAGCAGCCCACCGCCTCGAAGCCGCCGAGGAGGACCTCGAAGTTCTCGACGGCCGGGTGTCGGTAGCGGGAACTCCGAGCGCGGGCATCGGCTTCGCCGAACTGGCACGCCTCGCCTACACCGTCCCAGACGCTTTGCCCGCCGGGGAGGAGCCTGGACTGCAAACGCACGCCCGCTACAGGCCGTCGTCGCCTTTTACCTGGTCGAACGCCTGTCACATCTGCACCTGCGAGGTAGACCCGGTGACAGGGAAGGTCACCTTGGACCGCTACGTGGTGAGCGAGGACTGCGGAGTGATGATCAACCCGAACGTGGTGGAAGGCCAGATCGCCGGCGGCGTCGTCCAGGGCATCGGAGGAGTCCTCTACGAACACATGGCCTACGACCGCGACGGCAACCCTCTGGCAACGACGTTCGTCGACTACCTCCTGCCGACCACGACGGAGGTACCGACGATCGAGTACGGTCACGTCGAGACGCCAGCCCCCACAAACGCAGGAGGCCACAAAGGCCTGGGAGAGGGCGGGGCTATAGGGTCACCGCCAGCGATAATAAACGCCGTCAACGACGCCCTCTCAGGTTTGGGAGTCCGCATAACAGTCCAACCTCTCACCCCTGAAGCCGTAGCCGACGCGATCGCAGCTGCGACCGGCGCCGGCCAATCCCAAGCACAGCAATCCGACGAGGAGGGTTGACCGTGAGTGAATGCCCCGTGGAGCGAGTAGACCTGTCCAACCTTGCAGGGCCGCCCGGAACGATCTTCGAGGCCCTCGATGGTCTGCGCGCCCGGCACAGGTGGTTCCGTAACGACGTCGCCCAGGGATACTGGGTTCTAACCCGCTTCGACGACATCCGCGAGGCCTTCCAGACACCCGAAGTGTTCTCCAACCGGTCGATCGTGCCCGTGGATCCCAACCCCGATTACCGTTTCATGCCGTCGCTCACAGACCCGCCGATGCACATGAAGTACCGGGCGCCGCTGGCTCGCTGGTTCTCGCCGCACTCGATAGCCAAGTACACCCAGGCCATGACCGACTCCTGCACCGAGATCATCGACGGGATCGTCGACGACGGCGGAGTCGAGTTCTGCTCAGGCTTCGCGGATTGGCTTCCCGCTTTGACGCTCACCCACATTTTGCACCTACCCCGGCAGGACGCGCCTTTCTTCATTTCGTGCGCCAACCGCATCCGAGGCCACGTGAACGCAGACGACGCCGTTATGGCCATGCGCGACATCAAGGCTTACTTCGTCGACGTCCTCGCCGAGCGGCGCCGGGCGGGTATGGACCCCGACATCGACTTCCTCACCTACATGCTCGAAGCCGAAGTGGACGGCAGGCCTTTCGACGACGAGGAACTGCTAGACACGCTGATGACCCTCGCCTTCGGCTCGCTCGACACGACCAAGACGGCGATGACCTGGTCGACCTGGCACCTGGCCACCAACCCGGCCGACAGAGAGTGGGTCGTGGCGGACCCGTCGATCATCCCGAGCGCCATCGAGGAGTTCCTGCGCGCCTACCCGGTCGTGAGCATGGCCCGGAAAGTCAACCACGACGTCGACTTCCACGGCTGCCCCATGAAAAAAGATGACATGGTTCTGCTCACTATCCAAGCGGCCACCAGGGACCCCGAGGTGTTCGACGAGCCCGCAAAAGTGCGCCTCGACCGAA
>JAJZNG010000020.1 GCA_021847945.1 Actinomycetes bacterium | reverse complement strand
TGATCAGGTAGATCACCTTGGCGTTGGCGTGGTCCGGGCTGGGCCGGTCGATCCCGGTCCAGAACTGGAAGCCGGTGCGCCCGCCGCTGGAGCACACGTTGGTGTGGCTGTTGTGCCCGTCGATACCCCACGAGGCGAGAACCCTCTCGGTGAAACCGTCCTCGCCGGGACGGCCGATGTGGATCATTATCTCGTTGCGGCGGCCTTCTACGATCGCGTTGCGGATCCGTGCGGCGATAGCGTCGAGCGCTTCGTCCCAGGTGGCTCTCTCCCACTTGCCCTCGCCGCGCTCGCCGGCGCGGCGCAGCGGGTAGAGGATCCGGTCGGGGTCTGTAACCTGGTTGATCGTCGACGGGCCCTTGGCGCAGTTCTTGCCCCGCGACCCGGGATGGGCGGGATTACCCTCGAATTTGCGCACCCGCAGAGTGTCACGGTCGACGTAGGCGAGCAGCCCGCAAGCCGACTCACAGTTAAAGCAGGTGGTCGGCACGAGCATCGAGTGGCGCTCGACCCGCTTAGGCCACGCCCGAGAGTCGAGCTCCACCCAGTCGTCCCAGCGTTCGGGCGGCGGGAAGGCGGCGAGCATCGTCCCCGAGGCTCCCTGGTAGAACCTCTCGCCTCTCGCTTCGGTCGCCGCCCGGGCGGCGGACACCCGCCTTCCCAGGCTGGCTAGGTCGGCTGGCGGCGCAGCGGCCCGGGATTTTTCGTTGTCGGAGTCTTTAGGGTCGGAGGATGGCACGATAAGAGGGTCCTCTGTCTTGTCTTTTCAGGTTGGTCAAGCGAGCGGGACGGACTGGGCGGCCTGCACGAAGGAATGCTCGTAGGCGAGCAAGCCCACGAGCACGAAAGGCAACGCCACGACGCCGATCCAGGGGGCGGCTACGCCGACGGCTACCATCACCAGTCCCGGCCAGAAGAACTTCGCGAACCGTCCGTGGGTCATCTCCTCGGCGGCTAGGTGCGCGTGAGCCGTGGCGTGGGTGAGGGTGATCTCGCCAGCTACGAACGCCACGTAAGCTCCTGCTGCCACGGCGACGGTCACTTCGAGTGCGCGAAGGGCGAGGTGCGGGCCGTAAGCGTTAGCGAAAGGCATCAGCACCGCGGCGCCGACCATCGACGCCTGGACTGCAAGATGGGGGGGAAGAAGAGGGCTCTGCCACAGGTCCCGGGCTTTCGCCTGGGCGAACAGGAACGCCGTGTAGCAGGCGGTTCCGACGCCCCCTGCGAGGGCGAAACCGCCGACGATCCTCTCCGCGTTGTCGGCCGCACCTGACGAAATGGCGCCGGTCCCGCCGAGGATCGCCATTAGCAGGAACAGGCTGGTCGCGGCTCCGTAGAAGCCGATTATGAAAGACCCCCGCACAAGCCACGACTTCCAGTGGTGGCGGGTGAATATCAGATAGAAACGCTCGGGGTGCTTGAGATCCCAGATCAGCAGAATCCCGGTGAGGCCGAGGAACCCGAGCGCGATCGACGGGGCCGCGAAGCGCACCGTAGACGAAGAGAAGCTCAGGTCCCCCAGATAGCCGAGGACTATGGCGATAGCCAGGACTCCCGACGCGATCCCCTTCGTCCAGGTGTAGAGGCTCACCCGCCAGCCCCACGGAGCGTGATGAGGAACGTCGTAGGAGACGATCGCAGCGGCAGACGAGTTGTGCGCTGCGGGATGTCCCGACGTGACCAGTTGGGGATCCCTGGTGTCACCCTGCGTGGCCCACGCGTAAAGTCCCCCCTCGGGCCGCTGCGCGGCGAGGGGATCGAGCGTGGACTGGTGCGCGCCTTTGTAGAAGACGCCGGGCCGGGTCTTCTTCTCCGGCCGCCTCACGGCTACCGCTTCACGCTGGACGATCCGGGACACTTTCGACGACGGGTCGTTGAGATCCCCGACCAGGATTGCCTCGGTCGGGCAGACCGAAACGCAAGCCGGTTCGAGACCGATCTCAAGGCGGTGGGCACAAAAGTTGCACTTCTCCGCCGAGTGATCCTCGGGGTTGATGAAGATCGCGTCGTACGGGCAGGCGGCTATACAGGCTTTGCAGCCGATGCAGATTGACTTGTCGAAGTCGACGATCCCGTCCGCTCGCTTGTACATCGCCTGCGTCGGGCACGCCGTGACGCACGGGGCGTCGGAGCACTGGTTGCAGCGCGTAACCTGGAAGTTCCGCCGGACGTGAGGGAACGTACCGACCTCCACGGACTTCACGTAGGTTCTAGTCACCCCGACCGGCACGTCGTTCTCGCTCTTGCAGGCCGTGGTGCACGCGTGACAGCCGATGCAGCGGGTCTGGTCCAACACTTTCACCCATCTCGGAGCGGCAACCGCCGCGCCAGGGAGGGCGCTGGTGCCTAACGGGTCGATCTCTTCGGTCACGCTCACGCGCTCAACGCCTTGCCGTGCGCGCGCTCCCACGCCCCGTAGCCGCCCAGAAGGTCACTGACGTCGTCGAAGCCGAGCGCCTCCAGCAGGCTCGCTGCTGCTATCGACCTGTAACCGCCGGCGCAGTAGATGAGCACCGGCCGGGAGGAGTCGAGGTGCTCGTAACTGTCGCGCAGTCTCACGAGGGGCAGGTGGATCGACCCGGAGATGACCCCCTCTTCGAGCTCTCCCGCCTGGCGCACGTCTACTATCTGGATCTCCAGCTCGTCGATCACCCTTCGGGCCCTGTGGGCGTCCAGCCGGCTGCTGGAAACCACCAGTTCAGGGCGGCGAACGAGCACTGCGATGTCGGTCACGGCGCCGGTTACATGGTCCACCCCAACCCGTGCGAGGCGCACCCGACCTTCGGCGACCTCGTCTGGCGAGCCGAACAGCAGTACCTCTTTGCCCGGTAGTGTGACCGCTGCGGCGTACTCCGCGAAGCGACCTGACAAGCCGACGTTGATAGCCCCGCGCAAGTGTCCAGCGGCGAAGGCCTGGTCGTCGCGAAGGTCTATGAGCACGCACTCTTCCCCGGCACGCCGAACGGCGTCGTCGACGTCAACCTCCGCCAAGGGGGTCTCCGGATGGAAGGCGCTGTGACCGGAACGGTTGATCGCCACGTCGTCACGAAAGTAGGCAGGCGGTTCTGACAGGCCTTCAGTGACAGCGGCTACGAACTCGCCCTCGCTCATCGGGGCGAGAGCGTAGTTACCTATCCGCTGGGCTCCGATAGTCGACACGGTGTCAGCGGACAGCGCCTTGCCGCAAGCGCTCCCCGCGCCGTGCCCCGGGTAGACGAGCACCCTGTCGGACAGTGGGAGGATCTTCGTGTGGAGGGAGCGGTAGAGCTCGCGAGCCATCTCGTCTGCGCTTCGACCGGCCGCTCCCAGCAGATCCGGCCGTCCCACGTCGCCGATGAAAAGCGTGTCCCCGGTGAGGATCGCCCGCGGCTCGGGATCGGTGCCGTGCTCGTAGACGGCCAGCGTGATCGACTCGGGAGTGTGACCGGGGGTTGAGAGCACCTCCAACGTGACGGCGTCTGTCACGCCAGGGTCGTCGCCGAGAGATATTCGCTCGCCGTCCACAAGCCGTCGGATCGGGTAGTCGACGGGAGCGGCTTCTCCCATAGCGATCGGAGCGCCGGTGACTTCGGCGAGCTCGGTGTGGCCGGGCACGAAATCTGCGTGAACGTGGGTCAGAACCACCAGGCCGATGTCCAGTTGGTGGGCCGCCGCGAACGCCAGGTACTCGTCTATGTCACGTCTGGGGTCGACGACTACCGCCCTACGGGACCTTTCGTCCGCAACGATGTAGGAGGCCTGTGAAAGACACCCCAGGTAGAACTGTTCGATTAGCACTTGCTCTACTCCCTCCGGTGTTGCAGCCGCCTGGCGGCAGGCTAGGGCGGTGCACCATCGCACGTGAGCATCATTGTACGTACTTTTCGCGGCTAAGGCAAGCGGTTGGGGGGCTGCGCTCCAGCCCTGCGTCTAGAACCCTGTAGTCCTCGCTACTTCTTAGCCGGCTCGTAGTAGGGGTTGGTCCCCGCGGCGTGGTCTGTGACGTCGACGACCCTGGCGATCTCGGGCACCGAGTCCCGGATGGCCACCTCGATGCCTTGGCTCAAAGTCACCGCCGCCATCCCGCACCCTGCGCACCCACCGCTTAGACGCAGGTAAGCAACCTCGTCCTCGACGGCGACGAGGTCGGCCCTGCCGCCGTGCGAGGCGATCGAAGGGTTGATCTGCGCCTCTAAGACCTGCATGACTCTCTGCGCGACGTCCCCGCTCAGGTCGGGGAGTGTGCCCGCCATGAGCGGGCTACGGGGAGCCGGCGGAGTGTGAGGGTTGCGGATCACCATTCCGCCTGCGAGGAGGTCCCGGTTCATGTCGAGCACCGACCCGGTCATGTCGGGGATGCTCGACGCCGGGACCACGACCGTCAACTCGCCCTGGGTGTTAGTCCAGTCGTCGGACGCAGCGTCGTTCGCATCCTGGAAGAACATCTCGTAGCTGTAAGCGGAGCCGTTCACACCGCCTATCTGCACCCACAAGGCCAGGCTGTCCGCACCGGGTTCGTCAGCTCGAAGTTGGAGCACCTTCTTTAGTGCCGAGGTCGTCAAGGTCAGAACCGGCTCGCCTTCGGGACTTTCCGGCGCGTCGCTGCCTACCGGGTTGCTCTGCGGCTGGTTGCCTGCTGCTGGGTTGTCGTCGGTCATTTCGCGCCCATCTAGTCGTCTCCAGCGGCCATCCTATGCACATGAGCCGCGTTCTGCTGCTGTTGCCGACCTCGACCTACCGCGCTGCGGACTTCATGGCCGCCGCCAGGAGCCTCGGCGTGGAGGTGGTGGTCGGCTCGGAATATCCCCAGGCTATGGCGTCGTCGATGGGGGAGCGTGCGGCTGTAGTACCCATGGACGACGTAGATGCCGCTGTTGATTCGATAGCCTCACTGCACGAACGCTTCCCGCTCGACGCCGTGCTCGCGGTCGACGACGGCGGGGCGTTGGTTGCAGCGGCCGCTTCCGCCCGCCTGGGCAAGCGCCACAACCCTCCCGACGCGGTGCGCGCAACGCGCGACAAGGCGCAGATGCGGGCTCGCCTGGCCGCATCTGCGGTCCCCCAGCCCCGCTACCGCGCCCTCCCTGGCGGCTCCGACACCAGCTTTAGCGCCGAGACGGGTGCAGGCGTCGGATACCCTTGTGTCGTCAAGCCGGTATCGCGCTCGGCCAGCCAGGGTGTCATCAGAGCTGACGACCCGGTCGCTCTGCACGCGGCGGTCGAACGCGTTCGTTCGCTGGTAGGCCCCGATGAGCAGCTGTTGCTAGAGAGCTATGTCCCTGGGGACGAAGTGGCAGTAGAGGGTCTCCTGGACGCAGGCAGGCTTGAAGTTCTCGCTGTCTTCGACAAGCCCGACCCGCTGGTCGGCCCGTACTTCGAGGAGACCATCTACGTGACCCCCTCCTCGCATCCGCGGCCAACCCAGCAGGCTGTGGGCCGTCTCGTGGCCGACGCCGCCCGGGCGATAGGCCTTACCGACGGGCCGGTTCACGCCGAGGTCCGAATAGGCGAGGGAGACGAGATGTGGGTCCTCGAAGTGGCTGCACGCTCGATCGGAGGGCTGTGCTCGCGGGCTTTGCGCTTCGGTGCGGGGATAAGCCTCGAAGAGCTGATACTACGTCACGCCGTGGGGCTCGGCACCGGAGACCTACGGCGTGAGAGCCAGGCGTCCGGAGTGATGATGCTACCGATCGGCCAGGAGGGAACCTTGCGAGCGGTGAACGGTCTCGACAGTGCACGCTCCGTCCCCGGCGTGACAGGAGCCGAGATAACGATACCCATAGGCCGGCCAGTGGTCCCGCTCCCCGAAGGCGACCGTTACCTGGGGTTCGTCTTCGCTAGGGGACAAGATCCGGTGGAGGTAGCCGAAGCTTTACGCCAGGCGGAGTCCCTGATCAGCGTGGAGATCCAACCCGGCTCGTGAAGGTCCCGCCGATCGATCAGCCAGCATGGCGATAGGGCAGGTGCACTCCGGCGGGCAGCCCGATACACTCCCGGGGTGAGAGTCCTATTGGTTTCAACCTACGAGCTTGGTCATCAGCCGCTCTCCGTGGCGACTGCTGCAGCGTCGTTGACACGAGGTGGTCACGAGGTTCGCTGCGTCGACGTGGCCGTCGAATCGTTGGACATGCGTGACGTGGACTGGGCGGAGAAGGCCGCGCTGTCAGTGCCGATGCACACGGCGATGAGGCTGGCGCGTGAAGTCGCAGGTTCTATCCGCCAGCGAAGGCCGGGGATGCCGCTGTGCTTCTTCGGTCTCTACGCTGGGACAGCAAAAGATCTAGTCCGGGATTCCTCCGGCGACGCGGTCATAGCGGGCGAATACGAGCCGGGTCTGACATCGTGGGCTGGCGGCGGCGACCCGGGCCCTCAAGTAACGCTTCAGCGTGCGCAAAGCGTCCTCCCCCTTCGTAGCTGCCTCCCGCCCCTCGAATCCTACGCACGGTTCCTGGTGAGCGGAAAGGAAGGACTCGTCGGGTCGGTGGCCGCCAGTCGGGGTTGCTCGCATCGGTGCCGGCATTGCCCTGTCCCTGTCGTCTACGACGGTCGGGTCCGACCCGTCGCCGCCCCGGTAGTACTCGAAGACGTCGACAACCTCGTCGCAGCCGGAGCGAGCCACATCAGCTTCGCGGACCCAGACTTCTTGAACGTGCCCGGCCACTCGCGCCGAGTCATCAAAGCCTTCCACGAACGCCATCCTGATGTCAGTTTCGATGTCACGATCAAAGTGGAGCACATTCTGCGGCACCGCTCCTTTCTCTGCGAACTAGCAGCGGCCGGCTGCTCTTTCGTCGTGTCCGCGTTCGAGTCGACCAGCGACACGACTCTCCGGATTCTCGACAAGGGCCACACATCCAGCGACGCCTCTCAAGCGGTACTGGCACTTCGCGAATGCGGGATCGAAGTCAGGCCATCGTGGCTGCCGTTCACCCCTTGGACGACGGTGTCCGACTTGGTAGACCTATTCGACTTCGTCGTGGCGCACGACTTGGTGGCCAACGTCGACCCCGTCCAGTACACGATCAGATTGCTATTGCCAGAGGGTTCCCTACTCGCTGGCAGACCGGAAATGGCCCCTCACCTAGCCGGATACGACCCGGTGGCGCTCGGATGGACATGGACCCACCCCGACCCCGAAGTCGAGCACCTTAACAAGGTGATAGCGCACGAAGTCGAAGCGTCGCTCGGCGAGCCTGGCGAGGACACGTTCGAGCGGATCGACTCGATTGTCCGTGCTGCTGACGGTTCTCGTCGGATGCGTCCCAAACGCGGTTGTGTCTCGCAAGGGCCGGTCGGAGAACGCCCTCGTCTCAGCGAGACGTGGTTCTGCTGCAGCGAACCCACACAGTCTCAGCTTGCGGCGGTCGGTAGCGCTTGCGGCTCGCCGCTCGGCTCGGATACAACCGTGGCTCCTCCCACGTAAACCTTTCACGCAGCCGCTAACCCCACCGAGCGGGTGATCTGGGACACCCAGGCGAGTGCCTCCCCGTAAGCGGCTCCTGCGCTGACGGGGTTGACCCCGCAGCTCAGTTCCGGCAGGGAGTAGGCGGTTTCCCAAGCATGGGCGTCGGTGAGGATCCGACCCAAGTCGCCGGCGCGCTCCAAAACAGCCTTTGCTATGTCGTCCGTGACGCTCATCTTGGCGACCAACTGCCCGAGCGGGATGCCGACGATGAGAGCAATACCCGAGATGAGCCCGGCCGTGAAAGCTTCGTCGGCAATCTGGGGATCAGTCGCCAGGGCGAACAGTTCGCATGTTCGAGCCCTCACGAGGGCTATCGTCACCTGTTCATTCGCGTGGGGGGACATGTCAGTGAGGGTCATGAACGTCAGCCAGGAGTAGAGCTTCTCCCTTCCCAGCAGGATCACCGCTTCTTCGATCGACCGGACCGGCCGGCGCAGGCCGCCAGCCGAGCCAAGGCTCGAAACGTGCAACGCGCGGTAAGCGAGGGACAGGTCGGAGGACAGGATGCGAGATAGCTCTTTAGGGCCGGTGTCGGGATCCCTCAGACGACCTAGGAGCTGCAGGCATGCCATACGACTCGGAGACAGCGCCTCCGTCGCTTCCCCGGAGGGGTGTGATAGGGCGTGTCCCTGAAAGACGGTCGCGCCTGCGCGTGACCACTCGACCACGTCGCGGACCGAGTCCACCCCCGTGACTACAGTGACCCGGCGGTGATCGGCCAGGAGGTCTAGGCAGCCAGCGAGATTGTCCGACGCGACGTCGCGGTCCACGACGACGTAGGCTGCCTCTTCGCCGATGTAGTCGTACCAACGTGACCAGGCGCACACTGCGACGGTGTGACCGCTGTCGACCAGTGTGCGGGCCCAGCCAGCGCCACCGTGGGGGTCCCCAGCTGAAACCCGGGACGGGTCAACCGGGTCCGCCGGCTCGCTTGGTTCGCCTGGGGCGCAGAGCTTGAGGACGCAGCTCTTAGCCACGCGGGGGAGTTGGGCACCCTCCTCCATCCGTCCCGGGAACGCGTTGAGCCAAGCCTTCCCGGTGCCAGCAAGGTCTGAGACCAGTTCGGCGTCGGCGTTGGACACGTCGAAGTGAGACCTCAGAAGGCCACTCAGAGGGCTGTCCGCGCTGGCGGGCCGGGACGGAGGGTCGGAGTCGGGGACCCAGGCGCTAAAGAAGTTGTACCCGAGCACTTGCATGCGCTGGTCGAATATCGGGGTGCGGCCGAGCAGGACCGGCGTCGCCGAGGCCGGGCCGGCGCTGAGGGATCCCGATGCGCCCATTATTCAGACCCGAAGAGGAGCATCAACTAGTTTTCGGGACAGCTGGAGTGGATCTTGACCTATTAAGACGGGCGGTGCTCTGCCATTTGGCGCTCGGCGCTTGACGCTTGGCGCTCGCCGGGACGGCACGCCCGAACGAACTCTGCTTTCATATGTAAAGAGCAGCTGCTTTCATATGTAAAGAGCAGCTGCAAACTGCCGTCGAGGTCCGCTTGCGTTGAAAGGAAGGAGGGTCGCCGTGCCCCGCTTGCGTCAAGTACCCCGATCCGAGGTGAAAGATGATGTCGTTCGTGGAGCATACGACCGACTTTTCGGTCCTGAGAGGGACCCGGTGGCGAACCCTGGTACTGCGACGGGAACGCCCGGTAACTGGTGGAGTGTCTTCGCTCTGTCCCCGCAGGTGTTCCGTCACGCTGTCGCAGGCTTCAGCCTCTACCAAAAATCGGCGGACCGGCTTCCCCCGCAGCTGAGGGAACTGGCCCAGACGAGAGCCGGCTACGTCGTGGGAAGCCAGTTCGTCTATTCGCAGCACTGCAAGTCGCTTCGGGCGGTAGGTGTTTCAGAGGACAAGATCGAAGCCATCCCGTACTGGACGGTCTCAAACGTGTTCGACGAACTCGAGCGAGCGGTCCTCTCCTACGCAGATGCCTTGGCGGGCAGCCAAGGACGCGTCGACGACGGGGTCTTCCGCGTGCTCCAAGCCCACCTAGACGACGAGCAGATCCTCGACCTGACCTACATCACCGCCATGTACGCCATGCATGCCGTTATATCTAGGGCTCTGCGTCTCGAGTACGACGACGTCGACGAACGCATAAAAGAGATCGCGGCCCCCGGCGGAGCCGAAGGTCGCGACGTCGGAGCGGACATAAGTGGCAGCGCCTAAGAGGCGCTCAAGAGTCGTAGCGGGCGGTCGACAGCGGCATCTGCGAGGATTGCGACCATGACGCAAGACCTGATCCTCGTAGAATCCCAAGACGGCGTGGCGACAGTGACCCTCAACCGCCCGTCAGCGCGCAACGCCCTCAGCCGGCCCCTTCTCCGCCAACTAAGGGAGACCTTCGCCAGGCTGGGAAGCGACGACAGTGTCGGCGTGGTCATTCTCACCGGAGCAGACCCCGCCTTCTGCGCTGGTCTCGACCTAAAAGAGTTGAGCGCCTCGTCGGAACTGCTAGACGGCGTGGAGGGACCCGACAGGCACGGCGGACCGGCCCCGAGGGACGACCGGCCAGCCCCCCAGCAGGCATCGGCAAGCGGTTCGCCTTGGGAGCCGCTCGGAAAGCCGCTCATCGGGGCGGTAAACGGCGCCGCGATCACCGGCGGCTTGGAGCTGGCGCTCAACTGCGACTTCCTAATCGCGTCTGAAAGGGCCGTGTTCGCCGACACCCACGCGCGGGTCGGCATCATGCCGGGCTGGGGACTCTCGGTGCTCCTACCCGAGCGCGTCGGTTTCACCATGGCTCGCCGCATGAGCTTCACCGGCGACTTCGTCGACGCCCGGCGCGCGCTGGAGTGCGGGCTCGTCACCGAGGTCGTTCCACACGATCAGCTACTTGACCGGGCCCAGGCTCTGGCTGCGACTATCGCCGCCAACCATCGACCGGCCGTCTTGGAGCTACACCGCTCCTACCGCAGGATCGAAGCTGAGATCAACGGGGCAGCCTTGGACATCGAAGCCGACCTCTCTCGACGGTGGCGCCAATCCGGCGGCGCCGACGAGATAGCTAACCGAGTCCCCGGGGTCATCGCCAGGGGGCGGACCCAGGCCGCAACGGTTCGCAGCTAGCCCAGGGAGGCGGGTTCCTGAAACTGAAATGCGCTGCTGGTAAGGCTTCTCTCAGATTCTCGGGCGATAATGGAGGTATATGCAGATCGCTACGTCTCCCGGGTTGACCCACGAACGTCCAAGCCGCTTGGAGCTACTAGCAGGCGGCCTGTTGGCGGCTACTGTCGTCCTGCACGTCGTGGCCATGTTCCCGACGTATTTCACGTCTCAGGGGTCTCTGGCCAGTCAGACCGATCAGGCGGCGCTTTACGCTGTCCTCGCAGCGTCGTGGGCGCTGGCGCTGGCGATAGGAATAAGTGGACCCGACAGGACCAAGGGTGCTGCAGCCCTCGCCGTGGGCGTAGCGGCAACCGAGCTCGGGTTTCGCCTCTCGGACGTCGGCGACGCTGTCAAGTACGGGACGCAGACAGCTGGAGCCGGCTTGTGGCTGATGTCCGCTGCCTGGGTTGTAGGGGCGTTGGCTGCTGCGGTATGTGTGGCAGCAGTACTCCAACGTCACCGACCGGCGAGCACCGAAGCTTCAGGCGAATCCAACCGGGACCTTCAGGTCGCCGGCGGCGTTGCGAGCACAGATACCGATCGGGAGCAGGACTTAGCGGGACAAGCCAGCTCTTTCGAAGCTGGCGACAACCCGTACTACGACCTTGGTGGCTCACCCGGCGGAGCTGTTGCCTGGTCCGACGACTCGGGGCTGCCGGCCGATCTTCCGGTGGACACGGCGTCGGTGCCGGTGGTGGACACGGCGTCGGTGCCGGTGGTGGACACGGCGTCGGTGCCGGTGGTGGACACGGCGTCGGTGCCGGTGGTGGACACGGCGTCGGTTGCGGCGGCGGGGGTTTCTAAGCCGAAACGCAGGAGAACCCTCCGCTCTCCGGTCGCGGAAAGCCCCGAAGATGCCCACGAACGAAACTTGTGGACAGTTCTCGTCTTCGTCCTGGCTGCTATCACAGCTGCCGCCTTCCTTCCCGCGTGGGATCGTGGGACGGCGACGAGCTCGATAACAGGTCAAAGCGTCGTGCGCAGCTTGGGTAACGCCTTCAGCGGTCCGTGGCAGCAGGTGGTGGGTACCGTCGTCGCTGCCGTCGCTTTGCTGATCGTCCCGGTCGTGGCGATACGGCTTCGAGACAAGGGGGTCGGTGCTGCTCTGGCTGCTGGCGCAATCCTGGTCCTGAGCACACAACTCGTCGCTGCCGTCGTCCAGGTGAACCTTCCAGTCCCCCCCGCCGACTTCGGTCTCAGCCAGGCCCAGGCGTCACAGTTGGGTTTGGTTTTAAGCGTCAGGCTCACGGGATGGTTCGTGGTGGACGCCATAGCGGCCTACCTGCTCTTTGCTGCGGTCATCGTACGGGCCACCCTGCGCGATGTGCCCCAAGAAGCCCTAGCCAACCACACGGCGCCCGGTCAGTCCCCCTGGCCTCCTGACGCATCCCCGCAGAATCCGTGGAGTCCCGCACCTCCGGCCAGCCCGTGGGCCCGACACTAGTTGTGCGAAAAATCCGCCGACGGACTGACACGGGAGGAGTCGGCCTTGGATGACGACGTAGTCCCGTTCTCTATCAACGTCGACCCCGCCGACATCGACGACCTGCGGCGTCGCTTGGAGCGGACCCGATGGCCAGAGCCGTCGACCGTATCCGACTGGTCGCAAGGCGTCCCTTTGGCGTACCTGCGAGACCTCTGTGCCTATTGGGCGGGCAGCTACGACTGGCCTTCGCGCGAGGCTCGGCTCAACTCCTTCCCGCAGTACAAGACGGTCATCGACGGCTTGGGAGTCCACTTCCTCCACGTCCGATCGCCTAACCCGTCTGCTCTGCCGCTTATAGTCACCCACGGATGGCCCGGCTCGTTCGCCGAGTTCATCGACGTAGCAGGCCCCTTGACCGATCCGACGTCTCATGGGGGCGCCGCTTCCGACGCTTTCCACCTGGTGGTCCCGTCGCTGCCCGGCTATGCCTTCTCCGACAAGCCGGCCACGAGCGGCTGGGGAGTGCAGCGCACTGCCAGCGCGTGGGCTTCGCTCATGTCCCGGCTCGGATACGACCGCTACGGCGCCGAGGGAGGAGACTGGGGCGCTATGGTCACGACCAGCCTCGCCCAGCAGGATCCGGAGCACGTCGCGGGTGTCCACTTGAACATGGTCCTGGGCTTTCCGGGTCCCGACGACGGTGAGATGACCGACTCGGAAAAAGCAGCTCTAGCCGCCCTGGAGCACTACCAGCGCTATGACTCCGGCTACTCGAAGCAGCAGTCGACCAGACCGCAGACCGTCGGCTACGCGCTGGTGGACTCCCCCGCGGGCCAGTGTGCGTGGATACTCGAGAAATTCTGGTCTTGGACTGACACCGCAGGTGACCCGGTCGGAGTCCTCGGCGCCGACCGGATCCTCGACGACGTCATGCTCTACTGGCTGCCTGCTACGGCTGCGTCCTCGGCGAGGATGTACTGGGAGTCCTTCAACAGTCCGCCGCTCGGTCCTGTCAGCGTGCCGATGGGTGCGTCGGTGTTCCCGAAGGAGATTTTCAGGGCTTCGCGCCGCTGGGCGAGCCGCCAGTACAGCGACATCCGCTACTGGGGAGAACCTGCGGTGGGCGGTCACTTCGCAGCGCTCGAGCAGCCGGCGATCTTCGTCGAGGAAGTACGCAACTTCTTCAGGACCGTCCGCTGAGACAGGAAGGCCCCCGAGGCTGACCTTCCGGTCGGCTCGGGATACCGGTCGGCTCGGGACAAGGCGGGTCGGCTCGGGATAAGAGTTCGGCCCGGGACTTGTGGTCCCGGGCCGAAGACATCTCAGGTTGTCAGCCGGGCTGAGCGCCCGGCTGACGGGGTGGTCAGGCGGTTGCGGGGGTAGAGATGCCGAGCTTGGCCATCTCCGCCGCGACCATCGCCTCGTGGGCTTCCTCGTCCTCGCGGGCCTTCTTCGGGGACCAACGTCCCTTCATGAGCGGCACGGTGCCGAGGAACAAGATGATTGCCCCGAAGCACACCCAGTACCAGTTCTTCCACTGGCCGGGCTCCTTCTTGGCGGCTGCTACGACGGCGTTGCCGTGGGCGACGACGTAGTTGAAGCCGTTGACAGCTTTGCCGTTAGCGGTCCCATACAAGGCCGCGTTACCTGGGGCGCTGGCCGCTTCGATGACCGAAGTGATCGCCTTGGTGTTAGCAACGATGATCCCGAAGTTCTTTGCGCCGGCGACCTTCTCCGCCTGGGCTATCAAAGCTGGTGTCGGATGCGCAGACAGCTCCGTGAACAGCGCCGGGTGGGCTTGGATGATAGCCAGTTGAGGGGCGAACTTCTGGGCTGCCGCAAGCTGCGTCGAGTACTGGGCGGCTGCAGCGGAAACGCCAGAGCCGTAGTCGACCAGCGGCGTGACAGTGCTCAGGAACGACGGGAGGATCATGAACAGCGCGAACACGATGACTCTGAGGATCCAACCCCAGATCGCCAGGCCGGTCGCTGTGAGTGCCGGGTTGTGGGCCTCGACGGTCTCGGTGAAGCTCGCCATCCAAGGCACGTAGGCGATCCCGAGGGTGAACGACAAGATGGCGACCAGTATCGCAAGTGTGTAGTAGCTGGGGTGATGGCCGATCTGCTCAAG
>JAJZNG010000120.1:5706-14323 GCA_021847945.1 Actinomycetes bacterium | reverse complement strand
CCGCGACGAAGTTGCCGCCGAGAGCGAAGAAAACGTCGATGAGCCCGTCCCGCATCGCCCGGATCGTCTCGACGGTGTCGAAACCCACCTTCCGGGGTGGGTCGAAGCCGAACTCCCGGCCGAGGGCGTCGAGGAAAGCGTCGGGCATGCGCTCCCATATGCCCATCGTCCGGTCACCCTGCACGTTGCTGTGACCGCGGATCGGCGCCGGGCCGGCACCTGGCCTGCCGATGTTGCCCCGCAGGAGAAGGAAGTTGACTATCTCTTGGATGGTCGCCACGGCGTTCTTGTGCTGGGTGAGGCCCATAGCCCAACACACCGTCACCGCCGGGCACGACGCAACCCGACGTGCCAAGCTGTAAATGGCGCTCCTGTCGATACCGCTCTGGGTTTCTATCTGCTCCCAGTCGAGGTCCTGCCAGGCTCTGCGGGTTACGTCGAAGCCGTCGCAGTAGCGGTCGATGAACTCTGTGTCGAGGATCCCACCGGCTTGCGTGTCCATTTCGACTAGCGCCTTGTTGAGCCCTGCGAACAGGGCGAGATCCCCGTTGACCCGAACAGCGAGGTGCTCGTCGGCGAGCATCGTTCCCCTGCCGAGGAGACCACGAGGTGTCTGGGGATTGCGGAAACGCCCGAGGCCGGCCTCTGGCAGTGGGTTCACCGCTATTATCGAAGCTCCCCTGCGTTTCGCTTTCTCAAGGGAGGTGAGCATTCTCGGGTGACACGTGCCGGGGTTCTGGCCTACGACCATGATCATGTCGGCGTGGTCCTCTATGTCTTGGAGGCTCACACAGCCTTTGCCTATCCCTACGGTCTCCGAGAGGGCGGCGCCACTGGACTCGTGGCACATGTTCGAACAGTCAGGGAGGTTGTTCGTGCCTAGCCGGCGGGCCAACAGCTGGTAGACGAACGCAGCCTCGTTGCTTGCCCTGCCGCTGGTGTAGAAGGCAGCCCTGTCAGGATGCTCCAGCGACCGGAGGCGGTCAGCGGCGAGGCTGAAAGCATCGTCCCAGGGGATCGGCCTGTAGTGCTCGGAGCCGGGGGCGAGGTGCATCGGTTCCACCAACCGGCCCTGCTCTTCGAGCCACATGTCGGAGCGTGACCGGAGCTCCTCGATGGAATGCCCGGAGAAGAAGTCCCGCCCGACCTGCTTGCGGGTCGCTTCCCATGCCACCGCCCGGGCTCCGTTCTCGCAGAACTCGGCGAGCTTCCGGCTCTCTGGGTCGGGGTCGGGCCATGCGCAGCTGGGGCAGTCGAAACCGTCGGCGTGATTCACCTTTAGAAGGGTCTTCACGGACCGCCTTATGCCCATCTGCCGGCCTGACAGGCGCAGAGCGCTGGTAACGGCGGCCACGCCGACCGATTCGCTTGCGGGGCCGGTCGCTTCGACGTCTTCGTCTTCGACAGGTTCGACTTCTATAGGATCGACGGGCATCAGGGCTTCTCCTCAAGGTCGCCCCGCTGCCCTCCCAGGTCGACGACAGGACAGGTCAGCGTCCGGATGATCCCTTCGATCGTCTGGAGCCGGCTCACGACGAGACCACCAAGGTGGTCCATCGACGTAGACCTGGCCCTTACGATCACGTCGTAGGGGCCGGTTACGTCATCCGCGGAGATGACCCCTTCCACCCGCCGGGCGGCTTCGGCCACCGAAGCCGCCCGGCCTATCTCGGTCTGGATAAGTACGTAGGCGCTGACTGTCACGTAGGTCCCCCTAGGTCCTCGAAGTACAGGTTACGCCTCCTCGGACGGTTCTACCCGCCCGCCCGGAGGCGCTCGTCGAGATTGTCGAGCTGCGATACCAGCTTTTCGGGCATCCGATCTCCGAGACTGCCGTAGAAGGCTCTTATCGAAGGGATGTCCCCCAGCCAACCCTCGGCGTCCACGGCGAGGAGGGTCTCCATGGCATCCGCCGCCAAGTCGAGGTCCTCTGTCCTTATAGCGCCGGGGGCTGGCAGCAGACCGATCGGCGTGGTTACCGCCTCTCCGCGTCCGCTGCAGCGCTCGAAGACCCATTCGAGGACACGGCTGTTGTCCCCAAAGCCTGGCCACAAGAAGCTGCCGTCGGAGCCTTTCCTGAACCAGTTGACGTAGAACATCTTCGGTAGCTGTCGTTGCGATCCCGTCGAGCCGATCGACAGCCAGTGCGAGAAGTAGTCGGCCATGTTGTAGCCACAAAACGGCAGCATCGCGAAAGGATCGTGGCGGAGCTTCCCGACAGCTCCGGCGGCGGCGGCTGTCGTCTCGGAGGCCATGATAGACCCCAAGAACACCCCGTGATCCCAGTCGAATGACTCGGTTACGAGCGGAACCACACCCGAACGGCGCCCTCCGAAAAGTATCGCCGAAATGGGGACACCTTCAGGGTCCTCCCATTCGGGTGCGATCGCAGGGTCCTGGGATGCAGGGGCGGTGAAACGGGCGTTCGGGTGCGCGGCGGGAGTGCCCGACTCGGGAGTCCAGTCGTGGCGTTTCCAGTCGACCAAGTGAGCTGGAGGCTCGTCTGTCATGCCCTCCCACCACACGTCCCCGTCGTCGGTCAGAGCGGTGTTGGTGAAAATGCAGTTGCCCGACAAGGTGAGCATCGCGTTCAGGTTTGTCTTGTTGTTCGTCCCGGGGGCCACGCCGAAGAATCCGTACTCGGGGTTGATGGCCCTAAGCGTCCCGTCAGCAGCGAACTTCATCCAGGCGATATCGTCGCCGATCGTCTCGACTTTCCAACCCGGAAGGCTCGGGATGAGCATAGCCAGGTTCGTCTTGCCGCACGCCGAGGGGAACGCCCCCGTCACGTAGCGAACCTCTCCCAGGGGGGAGGTCAGCTTCAAGATCAACATGTGCTCCGCAAGCCAACCCTCGTCGCGCGCCATCACCGACGCTATGCGCAAGGCGAAGCACTTCTTGCCCAGCAGGGCGTTACCCCCATATCCCGACCCGAACGACCAGATCTCACGCGTCTCGGGAAAGTGGACGATGTACTTGTTGTCTGCGTTGCAGGGCCAGGTTACGTCGGCCTCGCCGTCGGCGAGGGGCGCGCCGACGGAGTGGACGCACGGCACGAAATCCCCGTCTTCGCCGAGGGCGTCAAGCACGCCTTGGCCCATCCGGGTCATGATCTTCATGCTCGCCGCGACGTAAGGGCTGTCGGTCAACTGGACGCCGATGTGCGATATCGGTGAGCCCAAAGGACCCATCGAGAAGGCGACCACGTACATGGTGCGGCCCCGCATGGACCCGGTGAAAAGTTCGGTGAGGGTCGCTTTCATCTCGGCCGGATCGCGCCAGTTGTTGGTCGCTCCGGCGTCGACTTGGCGTCGCGAGCAGATGAAGGTCCGGTCCTCGACGCGCGCAACGTCGGCCGGGTCGGACGTCGCCCAGTAGCTGTTGGGACGGCGCTCGTCCGAAAGGGCGACGAAAGTGCCGGACTCCACGAGATCGGAGCAGATCTGGTCGTACTCGGCGGCGGATCCGTCGCACCACACGACGCGGTCAGCCCCGGTGAGGCCCGCCCAATGATCCACCCACTCCAACAGGCGCTTGTGGGCGCTCAACGGCTTTACGGAAGTCATGTTCAGGTCTTCTCCTCGTGAAGCTCTTCGGAACGGTGTCTACGGTCAGTTGTGGTTTGACACTACCGTTGGGGGTATATGCAAGGCGAGTTCGATCTGATAGCGACACTCGCCGCTACCCTCGCCAAACCCGGAGACCCCGACGAGGAGTGGATAGGCGACGACTCTGCGATCGTGAGGCCGCCGCAGGGGTGGATGCTTCTCGCTGCTGACACGGTCGTCGCCGGAGTGCACGCCGACCTCGCGTACACCTCCGTGGATGACCTCGGCTGGAAGGCGATGGCGGCGTCGGTGAGTGACATAGCGGCGATGGGCGGCGTTCCGGGTCACGCGCTGGTCGCCGTGACCGCCCCTCCAGGGTCAGACATTCGCCTTTTGTACTCGGGTATCTCGGCGGCGGCGGAGGAGATGAGCTGCCCTGTCGTGGGAGGGGACCTCACCAACGGTCCGGAGCTGACCGTGACGGTGGCCGTCACCGGAAGCTGCCCGGGAAGGCCCGTCAGGCGCAGCGGAGCCCGACCGGGCGACGTGATCTGGGTGACCGGGGCTTTGGGGGCGTCGGCGGCCGGTCTGCGACGGCTCAGGAGCGGAGAGGCCCGCTACGACGCGGTCCGCGAACCGGCGAGCGCCGTGAGAGCCCACGCCCGCCCCACGCCTCGACTGTTGGAGGGCAGGGCTGCACGCCTGGCCGGTGCGACAGCGATGATCGACGTCTCCGACGGCCTGGCCGCTGATTTGGGGCACATTGCGGAAAGGTCCGGTGTCGGCTTCAAGCTCGAACATGTCCCAGTCCACCCCGAGGCGACGCTTGAGGAGGCCATGGCAGGAGGCGAGGATTTCGCTTTGGTGTTCTGCGCCCCTCCCGCAGCCGACTTAGACGGGGAGTTCGCTGGCATCAACCCGCCTATCATGATCGGGGAATGCGTCCCCGACCCCGACCATCGAAGCCTGGACGGCGAAGCCCTCGCCGTGTCGAGCGGATGGCAGCACAGCTTCTGAGGGTCTCGCCGGCGACCCAAGATGCCGGCGTGCCCGTAGGTGTAGAAGTCCCAGGGAGTCGAACGTGATCCCTGGCTGGCCTGCCGCTCTCAGCGTCGCAGGGTCCGACTCTTGGGGTGGGGCTGGGATCGAAGCAGACCTGCGAACCTTCGCTGAATTCGGGGTGTGGGGAGCCGTGGCAGTGACGGCCGTCACAGCCCAGAATCACAAGGGGGTGCTCGCGTCGACGGTGATGCCAGCCGACCTGGTGGTAGAGCAGATCGCAGCGGTAGCCGACGCACTTTCGGTCGGCGCCTTGAAGACAGGCATGCTCGGCGACGCAGCTGTGATCGAGGCGGTGGCTGCCGCCTACGGCGAGCTTCACCTGGGCCCCCTGGTAGTCGACCCGGTTCAAGCCGCCTCGCACGGAGGGAGCCTCCTTGAAGCGGACGCCCTTCCTCGTCTGGTCTCGAACCTTCTCCCTGTTGCGGCGTTGGTGACTCCCAACATCCCCGAGGCGGAGGCGATCCTCGGCGTCGAGATCTCCGGACGTGACGATATGGCTCTAGCGGCGAGGGAGATTGCCCTGCTAGGTCCGGCGGCGGTGCTTATAAAGGGTGGTCACCTGGCGGGGGACGTCTCACCCGACCTCCTATGGGCCGAGGGCAAAGCGATCTGGCTGGAAGGTCCCAAGCTAAAAGTACGTCACAGCCACGGCACCGGCTGCACACTGTCGGCTGCGATAACAGCAGGGCTGGCCAGGGGCGGTGACCTCGTCGAGGCCTGTCGGGAGGCCAAGGCGTACGTGTCGAAGTGTCTCGGAGCTTTGACTTCCGGCTGACCTTTCGGGTGCCGGAGACGCGCACCGTTTTTCCGGGTTCGACACCCATCGGAGCTAACAGGCCCCGCCTTCTCAAGGCGACGCCTTGCATCACCGAGTGAACATCCATGCCGGTTTCACGCCTAAACACATCAAGCGTCGACGGTCGAGCGACGCAAGAAGCGACCGTGCGGGAGCCGGCGAAGGCCGAGTTGCCCGCCATGCCTCCAGGGCAGGGTATCGCAGACCTTCTGGTCTTGGGTGCCCTCGCCTGCCAGACGCCTGTCGCTGTCTTGTCGGTTCCCCAGGCCGGAGGCGGATGGAGCACCCTCTCCCAGGGCTTCGAGTACCGCTGCGGTCTCAACGACGGTCACCTCTTCGAGGCGATCGCAGCGGGCACGGGCCCGGTAGAGCTCACCGACCTGGTGACTATCGTGCCGCGCAGCCCCCTCGTCCAAGCCCCCCACTCGATGCGCTGGGCGTACGGGGTGGCGGTGCGGGACGCTGCGGGCTCGGTGGTAGCCGTAGTGGCGGTCATGGACCGCTGGTTGCGGCAGCTGACCAAGCGGGAACAGCGGGCAATGGCAGCGCTCGCACGCCAGGTGGCAGTCGCGCTAGGCCAGCTGCGCCGCAACGGGGACGTCGCGGAGCAGACAGTACGCCCGCCCACCGAGCTGCGGCCTAGAACAGTGCAATCCCAGGGACGTGCCGGCGGTCGCGGGCAGGGCCTGTCAGGCGAAGCGCCGCAGTTGCTGCGCAGCCACGAAGTGGCAGCCGTGTTCGACGTGACCGAGAGAACTGTCATCAACTGGGCTGCGGCGGGAAAGCTCCCGAGCCTAAGGACGATCGGCGGTCACCTCCGGTTCCGCCGAGACGACGTCATGAAACTGCTCTCAGGGGCTGAGGAGCAAGTCGAAGAGTAACGACGAGCAGTTCGAAGGGTAATACTTTGGCCTGAGCGGTCCGTGTATCAGCGGACCGCTTTGGTAACTTTCCCGGCTCGGATGCACGACGTGCACACGTGGACGCGCTTGGCTGACCCGCCGACAACCGCCCGGATGCGCTGGATGTTGGGGTTCCAGCGACGCTTGGTGCGCCTGTGCGAATGGCTGACGCTCATACCGAAAGACGGCTTCTTGCCGCATACTTCACAAACTGACGCCATCTTGTCTACACCTCGTCGATCGAACGGTACGACGCTCTACAGGAAGGAACCTGACCGCGTCCCAGCAGCACATTAGCATGCCCGGGCATGCAGATCGCAGATCGTCTGGACGGGCCGGCTCTGGCGGCAGCGGTGGAAGCTTTCCGTGACGCTCTGCGGTCCCACCGCGACTATATCGACCGCCTCAACGTCTACCCGGTTCCCGACGGGGACACCGGGACCAACATGGCTTTGACGGCCGAGTCGGTCGTCGCTGAGATCGAACGTCAGGAGAGCCGGGACCTCGGGACTGTCGCGAAGGCGATGAGCTACGGGTCCCTGATGGGGGCACGGGGAAACTCGGGCGTGATCCTTGCGCAGATCCTGAGGGGAATCTCCGAGACCGTCGGAGGGCGAGACGACATCGACGCCGAGACCTTGGCGGACGGGCTTCGCCACGCCGGTCGGCGCGCCTACGAGGCAGTGCAGAACCCTGTCGAGGGAACGATGCTCACCGTCGCGCGCGCGGCTGGCGACGGGGCTGGCTGTGTTGATCCTAAAGAAGGCCTTGTCGCTGTTCTTGAGGGTGCCAGCCGGGCCGCCAGGGCGGCCCTCGAAAGGACCCCGGATCAGCTTCCGGTTCTCAAGGCGGCGGGCGTCGTCGACTCGGGGGGGAGCGGCTTCGTCTTACTGGTAGACGCGCTGTTGCACGTAGCGGACGGCCGGCCGATGCCGGTCCCACCCGGCTCGCCGACTAGGCAGGCGCCTACGCCGCAGGCCCGAGCAGAATCGCCTGGTGGCTCTGGCGTAGGCGACCTCCGCTACGAGGTCATGTACCTCTTGGAGGCCCCCGACGAGTTGGTCCCGGCTTTCCGGGAGGTGTGGTCAGGGATCGGCGATTCCATAGTCGTCGTAGGCGGCGACGGCCTGTGGAACTGCCACATACACACCGACGATATCGGAGCGGCCATCGAAGCAGCCTTGGAGGCCGGTCGCCCGAGAAGGATTCGCGTTACTGACCTGCGTGAGGAGGTCGAAGAGGAAAAGTGGGTTCGAGCCGCCGAGGGGACCGAAGCTGCCGGGGACGGGCCGGAGGACCCGGTCGTCACATCCGTCGTCGCGGTGTGCAACGGAGACGGAGTAAGGCGTATCTTCCGCTCGCTGGGAGTGCACCACGTGGTCGGCGGCGGCCAGTCCATGAACCCGTCCACCGCTGAGATCCTCAAGGCGATAGAAGCGACCAACAGTGAGCAGGTGGTGGTGCTGCCGAACAACAAAAATATTATTCCCGTCGCACGCCAGGCTGCGCGCGAAGCCTCAAAGCCGGTCGTGGTCGTGGAGACCAAGGGGATACAGGAAGGTTTCGCAGCACTCCTCGAGTACGACCCGGAGGGCAATGCCGACGCCAACGGGGATCTGATGGCCCGCTCGGCGGCTCGGGTCGTAGCAGGCGAAGTCACCCGGGCCGTCCGTCCGAGCGTTAGCGACGCAGGGCCCATCCACGAAGGGGACTTTCTTGGGATCTCTCGGGAGCGGATCGAGGTCGTAGCACCCGACGTGGTCGGAGCGGCCACCGGCCTCCTAGGGCGTCTCGTCGACCCGGAGCGACACGAGATCGTCACAGTAATAGCCGGCGAAGGTTCGACCGTGGCTGACACCCGGCGGATCTCCCAGTGGCTGTCGGACTCTCTCCCTGGGATGGAAACCGAGATACACCAGGGAGGCCAGCCGCTGTACCCATACCTGTTCAGCGTCGAGTAGGGACCTGAAGTCTTGAGGTCCGGAGACCCGAAAACTCTGCCTGACTTGGCGGGAATAGGAGTAGGACGTCTCGCAGGGGTAGGGGAGAAGGGGCTCGCCGCCCTGAGCGACGTCGGCGTGGTCAGCCTGTTGGACTTGGTCACCTACTACCCGCGGCGTTACCTGGACAGGACCAACCAGAGGGCTATCGCCGACTTGGTGGAATCCGAGCAGGCGATGGTCCTCGCGACGGTCCGCAAGGTGGCTACCCGACGCACCCGCAACGGACGGTCGCTGGTCGAGGTGGACCTGTCCGACGCTTCGAGCTCCCTGCGGGTGTCGTTCTTCAACCAGGCCTGGCGCACACGG
>JAJZNG010000120.1:0-5696 GCA_021847945.1 Actinomycetes bacterium | reverse complement strand
AGGTGGAGCGCTACATGGGGAAGCGTCAGATGACCAACCCGGTAGTGGACCTGGTCGGCGACCGTACCGGGCGCATCGTAGCGGTGTACCCGCAGTCGGACAAGGCTGGGATCTCATCCTGGCAGGTAAGCGCCTGGGTCTCCGAAGCTTTGCGAAGGGTCACCCAGTTTGCCGATCCTCTGCCAGCCGGGGTCCGGGACTCCTACGGCCTCGCCGAGCGTGACTGGGCGTTCCGCCAGATCCACAACCCTTCGTCGTTGGGCGCAGCCACCAAAGCTCGAACGAGACTGGCTTTCGACGAACTGCTGCGTCTGCAGGTCGTCTTGGTTATGAGGAAGCGTGCCCTAGAACGCAGTTCCATGGGGATCCGGCACAATATCGACGGCAAGCTCATGCAACGCCTGCGAAGCCGGCTGCCTTTCAGGCTCACCAAGGCTCAAGAGTCTGCGTTGGTGGAGATCGCCGCCGACATGGCCGGCGCCTATCCGATGCACCGTCTGCTGCAAGGAGACGTGGGCTCGGGTAAGACGCTCGTGGCTCTCGGTGCACTCCTCACTGCGATCGAAGGTGGCCACCAAGGCGCTGTTATGGTGCCCACCGAAGTGCTCGCTGAGCAGCATCACGCTGCGATCACAGGTTTGCTGTCGGGCTTCACTCTGCCGAGTTCGGACACTCTCAGCGGGGAGCGTCCCGTCTCGGTCGAGTTGATCTCCAACCGCGTTGGTGCCGCTCAGCGACGGCGGATACTCGCGGGGCTTGCTGGCGGCACTGTCGACGTTCTAGTCGGGACCCACGCCCTTTTGGGCGAGAAAGTCGACTTCAACTCCCTGGGCTGCGTCGTGATCGACGAGCAGCACCGCTTCGGTGTGGAGCAGCGCGCCGCCCTTCGCTCCAAGGGGCCAGGGGAGGCCATCCCCGACGTGTTGGTCATGACCGCCACCCCGATACCGAGGACGGCTGCGATGACCGTCTACGGCGACTTGGACACGACCGTCCTAGACGAGCTGCCACCCGGGCGGAGGCCGATAACCACGGTCTGGGCACGCGATTCTCACGAGGAGAGCGAAGTGTGGGAGAAGGTTCGCTCGGAAGCGTCTTCAGGCCGGCAGTCTTACGTGGTGTGCCCCCTCGTGGAGGAGTCGGAGAAGGTGGCATCCAAGTCGGCTGCTGCGGAGTGGGAGCGACTCTCGGCCGGCGAGCTTGCGGGGTTGCGCGTCGGCCTGCTCCACGGTCAGATGCCCGTATCGGACAAGCATTGCGTCATGGAGAAGTTCCGGTCCGGCGAGATGGACGTTCTTGTGTCCACGACGGTCATCGAGGTGGGCGTAGACGTCCCCAACGCGACCGTCATGGTGATCGAAGACGCCGGACGGTTCGGTGTCGCCCAGCTGCACCAGTTGCGCGGCCGAGTCGGCCGGGGCGGTAACGACTCGTGGTGCTACCTTCTCGGCGATGCGCCAGCCGACGAGACCGAGCAGCGCCTTCATGCGCTCGTAGCGTCGAACGACGGGTTCGAGCTCGCCGAAGTCGACTTGGAGCTCAGGGGCGAAGGGACGATCCTCGGTTCGCGCCAGAAAGGAGCCAACGACCTCAAGCTTGCTTCGCTGCGCCGCGACAGGGAACTGGTCGCTAAGGCTCGCGAAGCGGCTTTCGGCCTCGTCGACGCCGGCGGGCTCAAACCCCTCTCTGATCAGAGCGAGCTCGCCGCTGAGATCGGCCTTTTGCTCGACGAGGACGACCGCGAGTTCCTATTCAAGAGCTGAAGTTGACATGCACCGGCTACTTTCTACGCTGTGAGGATTGTCGGTGGAACCGCGGGGGGGCGCCACCTTCAAGCGCCGGCGGGATCCGCCACCCGGCCGACGTCGGATCGCGTCAGGGAGGCGATGTTCTCTATGCTGCGCAGTCTCGGTGGGCTCGAGGGCGCCACTGTGCTCGACCTCTTCGCTGGGAGCGGCGCCTTGGGGGTGGAAGCGCTTTCGCAGGGGGCTAGCAGGGCGGTCTTCGTAGAGTCGGCGCCAGCTGGGGTCGAGGCGATACGAGCGAACCTGGCGGTGCTCGACCGGCCCCACGTCGACGCCGAAGTGGTGCGAGGCGACGCCGTCGATTTCGCATCCAGGTGCGGGCGCTTCGACGTAGCATTCGCTGATCCTCCCTACGCCTTTAGCCGCTGGGAAGAGGTTCTCTCCGGGCTGGCCGGCAAGGTCAAACTGGCGGTGTTGGAAACCTCGGAGCGCACCCACAGGCGCCGTCAGCGTTCCTCTACGGTCTCAGCAGGCCCTGAGCGCACCCGGAGCGGAGCGGGACTCGACGACTTGGTGGCGCACCTAGCTACAGGCACCCAGCCCATGTGGGAAACTGTCAAGGCGAAGAGGTACGGGGGTACCGTAGTGTTCGTAATCCGCTCCCTCGTCACGGTTGGCCCCGCTCAGGAAGGTGACTTTTGAGAACTGCGCTGTTCCCCGGGTCCTTCGACCCCTTTCACAACGGCCACCTCGAGGTGGTGGAAGCAGCGGCCAAGCTCTTCGACCGGATAGTCGTGGCTCCGATGCGAAACACGCAGAAGGGTTCCCCGCTTTTCGACGTCGATGAGCGCATGGCGATGATCGCCGAGTCGGTGGCGCACCTGTCCAACGTGGAGATCGCTTCTTTTTCCAGCCTGGTCGTCGACCTCGCTCGCCAGGTAGGCGCCGACGTGATCGTCAAAGGGCTCAGGGTCGCTTCGGATGCCGAGGCGGAGCTTCAACAGGCGCAGATGAACAAGAAAGTCGCCGGAATCGAAACCCTGTTCATACCCTGCTCGTCGGTCTACTCGTTCATAGCATCCAAGTATGTCCGGGATTTCGCCCACTACGGTGGCGCGAGCCGCATAGGAAGTACCGTCCCCGCTCCGGTGCTCGCCCGTCTTGTGGCTAAATTCCCCTCGCAAGCTTCTGACCCGTGCGTCGAGAGCCCTTGAGGGAGGCGCACAGCACCTTGCAGTTCCAAGAGAGGCTCCCATGACTTTCGACGACGAACCAGGACAGCCCGCCAACGACACCGAGTCGCTGATACGTCAGGTCATCGAGATCATCGAAGGTACCCGCGCTCTTCCCCTTTCGTCCTCAGTTAAGCTCGACAACAAAGACGAGGTGCTGGAGCTCCTCGACGATGCCTGCCAGCAGCTACCCGAGGAGCTTCGGCAAGCCAGGTGGCTGCTGCGCGAGCGAGACGACTTCCTGGCCAAGATGGCCCGGGAAGGCGAGGAGATAATCGCCGCGGCGAGCGCGCGGGCTGAGCGCATGGTGCAGAGGACCGAGATCGTCCGCCAGGCGAAGCTGACAGCACGTCACGTCGTAGAAGAGGCCCGCGACGAGGCGCGACGGCTTCGCATGGAAGCCGAGGACTACTGCGACCAGAAGCTGGCCGCTTTCGAGGTGGTCCTTGACCGCACCATCAAGACGGTGTCCGCTGGCAGGGAGAAGCTCGCCTACACGCCCCCGCGGCCCGACGACGACGCACGTCCCTACGGCGAAGTACCCGGGGATGCCGCGGCAGAAGAGGATTTCTTCGACCAGGATTTCGTCTGAGTGGCAAAAGACCCGTGGATGGTGCCGGTAGCCACACTACGCAGAACACCCGGCGCCTCAAGGCGTGAACTACGCGTCGGGAGGATAGGCCGGCTCGAAGTCGCTGATACTGTCGTCGGGGAGGACAGCGAAGCCCGGGCCGACGTCGTGCTGTGCTCCCTCGACAGTGGGATCGAGGTCTCTGGGACGGTAGCCGCAACCTGGCAAGGTCACTGCCGGCGGTGTCTGGTCGAGGTGGAAGGGCCCGTCGAAACCGAAGTGAGAGAACTGTACCGCCAGCGTCGACGCCGCGAGACTCCCGACGAGGACGAGGAGACCTACCCGCTGGACTCCGAGATGCTCGACTTGAGGCCGCTTGTACGTGACGCACTGCTGCTCGAACTGCCGCTCGCTCCGCTCTGCCGGGAGGACTGCGCAGGCCTATGCGTCGACTGCGGGGCCAACCTGAACGAGGGGCCGTGCGCGTGCGGCCATCCGAACTGGCCAGAGGGCTGATCTCTCCGGCGTCCCAACTCCCGGCTAGATTGTATCGTCCGTCCTCTTGCCGGCCTAAGTCGGCCTGTCCCACAAGGATCCAAGCATGGCAGTTCCCAAGAAGAAGACCTCGAAAGCCAAAAGTCGCAGTCGCCGTGCCAGCGCGTGGACGCTGTCGGTTCCAGCTCGCAGCATCTGCCCTCAGTGCCACAACGCCAAGCTGCCTCACGTGGTCTGTCCGACGTGCGGATGGTACAAGGGTCGCCAGGCGATAGAAGTCGGCTGAGAGCCGCCCCTTAATGCGTCTACCTGTAGCCGTCGACGGCATGGGCGGCGACCGTGCCCCCTCCGAGATCGTCGCCGGAGCACGAAACGCGTTAGAAGTGGGTCACGAGGTGTTGCTCGTGGGTGACCCGGCACGCATGGGGGACACCGGCCCCCTGGAGATCCTGGCCGCATCAGAAGTTGTCGAAATGCACGAGGATCCAGCGAGAGCTGTTCGGACTAAGAAAGATTCCTCCCTGGTCCGCGCTGCCGAAGCGGTCAGGGACATGAAGGCGTCGTCGATGGTGAGCGCCGGTAACACCGGTGCCGCCATGGCCGCAGCCTTGTTCCGCTTCGGGCGGATCAAGGGCGTTGCAAGGCCAGCCATAGCTACGGTGATACCCGTGCCCGGCGCCGTGCCGACCGTCCTGGTCGACTCGGGTGCCAACGCAGACTGCTCGCCGGCTTGGCTGGTGCAGTTCGCCCAGATGGGGGCTGTCTTTTCCCGAGTCCGACTTGGCGTCGCCCGCCCCCGCGTGGGTCTGCTGTCGATCGGCGAAGAGCCAGGTAAGGGAAACTCTCTGACGAAGGAAACCTTCAGCCTTCTCGACAGCGGAGCGGCCGGGGCGGATGTGGAGTTCATCGGGAACGTCGAAGGTCGCGACGTTATGTCCGACGCGGCCGACGTGGTGGTCACCGACGGCTTCACCGGCAATGTCGTGCTCAAGACGCTGGAAGGTTCGATGAAGTTCGCGATGAACCTGGTTCTGGGTGCGCTAGCCGCTTCGGGTGTGGACAAGTCTGCGTCAGACGCCCTGATCGGATCGCTCCTGCCCTTGGCGGCCGAGCTCGACCCCGAAACCTACGGTGGGGCTGTCCTCCTCGGAGTTGACGGAGTGTGCGTGATCAGCCACGGCTCGTCGTCGGCCAAGGCGATAGCCAACGCGATCGGCGTCGCTGATCGAGCGGTCGCTGACCGCCTCGTGGAGCAACTCGCCGCGGCTGTTTCCCCAGCTGGTTGACAGCGATTCGCCTGGGACCGGCCAAAGGCTTCAGATCGCCGGGCCCTGCAGTCGCTACGATGACTTGCAATGGAAGGAGAGATATGCCCGCTGAGAATCAGGTAGAGGGCGGCCCTGTAGGACGGCCGGAGGTTCTTGCTGTAGTCCGTGGCTGCCTCGCCGACATCTTGGAGATCAACTCGGACTCGATAGCCGAGGGTGCGTCTTTCGGTGATGACCTCGGCGCCGACTCCCTCGCTTTGATCGAACTGGTCGAGGCGCTCGAAGAGGAGTTCTCCGACCGGGCCATGCGCTTTCGCATAGACGACGAAGACCTCGAAGACTTAAAGACGGTCCGTGACGCAGTGGACTACGTGATGACAAAGCT
>JAJZNG010000194.1 GCA_021847945.1 Actinomycetes bacterium | reverse complement strand
CCGCCTGGCGACCCTGGCGTCGGGACGAACGGGCGTCCGGCCGTCAGTAGCGACCTCCTACGCGTCTGCCCTGAACGCCGGGATAGCCCCGACAGTGCCAGAGTACGGGTCCCTCGGCTGCAGCGGCGACCTAGCACCCCTAGCCCACACGGCTTTGTTCATGATGGGAGAAGGAGAAGGCCGGGACCGCGCCGGTCAGCTACGCCCGGCGGCAGAGCTCCTCGCCCTAGCAGGAATCGAACCCCTAGAGCTCGAGGAGAAGGAAGGCCTGGCTTTAGTCAACGGCACTGACGGCATGCTTGGCATGCTGATCATGGCGGTGAACGATTTCACCGTGCTTTGCAAGACAGCCGACTTGGCGGCCGCTATGAGCGTCGAAGCGCTCTTGGGAACCGACCGCGTGTTCGCAGCCGACCTGCACGGGCCGTTGAGACCCCATCCCGGCCAAGTCGCAGCGGCGGACAACATGTCGCGTCTGTTGCGAAACTCCGAGATCGTCGGGTCGCACCGGCTGGGCGACACCCGGGTCCAAGACGCCTACTCGCTGCGCTGCGCACCTGCGGTGTCAGGAGCGGTACGCGACACGCTGTCGCACGCGGCGACGGTGCTCGGACGCGAGCTCGCCGCCACCGTCGACAATCCCGTGGTGCTAGCAGACGGACGCGTCGAATCCAACGGCAACTTCCACGGTGCCCCGCTCGCCTACGTGGCGGACTTTCTAGCGATAGTCGCCGCCGACCTCGCGTCGATGAGTGAGCGCCGCTGCGACCGGATGCTGGACCCTGCGCGCTCGCACGGGCTTGCGCCTTTCCTCGCCGACGATCCTGGCGTCGACTCCGGCTACATGATCGCCCAGTACTGCGCGGCGGGGATAGTCAGCGAGCTGAAGCGTCTCGCCTCACCGGCGAGCGTGGATTCGATACCAAGCTCCGCCATGCAAGAGGACCACGTCTCGATGGGCTGGTCGGCCGCCAGAAAACTCCGCAAGTCACTGGACGGCTTGCGCCGGGTTGTCGCAATAGAGCTGCTCGTAGGCGCCCGTGCTTTGGACCTGAGGGCTCCGCTGGAGCCTGCCCCGGCAACAGCAGCAGCCCGAGACGAACTGCGCCGCAGCGTGTCAGGTCCCGGCCCTGACCGATGGGTCGCCCCGGAGGTCGAAGCCGCAGTGCACGCCGTGGCGTCGGGCCGTCTGCTGGAAGCAGCGGAGGCCGTCTGCGGGAAGTTGGGATGACCGCCCGCACCTGGTGGGCCGAGATGGCCTGGCTCGGCGGGCCCGACGCGGTCAGCGGCGTCCGCATCGACTGCGACGCAGACGGGACCATAATCGACGTGGTCCCCGGAGCGCCGCGCCCTGAGAACCCCGGTATCGAGGTTCTGCGAGGGTTGACTGTCCCCGGTCTCGTCAACTGCCATTCCCATGCGTTCCACCGGGCGTTGCGCGCCTGGACTCAATCCGCTGGCGGAGACTTCTGGTCCTGGCGGACCCTCATGTACCGGGTCGCCGAGAGGATCGAACCGGATACCTACTTGGACTTAGCGAGCGCCGTATACGCAGAGATGCTTCTAGCAGGCATAACCACGGTCGGCGAGTTCCACTACCTGCACCACGACCGAAATGGCCGTGCCTACCAGAACCAGGCTATGGAAGCTGCGATCGTCGAGGCTGCGCGCACCGCAGGAATACGGATAACCGTGCTCGACACCTGCTACTTGACCGCAGGGATAGGACCGGCGAGCGAGGCGAGTCCAAGTGTGGGACCCGGCGTCGGAACGCTCCCCGCCGTGCCGCTCCAAGGCGCGCAGCGGCGCTTCAGCGATGGCAGCGTAGACGGCTGGCTGGCCCGCCTCGAAGCCGCTTCGAGATCCCTCAGCGGACCGACGGTGCGCTTCGGGGCTGCAGTGCATTCCGTTCGGGCCGTGCCCCGTGAAGCTCTGGACGAGATCGCCGCCGCCATGGCGCCGTCCAGCACAGCGCCAAGCGGCACAGGGCCGAGCGGCACGGCGCCGTCCGGCACGGGGCGTTCGGGTAGGCCGATTCACGCTCACGTCAGCGAGCAAACAGCCGAGAACGCGGCCTGCGTGCGCGCTTGGGGGCTGACCCCGACGCAGCTGCTGGGCGAAGCGGGCCTGCTCGGACCGGCGTTCACTGCTGTGCACGCCACCCATCTCGAAGCCCGAGACGTCGACCTGCTCGGAGCGTCGGGTTCTTCGGTGTGCGTGTGCCCGACCACCGAGCGCGACCTCGCGGACGGGATCGGACCTACGGTCGCCCTGAGACGTGCCGGGGTGCCGCTTTGCCTGGGAAGCGACTCCCACGCGGTGATAGACCTTTTAGAAGAAGCGCGAGCCGTCGAGCTCGACGAGCGCCTGGCCAGCGGCCGGCGCGGGTCCCACAGCCCAGCGGACCTGCTCCAAGCGGCCACAGGCAACGGCTCGCGCTCGTTGGGCTGGGAGGACGTCGGGCGGATCGCAGTAGGCGCCCAGGCTGACCTGTGCAGCTTCGACTTGTCCGGCGTGGACGTGGCGGGCACTTTCAGCGCCGGAGGGGCCAACGCCGCGTCGGCCTTGGTCTTCGCTACGCGCGGGGCTTCTCCCCAAGAGGTGGTCGTAGCCGGAAGGACGGTCGTGAAAGACGGCCACCACCTAGGCTTGGACGACGTGGCAAAGCACATGTCAGAAGCTATCGCAACGGTCATGGGCCGCGGCGAATGACGAGCTACGAGCGCGAGGTCGCCGACGCTCGTAGCGGTGAGATTCGTAGCTGCATAGCAGGCGGCTACGGCGGGGCCAGCGTCGTGGTCACCGGTATCGGCGAGTTGTGTGACGGGACGGGTTCGTCGCCGGCAGCTGGGATGGCCATCGTCGTAGAGGAAGGCCGGATCGTTTGGGTGGGCCCTGAGAGGACCCTGCCGGAGGCTGCGGGAAGTTCACGCCTCGACGTGGCCGGAAGGGCCGTGATACCAGGTTTCGTCGACAGTCACACGCATCTCGTCTTCGCAGGCGACAGGGCGGGGGAGTGGGAGGCGCGCATGGCGGGACGCGCCTACGTCGCCGGCGGCATCGTCGGAACTGTCGAGGCGACCCGAGCCGCGACCACGCCGGAGCTGTCAAGGCGGGCGCACAGGCTGGTAGCCGAAGCGCTCGAAGGTGGAACGACGACCATAGAGGTCAAGAGCGGCTACGGCCTCGACGTGGCTAACGAAGCACGGCTGGTCCGCGTAGCAGCGACACTGACCGACGAGGTGACCTACCTCGGAGCCCATGTGGTCCCCCCTGAGTACGCGGGGCGTAGCGACGACTACGTGGACCTAGTTTGCGGGCAGATGCTCGAAGCCTGCCGTGGGGAATGCCGATGGATCGACGTGTTCTGCGAGGAGGGAGCCTTCGACGCAGACCAGGCAAGAACGGTCCTCGAAGCCGGGCGCAGGGCGGGTCTTGGTCTCAAGCTGCACGCCAACCAGCTCCGCCACGGTCCGGGGGCTTCGCTGGGAGCAGCCGTCGGCGCTGCCTCGGTAGACCACTGCACCCACCTGTCCGACGCCGACGTCGAAGCCCTCGCCGGCTCGCCGACGGTAGTGACTCTACTACCCGCAGCTGAGTTCTCTACGAGGTCGGGCTATCCTGACGGCCGGCGGCTCCTCGACGCCGGCGTGAGGGTGGCGCTGGCTACCGACTGCAATCCCGGCACGTCTTATACCACCTCTATGAGCTTCGTCGTAGCGCTGGCGGTGCGAGAGCTCGGAATGACCTTACCCGAAGCGCTGCACGCTGCGACGGGCGGCGGCGCCGACGCTCTGAGGCGCGACGACGTCGGCAGGCTACAGGTGGGCAAAAGGGCGGATTTCGTGGTCCTCGACGCGCCCAGCGCGTCGTGGATCGCCTACCGCCCGGGTGTTCCGATGGTCTCAGCTGTCTTCCGGCTCGGTGAGCTCGTAGCCGGAGCTCCACCTGGGGGGCGTTGGTGACGGCGTCTCGGCCGGTGGCGCCGACCCAGTCTCTGACTCCAGGCGAGGAGCTTCGTTACCTTGCTTCTGGGACCAAGCTGAGCCCGACCTCACGTAGGATCCTGGCCCTGCTGTTGGAGAACCCACACCAGCTTGCATGGTTGAGCGCCAGGGAACTAGCGGAGCGAGTCGGCGTCAGCCAACCTTCTGTCAGCCGCCTTGCCGCATCGCTCGGATTCGACGGCTACGGCGCTCTTCGGGACCACCTGCGAAACCTTCTCGTCGACGACGCGCAATTTCACAGTGCGCCTCGGGGACTGACCCACGCTCAGGCGGTCGTCAGCGAAGAAGCCAGTCACGTCGCAGAAGCTGCGAGGACGTCAGATGTCCTGGTCGGAGCTGACGGTCTCGCAGCGGCACTAGTAGCGTCGAAGCCGCTGGTAGTCGCCGGGGTTAGGGCCTCAGCCTATCTGGGAGAATATTTCGCCTACCTGGCCGGAAAGGTCCATCCCCATGTGCTGTCGGTAGCGGAGGCCGACTCCAAAGCCCTCGACGCGCTTTTAGGGGCCAGGGCGGCCGGAGCGGACGTCCTTTTGGCCTTATGCATGCCCCGCTATCCGTCCGAGATGATCCGTATGATCCAGGCGGCTGTCGGTTTCGGATATCGGATCGCTCTCGTCTGCGACCGGGCGATGCCCCCGATACCTGGTGTGCAGCCGGCGTGGAGCCTAGCCCTCCCGGTCGGCTCGGGGTTGACCTTCGACGTCCATCCGGCGGTGCTCGTAACCTTGGGATTGCTGGTGGATGCTATGTGCGAAGCCGACCCGCTAACCGCCGAGTCTCGAATGGAGATGCTCGACGAGTCAGCGGAGGCTTCGGGAACCTACTGGTCCGGGGTCTGAGACCTCAGACCCCCCCGTCGGGCTCCCCCGCCGACAACGAGGCGAGGATCGCAGCTGCGGCGACCTTGCCTTGGGCCATCGCCTCCACGACAGTCGACGGTCCGACCAGGCAGTCCCCCGCGAACCAGGTGCGCTTTCCCCGAGGGTAGGCCGCCTGCGCTTCGCCTTTCTCACGGCCCAGCGCCAAGAGCCCGACGGGCTGGTAGCGGGCGGCCGGCGGAGCGGGGTTTGCCAGCAGCCCGCTGGCGATCCAGCGCCGGTCGGCGAGGCCTTGGACCTTCTTGGCTACGGGTACATCTCCTCCCAGCTTTGCGATGTCCGCCTCGACGCGATAACCCATCGCCATGACCACCATGTCCACTTGGAGCCTCGACGTCTTAGACTCGAGCACCTTGGGCCGCTTGGAGGCTTTCGGCTGCTCCGTCTCCGCTAGCTCCGCTTCGTTGACGTGCCCCTGGTCTCCGAGTAGACGGCGCAGGGTGGTCGAGAAGCGGACTTCTACGCCTTCGGCGGTCGCCTCGTCGAGCTCGTCGGGGCGCACCGGGGCGAAGCGGCGGTCCATCCAGTCGATGCAGGTGGCATTTGCGCCGAGGCGTCGGGCGCTGCGGGCCACGTCCATAGCCGTGTTCCCGGCTCCGAGCACGAGGACTCTGGCAGGCCGGGTGTCGCCCGGGGTGGACGCGTTGACGGCCCTTGGGGCGAGTGCCGCCATGGGGGTTCCGCTCGCGATCGCCAGGCGGGCTGCTTGGAGGAACTCGGTGGCGTCGCACACGCCGTCCAGGTCGGCCCCCGGAACCGGCGCCCGCATCGCTACGCTCGCGCCGGCGGCGACGAGCACCGCGTCGAAATCTTCGGTGAGCGAAGCGAGCTCGTCTGCGTTCACGCCGTGGTTCGTCTGCAGGTGCACGCCCGCGTCGACTAAGTGCTTCCAAGGGCGTCTAGCGACCGGTTCGGGCAGCGTGAAGTCGGGTATACCCCAGATGAGGAGGCCTCCAGGTGTGTCGTCACGTTCGAACACGGTCACGTCGGCACCTCCGACTCGCAGCTCGGCAGCTGCTGCGATGCCAGCAGGACCGGACCCGACAATCGCCACGCGCGGCACTCGACCGCTTTCTCCGGATTCGGCCACTTCGATGGGCGGGACAGGAGCATTATCGGCGATGAAGCGTTCCAGGGCTCCGATGGCGACAGGGCTGCTGCCGGCAAGTGACCAGCTGCAGGCCCCTTCGCATTGGACTGCCTGGTCGCAGACCCGCGAGCAGACGTCGGGCAGGTAGCTGGTCCGGCGCAGGATCTTGTGAGCCTCGTCGAGGTCACCTGAGCGCAACGCCTTGATGAAACCGGGGATGTCGTTGTGTGCGGGGCAGCCGCGCACGCAAGTCGGATCCGGGCAGTCGAGGCAGCGGCTCGCTTCGTCGAGAGCCTCGTGCCAGGTGGTGATAGCCCGGCGGGTCTCGCTGCGGTCGAAGGCGAGCTGATCGGGGTGCACTGTCTCAAGGTTCACCCTGCCCGCCACGAGTTGAGGGCCTTCCACGTATATCGCAGAGTACGGGCAGGTGCGCTCGCACTGGCGGCACCCGACGCATAGCTGGTCGTCGCCGACGGCGGTCCACGTGACTGGATCCATGTGGAGGGCTTGCGTCGGGCATCTTACGATGCACTCCTGGCAGCCGGCGCAGCGGTCGATGAGAACGTGGATCGTCGGAGAGACGATGCCCTCTTGCGAGGCGGAATTTATGTGAGATGGGGCGGTAATCGTCATTGTCGTGTTCCTCTCAAGAATCAAGAAGCGGCGTGCATGATCACGTACAAGAACCCGGCCACTCCGGCTGACACGAGGACCATGGCGATCCCGCTCACCTCGGCGGCGATCGGCCGGGCTGCGGAAGGCCTGAGGTCTCTCAACGCAATCTTGTGGGTGGCCCACAGCGACGCGACCATCCCGAGGCCGACGACCACCAGTTGGGCGATCACGATCTGGGGGTTGGTGAGGATGTGGGTGTTGTAGAGGCTTGAGTGGGTGGAGCCGGCGCCGAACCACGAGCCGATCGCCGGGATGATGCGCAGCGAATGCTTGAAGAACTTCGGCAACTGGCGGGCCAGGAAGTCCGACCCTACGACGGGGATGAGGCCGTAGGCGACGGGTACGAAGAAGGAGCGGAACTGGCTGGCACGGTCCACGAAGGACTTGGAGCGGGCAAGCGCCGCCAGCCTGTCGGTGACGGGAAGCCGGGCTGGGTCCTTCATGACGAGCCTGCTCGCCGCCCAGGCGAGCCCAGCTACTGCGAACCCCAGACCTACGATCATGCCCAGGTAGTCGACGGGGTTGGGGTAGGGACCGATGTGGGTGACCCGGTTGAGCCAGCTGTCCAGGCTCGCGTACGCGCTGGTGGAGTTGATCTGCTGGTATAGGACCAATCCGAAAAGGAACGCTACGGACCAGGCGACGTCGGCCCGGCGCCTCTGCGGGGCTATCACCGACTTGAGCGGGGGCTGGATGAAGAGTCCGACGTTGTCGGAGGGGCAGCCCTTGTAGCATTCGCTGCACAGCCCGCAGGTCAGGTTCGAGTCGGCGCTGCCAGGCCAGGTGTACCAGGGGCAGCCGTAGCCTTCCTCGCCGCCTCGCATGCAGTCCTTGGTCTGGCAGGTGAGACATACCTCCCGGTCCCTGGTGCGGAACCCGGCGGCTGATCCCATCGCCCCGACGCTGCCGATCAGAGCCGACAGCGGACAGAGGTAACGGCAGAAAGTGCGCCTCTCGAACACTAGGAACACGGCCACGGCGCTCGCCACGATCCCGACGACCATCAAGCCGGTGTCTGCGGGATTGCCGGGCCCGGCGATGTTGAAGCGCTCCTCGATCCAAGTCAGTGCCACGAACGTGCCGACCGACAGGAGCAGCCCGTAGCGGGCGACCGGTTCAGGCAGCTTCCTCCCGAGTCCGAGGGTCTTTTGTGTGCGCTGCCAGAACGTGCGGCGTTGGAGCCACTCGGCGAACCCGCCGAACGGGCACATCGCACACCAGCCGCGTCCGACGACGACCATCAAGACGAAGACGAGGCAGAACCAGATGTACCAAGTGATTGCGGTGGCGAAGTTGATGCCGGGCACTACCGTGCCCAAGATCCCTAGGAAGATGACCGTCCAGAAGATGATCTGGTTCGGCAGGATCAAAAGGAACTGGAACTTGCGGCTACGGACGAGCTTCGCTACCCGTGGGTTGCGTGTGAGGTCCCAGGAGCGAGGAGGGTCGGTCGGGGCGAAGTGCTCGACTAGACCCTCGCGGCTTGGGGGCCGCAGCCTGACGGCCACTGGAGCGGGGCGTGCCAGAGGTGGCGCTTGGGTTGCTTGGGGACGCTGGTCATCGGGGGCGACGATCGTCATCTAGGTACCTTTCTTCGAACACTCTTCCTAGGGTGTGACGCTCAACGTTGATAAGAATAACTAAGGTAGTGACATATGTCAAGTCCTGAGCTATACTTATTGTTGTGAATATGACGTTGTCGAAGAGGGGGGACTACGTGGTCCGCTCGGCGCTCTCGCTCGCCAGGGCCTACCCGAGCGGCGAAGCGCGCAAAATCCGCGAAGTGGTAGCCGAGATGGGGGTGCCCCAGACTTTCGCGTCGCAGATCCTCGCCGACCTGGTACGAGCTGGTCTCGCGACCTCCAAGGCCGGCAAGGACGGCGGGTACCGTCTCGCCTCTCCCCCCGAGCAGGTCAGCCTCGTCGAGGTGGTCGAAGCCGGGGAGGGGCCGCTGCGAGCCGAGAGATGCGCCCTTGGAGAAGGGCCTTGCCGGTGGGACGCCGTGTGCCCACTGCACGAGACGTGGCGTTCCGCGACCGAAGCCCTTCGCGAGGTTCTGCGTTCGACGAGTCTGGCCGACCTAGTTCGCCGCGACGAGGACATAGAAGCCGGCAGGGTGCGCCGCCCGGAGGACTCTCACAGGTCAGCTGATCCAAGCGTCGCCGTAGCTGACTCGATCCAAGTCGAGGCCGGACTCTCCGAGGTTCTGGCAGTTCTCAGACGAGAGCAGGTTCTGACCGAGGTTTTAGCCGGCGCTTTTCACGAGGTCGAAGAGCTGCGCAACAGGATCGTCGTGGACGCACGGCCGTGGCTGCCGGTGCACGTCGTGTCTTCGGCTTCTCTCAGCCGAGCCGAAGACTCAGACATTCCGGGATCCCGAAGCGGAGAAGGCAGTGCCCAGGTAGGTATCTCGTTCGAAGCTTCCATGCCAGGCGGGATGAGCGCTCATGGTGAGATCTCGATGGCGGTTGTCGCCGTGGACCCGGAGCGCTGCGAGTTGCGCGCCGGAGCCAGGATACGACTGCCCCGACTTGACGTATCAGCCGCGCCGGCCTCTTCTTTGGGGTCCGGCGTGCCGCCGGCGGGTGAGGCGCCGTCGCTTGGGGACCGGCTTGCTCAGGTTCTCGTCAGGACAGTGCTCAGAAGGCTGGCCAGGGTCGCGGACGTCGCCGCAACCGAGAGCCGTTCCGCTGCGGCAAACGGGCGGGACCGCCACCCCCGTGGTAGCAGGCCACGAAAAGCTACGGTTGCTTAGGCAGCGGTGATTAATATCAGCGCTTGTGGGTAAGGGCGCTTCGGTTGACTGGGACGAGCTGGCTCGTAGGTTGCCTATCAGGCCATCGACGGCGACCCGACTGTTCGAGTTGATCGACGATCCCGATGCTTCGCTGTCGCAGTTCGCCGAGATCGTCGAGATAGACCCGGTACTTTCCGCCCGGGTGCTTCGGATGGCGAACTCGGCCGCCTACGGAACTAGGGGAGGGGTCGCTTCTGCGACCAGAGCCGTGATGATGCTCGGCTCGTCGGCGGTCCAAGCGATAACCGCCGCGGCCGCGTTCCCGCTGCTATCCGACGGCGTGGATCTCGGTCCTGACTCCTTCTGGCCTCACGCCATGGAGGTCGGCGCTGCGGCGTCGACCGTCGCAGCTGAGCTGGAGGTGGGGGCTGGGGAGGCTTTCACCGCCGGGTTGCTCCACGACATCGGAGCCGTCCTGCTGCACCTTCGCGACCCAGCTCTCTATGCCACCGTGGTGCGTCGTGGCGGGGAGAGACTCCTCGAGCACGAGCGGTCGGCTTTCGGCACCGACCACCCCGAGGCGGGCGCCGCTGCCGTCGCCAAGTGGGGTTTCCCCAAGAGCCTCGTCGAAGCCGTGAGAGACCACCACCTTCCCCTCGTAGGCGCCGGGAAGCTGACGAAAGCGGTTGCCATCGGGGAGGCGGCCGTAGCAGAGGCCGTCGGACTTTCCTGCCACGAGGATTCCAGGCCTCTTGAGGAGGTCATCGACGAATGCCGCCTCTGGGTGAAGCCCGCCCAAGTGCTTCGAGCAACCCGGAAGTCCTTCGCCCGGTTCAGTACCCGGCTCGGAGCGGATATATGAGCGCGTTGAGAGCGCTCGCCGAACGCGAAGCCGAACGCCTGGCAGAGTTCCGCGAGTCAGACAGGGCGCAGTTGATGATCCGGCTAGTACACACCGAGTGCCTCCTCGAGCTGGCTCGGCTTTCCGCTCACGTGACTGACGTTTCCACCTACTCCGAGGCGGCGATCTCCATCGTCGACCAGTTTCTTCCCGTGCAGTGGAGTCAGCTCACCTGTGAGATAGCCGGCGTGCCACCGATAGCAGCCGAGCGCGGCGACGCTCCAGCCGGGAAGTTAGACGCTCCAGCCGGGAAGTTATCAGCGAGTGTTCCTAAAGAAGCGGTTCGCAGCCCGCTGGCTCTCGGCGACCAGGGCTCGGGGGACCTGACATGCCTTTTCGAGCTAGCTGACGTCGGATCTCAGGAATTGGTCGACGCCGTCAGCGAGCAGGTGGCTTCCGGTCTCCTCATAGTGTCGGAGTCCGAGCGTATTCGCCGGCAGGCGGCGCTCGGGGACGCGGCGAGGCTTATACACGGTCTCGGGGACGAGCCGACCGGGCCCGACCTTCGAGACCTCGTAGAGGCCATGTCCTACCTTCCGAAGCTGTCGGGCGTCAACCTGCGAATAACGCACCCCGCGGTGGGAGGCTATATAACTCTCGCTTCAGGTTTGGATCCTCAAGAGCAGCTGCCGGCTTTGGTGCTGCCCGATGGCACGATCGAGGCTGGCGTGGCTTGGGCGGTCCCCCCCCAGCCGGAGGACGAAAAGACCGTGACCGACATGATCGGTCTGCTTGCGGCTGCGATGACCCGCGCGGCGGAACGCCAGCGCCTCCTCGCCGAGGCTCAGACCGACTCGCTCACCGGCGTCGCCAACCGTCGCCACGGCATCTCGATTCTGAACCGGGTTCTCAAGCTGGCGGAGATGTCGGATGACTACCTGTGTCTTATCTACTTGGATCTTGACAACTTCAAGCAGGCGAACGACACGTTCGGTCACGCGGCTGGCGACGACGTCCTGCGGAGATTCTCCGAGTTCCTCCAGGGCAGTGTCCGAAAGGCGGACACTGTCATAAGGATGGGAGGGGAGGAGTTCATGGTCGTGTGCCCCGGGATGAGCGAGAGGGACGGCCTGCGTGTTGGTGAAGCGATCGTGGCGGGGTGCGTGGCCGGATGCGCAAGTGAGCTCGCACCTGGTTGGGAGCAGAAGACCTCGATTGGATTGGCTGTCTACCCCTCCGCGGGCCGGGATGCCGACGCGCTGATGAAGGCGGCGGACGTGGCTTTGTACCAGTCCAAGAGGAACGGTGGCAATACGGTTAGCGCAGCATCCGATATCCGCTAGACCTGACCAGCGATAGGCCTCGGGGGATCCCGGCACATGCCCGGCGGCCTTTCGGGGGCGGGAGCTTGTTGGTCCTATAAGACCATGCTTCCGCCGTCGACGGTCAGCACTTCGCCGGTGATCCAAGACGAAAGGTCGCTGCTGAGAAACAGAGCTGCCTGGGCGATGTCGACCGGCAGGCCTAGACGTCGCATCGGCCAGGGACGCTCGGCGTCGACCCCGCTCGGCTCCCACAGAGCGCGGGCGAAGTCGGTCTTGACCAGCCCTGGGGCTATAGCGTTGACCCTCACCTTGGGCCCAAGCTCGGACGCGAGATGCTTGGTGAGGTGTATCAGAGCTGCCTTGCTGGTGTCGTAGATGCCGATAGGCCCGCTGAATTTGAGACCGCCGACCGACGAGATGTTGATCACGACCCCGCCCTTGTCCTCCATCGCCTGCTTCCACGCCTCCTGGGTCCACACCAGCGGACCGCGAAGGTTGACCTCCAAGATCTTGTCGAAGCGGGGGAGGTCGATGTCGATCGAACGCCCGTAGTAGGGGTTGGTGGCGGCGTTGTTCACCAGGATGTCCAAAGAGCCGAAACGCTCGATGGTCGCAGCTACGGCGGCTCGGGCCTCGTCGGGCCGTCCTGCGTTCGCAGCGAAGCAGGCGGTGTCCCCGTCTATGCCGGCGGCCGCCTGCTCCAAAGCGTCCATCTTGCGCGACGAGAGCATTACGTTCGCCCCGCTCTCAGCCAGTAGCTTTGCTATAGCAGCACCAATGCCTTTCGACGCACCGGTCACCAGCGCCGTCTTACCGCTGAGGTCAATCGTAGAAGTCACACGAGAGATCTTGGCCGCCGGTCACTACCGGCGCAACTTCTCTGCGGACGTGCCAATATGGCGGGGGTGAGCACACACGGGCCCGACGACCAGGCGACTCGACAGTCGGTACCACCCCTTCGCGACCAGTGGGCGGCGCTCAGGGTTGGAGTCAGGGCAGCTCTCATCGGGGTTCCGTTGGCGGTAGTGGCGGTAGTCGCTGCTTTGAGCCCGACGTTCGGCCTGGTCGTGGCTGTGCTAGTAGTCGGCATGGGTTTGGCCACCGCCACATACGTAAAAAACAGGGCTGACCGCCTCAACGCCTTGAGTAATAACGACCGCGACGCCTGAGGGGACCCGCCCTACTCCAAGTCAACGCTACCCCAACGGGTTTGTCAAGTCTCCAGCCAGGCCGGAGCGCGTTCGAGGAGGTACTGGCTCACAGCGAGGGCCTTGTCGAAAGTCTCGCAGAGCAACTCCTCGCCGGCTAGGACCCTGGCGAGGGACACCTGCTGGCGAGCGACGATCGTTATACGCCGTTCGGCCGGATCTGTCGCTGAGGCGTAACTGTCGATCGCCGACGACTCCAAAGGTAGCTCTATCCCTCCTATGCCGGCCAGGTCGATGGCGAGACGGAGCAAGTCCGGACCTTGGGGGAGGGGGGGAAGACCCCAGGTGAACGTAAGGGGGAAATGGAACGTGTCGGGTGGGTCTTCACCGTCGGGTAGGTCTACGACGACGTCCTCGAAAGCGAGCAGCACCCTGGGGTCGACCTCCAGAGCCAGGTGAAGGTCCAGCGGGCCGTTGCAGGCCTCCTCGGGGTGCACGTCCACTTCCCAGGCTTGGCGCAGCGAGTAGGTCTCCACGAAGTGGCGCTCGTCGTGCACGTGGAACCCGTGGTCCACTGCATGGTCTTTTAGTTCCGCTACGTAACCAGCGACGTCGATGACCGCCATGGACATGACGATACCGGGACGGCGGGACTTCCAGCTACCGGATTCCGCTAGCTTGCCATGTCGGTGACCTACCACGACGAAAAAATGAAGCCGTCCGACGTCCTTCAGGTCCTAGGTGCAGCAGCGTCCGCTGTCAAGAAAGCCCTCGAAGGGCTGTCGGACTGGGGTCTGGCCGGGACCCGTGAAGGCCAGTACCGCAGCGACTTGGTGGCTGACGCCGCTGCGATCGAGGTCCTTTCGGCTGCCGGCCTGGGGGTGTTCTCCGAGGAGTCAGGGTTGCACAACCCGCAACGGCCGATCAGGGTGGTGGTGGACCCTGTCGACGGGTCCACCAACGCGTCGCGTGGCTTGCCGTGGTGGGCTACCAGCCTGTGCGCGCTCGACGGCGAAGGCCCCCTCGCTGCTGTCGTCGTCAACCAGGCGACAGGGCAGCGCTTCGAGGCGTTGCGCGGTGAGGGCGCTACCTGCGACGGTCGCCCGGTGCGTCCCAGCACCAGCGCGACCATCGCAGAATCGATCGTGGCGGTGTCCGGTTATCCCGGATCGGACCTGGGCTGGTCGCAGTTTCGGTCCCTGGGTGCGTCTGCGTTGGACATATGCGCCGTGGCGTCGGGAGCCCTAGACGTGTTCATCGACTTTGCGGACCGGTCTCTGGCCCCGTGGGACTACCTCGGAGGTCTTCTAGTGTGTCGCGAGGCGGGAGCGTGCGTCGAGGACTTGGAGGGTCGGGACCTGATCGTCACCTCCGGCGACGAGCGCCGAACGGTCGTCGCCGCCGCGACCAGGGAGCTGCTGGACGAGGCGATCGCTGTTCGCCGCCGTGGCGGCGCCCAGGGAGGTTAGAGTCCTCTGAGCCACCTTCAAGCCGGGGAGCTTCTAATCGCATGAACGTGCCGATGCTGCTAGAAATGGTCGCCGAAGCGGCCGGAGACCGTGTCGTCGTCGGGAGCCGGACGAATGGCCTGACGGCAGGGCAACTGCTTGAGGCGTCCCGTCGCTCTGCACATGCGTTCACGTCTTCCGGCGCGCAGAACGTCGTGTGGTTGGACTACAACTCCGAGGCACTGCCCGTAGCTTTCTTCGGCGCCGCCCTGGCGGGGTCGGCCTTCGTGCCGGTCAACTACCGGCTAGCTGACTCCCAACTCAAGGCGATCCTAGCCAGGGTCACTCCCGGCGTCGCCGTTGTCGGAGCGGAGATGGCCTCGCGCGCCAAGGGGATCGAGGGCCTCGACGTCGTCGTCACCGACACGGTCATGGCTGACGCGCTCTCAGGCACGCACGGGGGGGACGGCACCGCAGGGGCATCGCCGGCGAGCGGGGAGTCACAGTGGGTTGACCCTGAGGTAGTGGCGGTCCTCCTCTTCACGAGTGGGACTACCGGTGAGCCTAAGGCGGCGGTTCTCCGCCACCGTCACCTCGCCTCCTACATCCTCTCCAGCGTCGAGTTCCTGTCCGCAGGCGAGGACGAGGCTCAGCTGGTGAGCGTCCCCCCCTACCACATAGCCGGTGTGTCTTCGATACTGTCAAGTCTCTACAGCGGACGCCGGCTCGTCTACCTGCCCGGCTTCGACGCGGGAGCGTGGGTTCGCACCGTCGAGTCCGAAGGTATAACCCAGGCCATGGTCGTACCGACGATGCTCGGGAGGATCCTCGACGAGATCGAGACGTCGGGCTGTGACGTCTCGACGCTACGCCACGTCTCCTACGGTGGCGGTCGTATGCCGGTCGAGACGATCGAGCGGGCGATGACCCTGCTGGCCGACGTCAATTTCGTCAACGCCTACGGCCTCACCGAGACCTCGTCGACTGTCGCCGTGCTCGGCCCGGAGGACCATAGGGGCTCGATGGCAAGTTCGGACCCTGCGGTGCGCGCCCGCCTCGGGTCGGTTGGACGCCCGCTGCCGTCGGTGGAAGTCTCGATTCGCGACGCCGACGGTAACGAGGTCGCTTCAGGCGAGCGCGGCGAGGTGTGGGTCAGGGGAGAGCAGGTGGCAGGCGAGTACATCGGCAAAAGCGCCCTCAACGCCCAGGGGTGGTTCCCGACGCGTGACTCCGGCTGGGTTGACGAGGGCGGGTTCTTGTTCCTCGACGGCCGGCTCGACGACGTCATCGTCAGGGGAGGCGAGAACCTCTCCCCGGGGGAGATAGAGGCGGTTCTGATGGAACACCCAGCGGTTGCGGAGGCGGCCGTGGTCGGTGTGCCCGACCCGGAGTGGGGCGAAACGGTCGCAGCCGCCGTTGTCGTCGAACCAGGGGCCTCGGTCAGCGTCGAAGAGCTTCAACATTGGGTGAGGGAACGCCTGCGGTCCACGAAAGCGCCAACTTTGGTGCAGTTCCGCCCGGAGATGCCCTACAACGAGACGGGCAAGCTCCTTCGCCGCGTGATCCGCGACGAACTGGCCGGCCGCTAACCCGACCAGCTCGTCCGAACGTCGGCTGGACGCTCTCCGGCCGGACCTGCCTAGGCCTCAGCCGGCCCGAGCAGGTTGTCGGAGAACCACGAGAGGCAGCGGCCCCAGGCGTCCTTCGCCGAAGCCTCGTGGTAGGAGTCCCTTGCGTCGCAGTGGAAGCCGTGCCCGGCGTCCGCGTAACGCACCACCTCGGCCTTCACGCCTGAACGAGACGCCGACTCCCGTAGCGTCTCCACCTCGGCGACGGGAATGCTCTGGTCGAGATCCCCGTACAAGCCGAGCCAAGGGCATTTCAGGTCCCCGGCGACGTCCGTCTGGGCTGGAAGGCCGAAACGTCCTTGTGCTATCCCTCCGCCGTAGAAGCTGACCGCCGCACCCAGCGGGTAGCGGGTTGCGGCTATGAACGCGACCGTTCCGCCCATGCAGAACCCGACGATTCCGATCTGCTTGGCTTCGAGGCCCTCCTTGGCCAGGAAGTCGAAAGTTGCTCCAAGGTCATTAGCGATACCCTCGGAGCTGAGAGCCTGCATGTGGGGCATCACCTGGCTTATGTCTTCGTAGGAGAGCTTCGGGTCGCCGGAGCGGTGAAACAGATGGGGTGACACAGCCAGGTACCCTTCACCGGCGAAGCGGCGGGTGACGTCCTCTATATGGTCGTTCACCCCGAAAGCCTCCTGGATGACCACGACGGCCGCTGTAGCTGTGGTCGCGGGCCGGGCCACGTAGAGACCCATCTTGGCGTCGGCGGTGTCGATTTGGACGGTGTCTGGCATTGTGGTTCCTTCCGGTAAAGACAGGCGTGAGAATAGTTAGCTAAGTTCAGCATCTACTTCTACCAGACCGGGGTGTTCCCGCACCTGCGGGTGGGGGTAGCGGGCTCGGGGCGTCGCGCCTATCATTAGTGGCTCCCGGGCGCTTAGCTCAGTTGGTTAGAGCACCGCCCTTACAAGGCGGGGGTCGGGGGTTCGAGTCCCTCAGCGCCCACTATTTTTGTCACGGCGCGAGACCCTTCGCGGTGCTCCCGTTACCAGCTGACGCAGCCGCTGAACGTCAAACCGACGTCGTAGCCGCCGCGTCCGTCCTCCGCAACGAATGTGACCGATTGCATACTGTCAACCCGCCTCCCAGACCACGTAAGGGATGGAGCGACTGCTCCGGAGCGGAGGTGATGAGTCATGACAACCATTCATTGCGGTGCCTGCGGCCACCCGGGCGTCCACGCCCAGGCGCTGCCGCCTGGCACTGGCTTCGCAGCCACATGCGAAAGTGTCCCCGCTGCGTCGAGTTAGGATCACGCAGAACGCGACCAGATCTCCTTGTTCGAACTGCTAACTCGTCAACATCAGCAGGCGAGCGCGTAACTTATCGCTGAGCAGACCCGTTGCATAGTGTCGCCGCCGACCTGTCCAACCGGGCCGGTTAGAGATGCCTGTTCGACGGTATGGAGACCGTCACAGTTGATGACCGACGGTCGGTCCAGCCCGACCTCGACGTGGTCGATGTCGACTTCGGCGGCGAGGCCACGGATAGAGGTGGTGATCTCAGCAACCGTCACGAGGCTGCGCGCGTCGAGCACTCCGGATCGGGTTAACACCACAACGGGCCGCGTCTTGCGACCGGCCTCGGCCAACCACACCTCCCCGCGTTTCAAGGCTCACCCCATGCTTCGGCGTCGGTCCAGAAGGCGTCGGCGCGTTCCGGCCGTCGAAGATATGCGTCACTGTCGGCTCGCGCTAAGGCGGTACGTACGGCATCGGTGACTCCTTGGCGGGCAGCGGCCGAAATGTTGACACCAAGTTGCCTGGCCCGTCGCGCCAACTCCTCGTCGAGCGTGAAAGTCGTTCTCGATGAAGCCATATCAGAATGCTAGCAGTCACCGATGCATTAGATGCTGTCATCTTGGGCTGACTTGCTGCAAGATGCAGCGGTCGGTGGAGGACTGAAGGCACTTCCGCATCCGGAGCGCGCCACGAGCGCCACCTTCGGGATCTCCACGGTCTGCCGGCCGCCGACTCGACTCGCGCGCACAGTCGAGTCCAGGATGGGGGTTGCCGGGTTCACGCCAAGCCTCCCAGGGTAAATACTGTTGTATAGTTCGCAACTTAAGGAGCGTCTTTTATGAGGTTGTCCTCCCCGGCCCATCCGTTCATCCCACCCGCAGGACGAGTCGCCCTGGGGGAGCTGGCCGCCGACAGGGGCTCCTGTTCAGGCGAGCCCACAGTCCCTGCTGCGAGGAGGTCGAGGTAATGGCACCGTCGAGCGTTGACGTCAAGGCCGGGTCCGCCCCCGCCTCGCAGTCGGAGGGGGGCACTCCGATCACCGTCGCCTATGGAGACGGGATCGGCCCTGAGATCATGAACGCGACCCTGGCTATCATCACTGCCGGCGGGGCGTCACTCGCACCTGAGACGATCCGGATCGGTGAGTCCGTCTACTCCGAAGGCGTTACTGCTGGCATCGAACCCTCAGCGTGGGAGTCTCTGCGGCGGACGAAGGTATTCTTGAAGGCGCCGATCACGACTCCCCAGGGGGGAGGGTTCAAAAGCTTGAACGTGACTGTGCGCAAGACGCTTGGTCTGTTCGCCAACGTCCGCCCATGCCCCTCTTACGCCCCGTACGTCGCGACCAAGCATCCAGGAATGGACGTCGTGATAATCAGGGAGAACGAGGAGGACCTCTACGCAGGGATCGAGCATCGCCAGACTGAGGACGTCACCCAATGCCTCAAGCTGATAACCCGTCCGGGCAGCGAACGTCTTATCCGTTACGGGTTCGAGTACGCCCGCCGCTACGGTCGGTCCAAGGTGACGTGTTTCACCAAGGACAACATCATGAAGATGACCGACGGATTGTTCCACCAGGTGTTCGACGAAGTGGCCGCTGAGTACCCAGATCTCGAGTCGGAGCACTGGATCGTCGACATAGGAGCAGCAAAACTCGCCGACACCCCAGAAGCGTTCGACCTGGTCATACTCCCCAACCTCTACGGGGACATCCTCTCTGACGTGACAGCCCAGATCGCCGGCTCGGTCGGTCTGGCCGGCAGCGCGAACATCGGCCCCGACGTAGCCATGTTCGAAGCGATCCACGGCTCGGCCCCGCGGCGCGCCGGCCAGAACCTGGCCAACCCGTCCGGTCTTCTCCTGGGCGCTGTCCAGATGCTCGTCCACATAGGTCAAGGCGAGGCGGCAACCCGAGTTCACAACGCATGGCTTCGCACGATCGAAGACGGAATCCACACCTACGACGTCTTCGACCCGTCGGTGTCCAAGACCAAGGTCGGCACCGCCGAGTTCGCAGAAGCAGTCATCTCCCGCCTCGGAGAGACCCCTTCCACTCTCAAGGCGGTCGAGTACTCGTCTTACGCCGAGCCGATTGCTGTGAAGGTGTCGGAACGTACCCCCGCTCACAAGGAGCTCGTAGGCATGGACGTGTTCCTGGACTGGCGTGGGCCTACAGACGAGCTCGGCAGACTTCTGGAGCAAAACGCCGGGCCCGACCTTGCTCTCGTCATGATCAGCAACCGTGGCCAGAAGGTATACCCGGGAGGCTTGCCCGAGACGTTCTGCGTGGACCACTGGCGCTGCCGATTCCAAGCGGCCAAACCCGGAGACCCGGTAAACCACCGACAGATAATCGACCTGCTGTCACGGCTCGCCGATCGCGGACTCGAGTTCATCAAGACGGAAGGCCTGTTCACCTTCGACGGCCAACCTGGTTTCTCGCTCGGCCAGGGCCAGTGATCAACGTCTAAGCCGGCGCACAGTTACCAAAGCATGAGTGTGAGGCCGGCCGGTCTAAGACCCGTCCGGACTCACACCTTGCTGCTCGAGCTCAGAGCCCTGGAGCAGACATGTCCACCCGGGCGACACGTACCGCCCGTCCGGAAAGCCGGACCCTGTCCACATCTAAAGACATGCCGACCTCGCCACCCCGGGCCGAGGCCTGCTCTCCCAGCAGGACCTCCTTACCCAGCCTGTGACCCCACAGCACGGCAAGCGTGCAGTGAGCAGAGCCGGTAACGGGATCCTCCGGCACTCCCACGTTGGGACAGAACACCCGGCTTACGCAGTCCACTCCCAGGCGGTCCCCGGCGGCGGTGAAGATCACTCCTCTGGTTCCCAGACCTGAGATAACCCCCAGATCCGGGGCAAGGTTGCGAACCGCCTCGGCATCTGGCAGTTCCACCAGCAGGTCGAAGCGTCCCCTCCAGCATGCTACGGCTCCCATCGCGACGAGCCGGGTATCAATAACCTCGGGTCTGGGCGGATCCGCCGGGAAGTCCAGTTCCACCCTTCCGTCAGCCAGGTTGCGGGTGCCAAGCATCCCGCTCAGCGTGTGGAACCTGGGGTTTCCTCCCAAGACACTGGCGGCGGCCAAAGTGGCGTGTCCGCAAAGCTCAACCTCTGCCGCGGGGGTGAACCAACGCAGGTAGTAATCGCCATCGGTACGGGGGCGCACGAAGGCTGTCTCTGAGAGGTTCATCTCCATTGCTACCCGTCGCATCATGTCGTCAGAGGGGAACTTCTCTACGAGCGCCACAGCAGCGGGGTTGCCAGTGAATGCCTGTTTGGCGAAAGCATCCACGACGGTCAACTCCAAGTTCAATCCAGGTGTTCCCTGTGAGTCATGGGTCCCGATTATAACGGCATAGCGGACCGTGCCAAATGCTGCGATGTCGGCACAAGACCCTGCAGAAACATGTGACTCACCGACTCTTTCTGGCCTGGGCGGTCAACTCTTGGCAAGTAGACGAACGTCTATCGACACCGAACGCCAGGTGGAAGTAAATGAACTGAACTTCCCGTTTGAGAATTTGTCTTTGGGGTAGAACAGATTCACCGAAAGAAAAGGAGGAGTGATAGTGGGAGCAGGTCTAGCCGTAAGTATCGTGGCACTCGCCGTTGGTGCAATCTTGAAGTTTGCACTGACAGTAACTCCTTATCAGCATGGCTTCAACGTTCACACTGTCGGCGTCATCTTGATGGTCGTCGGCGGGCTGGGCGCAGTTCTGTCAATAATAGGTATCGCTACCTCTGGCTACCGGCGCAGACGGGTGATAGTCGACGACGGTGTAAGGCAGGTTGTCACGCAAGAGGAAAGCAATGCTTAACGGCTCTAGAAATATTGGGAAATCATGGCGTTCGAAGTTGAAGGGAAAAGACTGACATGTTGCTACTGCTAGCTTTACTATTAGTGCTTATAGTGGCGGGCTTCGGATTCGCCGTCCATCTGTTGTGGATCCTGGCTCTCGTCCTCCTCGCCATCTGGCTGATAGGTTTTGCCCTCGGCAGAGGCGAAAGCGCAGGACGCCACCGCTTCTATCGTTGGTAAACAAAGGGTTAAGCCCCCAAGGCTGCCCGGTCGGCCATCGCCGGGAGCTTCGTAGGATTCTGTTGGGCTACGTTGCGCCCGGCGATGGCTCAGACTGAGGACCAGCATTGGCAGTCTGAGCCATCCGTGCTTGTGCTGCCGTCTCTCTCGACATGAACGCCCCCATCTCCTGGATGGTGCTCATTAGCGGCCCTGGAAACACTACGGTGGTGTTCTTGTCGACGCCTATTTCCATCAATGTCTGCAGGTTACAAAGCTGGAGCGCTAGTGGATGGACCATCATAATGTCGGAGGCTTCACCGAGTGCTGAGGCTGCGAGGTATTCCCCCTCAGCGGCGATTATTTTCGCACGCTTCTCGCGTTCTGCCTCCGCCTGTTTAGCCATAGACCGCCTCATGGTGTCAGGTAGTAGAATGTCCTTGAGTTCGACGAGGGTGACAAGGACTCCCCAGTCGTCAGTCTGTACGTCTAGGATCTGTTTCACGTCGAGGTTGATCTTGTCTGTTTCTGCAAGGATCTGGTCGAGCGTGTGCTGGCCGACAACTTTGCGTAGTGTCGTCTGGGCGATCTCTTTGATCGCCTCGCGCACGTTCTATATCGACACAACCGATTTAGTTGCAGCAACTACTTTGTAGTACGCAACTGCAGACACGTCGATGCTCACATTGTCGCGAGTGATAATACCTTGCGACTGTATCGGCATGGTTACGATCCGAAACGATACCTTCCGGAGGGTGTTTACGACCGGGATGATCACTGCGAGACCCGGGCCCTTTTCTCCGACGACGCGACCGAAGCGGAAGACGACAGCTTTCTCATACTGCTGAATAATGTGCAGAGAAAGCGCAATACTTATGAGGGCAAGGACCGCTACGACTATGAGGGCGATCACTAAACTGGTCATGCGCCTAACTCCTGTTCACGCTGCGAAATCTAAAGGACGGATGCAAGAGAATCTGATAGTCCCGGAAGATTTGTAAGACTACAAGTGCTGGCTCAAGGTCCAATCGCTGGTCAACTTAGCGATCGCCGTAGGGCGCCAGCTGCGGATCGTGCTAGCGGGGCCGAGGTCAGGAGCCACGAGAAATGTAAAACGGGATGAGCGTAATGCTATTAAAAGTCCAAGCTAACGTGAAGCAGTTGGAACGTATCTAGGCTGGACGGCTGGGTCCGCTTCGAGGTAGAGGGGGCGTTGGAGCGGTGGCTCTAGGTGTCCACGCGGTCGAGTCGAGTGTGCCGGCTACAGCGGCGGCAGCAACGTCGGTCAGGCGTAAGTTGTTGTTTCTGGTGTACCTGCGGAGACGATTGAAGGCCTCTTGAAGATCGACTTTGGCTCTTTCGGCGATGATACCCTTGGCCTGCTCGATGAGGATCCGGCTATTCAGGGCGTAGGAGAGCTGGTCGTTAATCCTCTGCAGCTGGTCGGTTGAACGATGCTGGACGATGCTGATCGTGGCAAGGTCCGCAAAGGCGCGAGCGACGACAGCGCCTCCTGTGTCCATGGGCATCCGCCCAGTGGTGAAAAGGTTTAAGGCTCCGATGGTTGTGTCCCGCAGCCGTAGCGGGAGGGCCGACACGGCATGGAACCCGGCATCGAGGGCTGCCTGGGTGAAAAGAGGCCATGTCGTTGCCGGGCTGGTGAGGAGCATCTGGTGGTGGACACTCTCGCCGCTGTGGTAGGCATCCAGGCAGGGTCCTTGCTCGGATTGGAGCTCGAATAGCTCCAATACCCGCATCTCTTCGCTTGAAGAAGCGATGACGTGGAGGACGTTGGACGGATCGGCGATCATCACTCCGGCGGCCGAGATGCCCAACAAGTCAACGCATTTGCGTGTTAGTCCGGTGAGCATGTCTACGACGTCGAAGTCTTCGACGAGCACATCGGCCATCGAAACTAGCGCTTGTATTATTGCGTCTTGGGTATCCATTTCAGCCGATCTCAGTCGTGATGCTACAGTTACATGGAGTTTTATTACCTCTACAGACGAATGCGGTTGCTGTGTATTCTTTGCCCGGGGACAAGATCGAGTCATGTCTGTGTCGAGGGGCTTCCGTCAATAGTAAATCACCCAAAGCGTAGCCTACCCGTGATCACGTCTTGGGCGGTCGTATTGAGAGCGACGCCTTGGGCGAAGGCGTGCCCACGGAGGAGGAGTAGTGCTTCGCGAACCGGTACCCCGAGCTGGACGGATACCATTCCGGCAGCGTTGTGGACGGCTAGATGAAAGTCGCCTGTGGTAAGAATATCGGAGAGGGCGCCCGGAGTCGTCGCTCCCTGGGCGGCCATGACCCAGCCGGCCGCGAGACCTGCTAGGACGATCCCATCGGCAATCTGATCCACGCTCAGGGAGGCAGGCCGGTCCATGTACAGGTCGAGGCTGCCTAGGCGTAGGCCGCCTGTCTTAAGGGGCAGCGAGAAGACTGCGTGTGCTCCGCCGCGGAGCGCTGCGTAAGTGAATGCCGGCCAGCGACTGGTGGCTGGGTTGGAAAGATCAGGCTCCGCCACGACTTGGTCCTGGCGGTAGGCGTCGAGACAGGGTCCTTCGCCGAGACTGTACTGCAGCTCTTCGATGAGGGTGCTGACAGGATCCGTCGTGCAGAGAGATCCTTGAACGCCGTCACCGGAGATGAGCATGAGTCCGGCCCCGGTGACGTGCAGAGCGTCCCGGCAAACCTCTCCTACGCGACCGGGCTGGGGAAGCCCCCCGGCGTTCTCGGCGATCTCTGCGGCAGCCCATTCCAAATCCTTGCCTGGCACCTATGTACCACTACCCATGTGGTCCCCGGCACCGCTATCAATCACAACAACCCTGTCGAACACGTAGGACCTCTTTCCCAAGTTCAGCAACCAGAGGCGTCCAACGTGGGCCAGATCCGACACGCTCAAGGATCATGTTATCAGGCACCTCGGTCTTGCACATCTACATGCCGTCAGCAGAGCCTTCCGGTACTTGTGGTCAGTGTCGGTTGGCAGTACAGTTAACAAAGTTCGAGTCACGGTGTCGCCGCTCCAGACCATGGCCACGCCTCCTTGGCACTAGCTCTGAACCTGTTGCTGTAACAGTGGGTTAACGCCGAAAGGAGGCTTATATGTCGACATGTCCGCCGCTAGCAATTGTTGAGTCCAGGCCTGTTTCGTCTGAGGGAACTGCGAGCTCGACTACGCACGTCCCGGTGGTCTCGACGCGAGGAGCGTTCGTGAACCGCCCAGATGAAGGGGGCGACCTCGATGTCACGTCGGCTCCCGCCATGGCCTACAAGGTGCTAACGCTAAGAGGTATAGCTCAAATTCTGTCCATCGAAGAGCCGGGCAAAATGAGCTATAGCCTGTGAAATTCCCGCAGCTGTCATCCAAGTCTGGCGGCGAGCCACGCCAGTCGGACGATCTGCAGTGCGGAGCAGACGACGCGCAACAAGCATGCCGTGGCTGGTATCAAAAGCACACCTCACGACCCCAACATAGGCCGGGCGCAGTCCCCCGGACCGAGGGCCGCGAAGCATTCTCGCCAAGTGCAGATAAACTCGGTGGTGTTGGGCGGATTCTCTTCTCGTTGGCGTACCTGGAGTCAGGACATCCAGACGATGCCCTCAAAGTAGTTGAGTATGCCCTAACGGCTGTGTATGAAAACGGGGTGAGTACGCGTCTTGCACACCAACGCTGTCCCCGCGCGCGCTGGAGGACATTAGCGGGCCGCGTGCACCTAGCAGCCCAGGCTTTGCACAAGTCTCACAGTACGATGCCGAGCGCCCCGCCGCACCGAATACCGGTACTTTCAGGGCTACAACAAGAAGCTTTAGCTTTGCGCCTAGAGGCCATACGAGACCGTCGCAGCGCTCAGTTGCTGGGAATCCCTGTTGATCGCCTCCGCGCTGAGTTGGCCATAGGAGTAGCGAGCCTTGAGAGAGGACTGCCGGGTCATGTATCGTCTCCGGACGGCGATCTACCCACGAGTAACTATCAGGCTGCGAAACATAAAACGCTCTGACGTTTCAGGACGTCGCACCATTGTAGCTACGTGACCGGCGTCTCCCTAGGTCGGGAGATGGCGTCGGGTGGCGGGTTGCTCCGAGGTCCATTGTGCCAGTGGGTGTCAGGTCAGAGGCTTGCTGGAAGGTCTGGCGGCGGGTCGTCGGGTTCGATGATGGTGCCACGCGTCTTTTGGAGGAGGTCGGCGGCCTCGTCGAGGCTGCCGATCATAGCTGGGTTGCTGGTCGCTTCGACGAAACGGCATGCGGCTTCAATTTTAGGCCCCATGGATCCGGCTGGGAAAGCCTCCTTGCGTAGCGCTCCGGGCGTGGTGCGCCCGATGGCGTGAGCTCCAGCAGTGCCGAAGTCAGTTTCGACATTGGGCACGTCGGTGAGGATCAGAAGCGCATCGGCGTGGAGGTTGCGGGCGAGGAGCGCGGCGGTGAGGTCCTTGTCGATGACTGCGTCAACGCCGCGAAGCAGCCCGTCCGCGCCGCGGGTGACTGGTATGCCGCCGCCTCCGGCGCAGATAACGATAGAGCGCTCGGCGAGGAGCGTTCGGATGGTGGCGATCTCGACGATAGCCAAGGGTTCGGGGGAGGCGACGACTCGGCGCCATGAGGGCCCGTCCCGTCGGATCTGCCAACCGCGCGCCTCGGCGATTCGGTGGCCGTCGGTGTCGCTGTACTGCGGTCCGACGAACTTGGTTGGCGTGAGGAATGCTGGGTCGTCGGAGGCGACCTCGGTCTGGCAGACGAGGCTAACGATTTCGCGCTCGGGTAGCGCGTTTTCGAATGCTTGAAGTAGGAAGTAGCCGATCATGCCCTGGGTTTGAGCGCCGAGCACGTCGAGCGGGTACGGGTGGGGCAGGGCCGGGTCCGAGGCGCTTTCGTTCGCCAGCATCCCGACTTGCGGCCCGTTGCCGTGGGTGACCACAAGGTCGTGTCCGGCTGCCAACTGGGCCAGAGCGTTGACGGCGACCTGAACGTGGTTCTCTTGGATCTCGGCTAGGGGGACCTCGCCGCGTTCGAGGAGCGCATTCCCGCCGACGGCCACGACGATACGCATTTCAGTCCCCGAGAGAGGCGACCATGGCCGCTTTGATGGTATGAAGCCGGTTCTCCGCCTGGTCGAATACGATGGTGGCCGGTGACTCGAAGACCTCGTCGGTTACTTCCAGGGCGTCGAGTTGGTACAGACTGGAAATTCTTCTACCGAGGTCGGTGTCGGCGTTGTGCAGCGCCGGCAGGCAGTGCATGAACTTGACGTTCGGGTTCCCGGTGGCCTTGATGGTCGCAGCGTTTACCTGGTAGGGAAGAAGCAGTTTGATCCGGTCCTTCCATTCGGAGTCCGGTTCGCCCATGGACACCCATACGTCGGTGTAGATAAAGTCGGATCCACGGACCCCTTCGTCGAGGTCGGCAGTTATGTTGATCCGTGCTCCCGAACCAGAGGCAAGTCCGGAGGCGATGCCTTGAACCTCAGTGCTGGGCCACAGATCCTCGGGTGCGGCGATGCGGACATCCATGCCGAGGAGAGCGCCGGTGACAAGGAGGGAGTTGGCCGTGTTATTGCGTGCGTCGCCCACGTAGCAGTACGTGACGTGCTCAAGGGCTTTGTCGGTGTGGTCGCGGATGGTCAAGACGTCCGCGAGCATCTGGGTGGGGTGCCACTGGTCGGTGAGCCCGTTCCACACGGGTACCCCGCTGAATCGGGCTAGGGTCTCCACCGATTCCTGGGAGAACCCGCGGTATTCGATCCCGTCGAACATTCGGCCGAGCACCCGGGCGGTGTCTTTGATCGTCTCACCGACACCGATGTGGCTACCGTCGGGGCCGAGGTAGGTGACGCGCGCTCCCTGGTCGTAGGCGGCGACCTCGAAGGCACAACGGGTGCGTGTCGAGGCTTTCTCGAAGATGAGGGCGATATTGAGGCCGGTCATCCGCTGACGTTCCGTCCCGTTGCGCTTCTCCGTTCTCAGCGCGTCAGCAAGATCTAGGAGCGAGACGAACTCTTCCTTGGTGAGGTCGACCTCTTTTAGAAGGCTTCTGCCGTTCAGGCTGCGGGAAGCTGCGACGTCGGTGCTGGTCATGCTGGGTCCCTCTCTATGGGGCAGGTCATGCAGCGCGGGCCGCCTCGACCGCGGCCGAGCTCGCTACCGCCGATGTCGATCACTTCGATGCCGTGCTTGCGCAGCATGGTGTTGGTAGCGACGTTGCGTTCGTAGCCCATTACCACCCCAGGGGATACAGCCAGGAAGTTCGTGCCGTCGTCCCATTGCTCGCGCTCTGCGGCCCTGACGTCCTCGTCGGTGGTCAAGACGGTGATCTCGGGCACTTCGAGGATCTCGGCCAAGGTGTCCCATAGGCTGTGGTTACGAACGATAGACAGTTCGCCCGGGCTTTCGCCCGGCGAGATGGTCCAGCTGCGGAGGTGTCGATTGAAGTAGGGGTAGAGAATGAACGTGCCCACGTCGACCATCGACATGACGGTATCGAGGTGCATGAACGCGTGGCTGTGCGGCAGTTCGATCGCTACGACTTTGGTAGCTTGGCCGCTGTCGAACATCGAGTGGGCTACCGATTCGATGGCCATAGGGGTGGTCCGCTCTCCCATGTCGATCAGGACCGCTCCGTGCCCGATCACGTGCACGTCGCCGCCTTCGATGGTGGCCGGCTGGTAGGTGATGTCGTCCTCACCGTAGTAAGTGACGAAATCGGGGTCCGCGAAGGGTGGATGGAAGCGGTAGATCGCCCGGGTGTGTAGCGACTCGCGTTGGCGGGCAGGCCAAGCCATCGGGTTGATAGTCACTCCCCCATAGATCCAACACGAGTTGTCCCGCTGGAACAAATGATTTGGCAGCGGAGGGAGGATGAAATCGTCGGCTTTAAGCATGTTCCACTTCAGGCTGTGGGCTCGCAGCGGGTGCAAGTCTGCTTTGAGGATCCCGCCGATCAGGAACTCCGCCAAGGTCTTGTCGTCTTGGTCGTCGAAGAGTTGCCGCACCTGGCTTACCAGCGACGGCCCGAAGAGCTGCGGGGTGCACAGCCGGTCTAGCACGAAGGCACGCCCAGTTGGAAGGCTGAGCGTCTCGGCCAGCAACTGGCCGTAGTAGTGGACCCGCACACCTCTTTCGCGCAGGGCTTCGGTGAAAGCGTCGTGTTCCTCTTTGGCCTTGGATGCCCACACCACGTCGTCGAACAGGAGCGACTCGATGTTGTCGGGAGTCAACCGGGACAATTCCAGCCCGGGCCTGTGCACGATCACCTGGCGGAGTTGGCCTACCTCGGAAGCGACGGTGAATGTCATGGCTTGTTCCTTTCTTGGAAGGGGTTCGGTTGCATGTCGTGCGGCGGTCACGGGGCCTTGGTCAGGTCGAGCGCCGGTTGGGCTTGCGGGTTGTCCACCGGCTCGGACGCTTCGCACAGGCGTTGCCGGCGGGCGTTCAAGAAGGCGTAGAGGATGAGGCCGGCCAAGATCACCACCAGCGCTTGGTAGACGACCTGGTAGCCCGAAGCGAAGGTCACCCACATCGAGAAAAGCACGCTGATTCCGGCTACCGTTAGGTCTCGGGCTAGAAGCCACCCGGACACCCGCCGGCGCCGCGAGACGAGGTAGGTGAGTTGGGCGATGGCCGACATAAAATAGGGAATGGCTACCGTAACTACGGTGAGGTCGACCAGGTAGGTGAAGATGGTAAGTCCGGAGCTGGACTCGTAGCGCCAGAACATGAGCAGTGACGGCAGGATCGTTCCGACGACTATGCCGAACCAGGCTGTGCCGTTACGGTCGACCCAGGCGAACGGCTTCGGAAACAGGTCGTCTTGGGCTATGGCTCTTGACGTTTCGGTCACGATAAGAGTCCAGCCGTTGAGGGCTCCGATACCGGATATGACAGCAATGGCAGCAATGACTTTCGGTGCCCAAGCCTCGTTCGGGAATATCGTCTGGAAGGCGTTGACGAATGGCGAGCCCGTCTTGACCAAAGTGGCGTGGGCTACCAGGCCCATTACCGTAGCGGCCTCCACGCCGATGAAGGAGAACAGTGCCACTCCGGCGACGATGCCGATTCCGCTGTACAGGCTGCCCCCAGACGCGTTGAACGGGCCGAAATGCGCGCTAGTCACGAAGAACCAACCGATGACACCAACGAACGGGAGTGGCAGGAACTGAGCTCTCCCATAAAGTATGCGGCTCTGCGGGGTAGCCGGCTAGAGCCGAAAGTACTGACTGTGACCAGAGCGCGTCGCCAGCCGCCTTGGTGGGCTTTCTCGCCCGTTCAAACGGATACAGGCTCGCAAACCTTTCGCTAACCTGAGACGTGGACGTGCTGGCCTTAATTCGTCCAGCGATCACCGTCTGAGTGGCACCGAGAAACGTGAGATACCGACCTCCTCGCTTAGAAGCGAGCACAACCCCGAGGTCTAGGAGGACAGCGCAACTGTGAATTGGGATACACCTGGCGTCTGCACGGAGCAGTCGTGATAAAGCCGCTACTTCCGGTATTGGCTCGCCCAAGAACCTGCTTGCCCTCATCCCCTGAGGTCCGGATTTAGCGTCGGGTAGTTTCGTCGGAACGGTCGGCGAGATCCGCCACCGACACCGCCGGTACCTCGGGTGATGCTGGTCTCGATATGGCTGTCGGTGAACGCCAGGGGGGTGTACCGGCCGGGCTCAGAGGGGGTTCGAATCCGCCATGGGCTTAGGGCTGGCGCCGGGCGGACGCTTCCGCGTCCGCGACAAGCCCGGCCAGCATCCCCGGGAAGACGAAGCGGTGGAACGGGGCGACGCCGAGCCAGTACAGGCGGCCTAGGAGCCCCCGCGGCCGGAACAGGGCGGTCTGGGTGACCTTGGTCCCGCCCTTGACCGGTTCGAGGTCCCAGCTCAGCCAGGCCTCGCCGGGGAGGCGCATCTCGGCGTGGAGGCTCAGACGCCGCCCCTGAGCTAGATCCTCGACCCGCCAGAAGTCGAGGGCCTCGCCGACCCGTAGGGTCGCTCGACGGCCCCGGCGCAAGCCTGGACCGCCTAAGAGCTGGTCCGTCACACCGCGGACGCGCCACAGCCACTCGCCGCTGTACCAGCCCTTCTCACCGCCAATCTGCTCCAAACAGGCAAACACCTGATCGGGGTCGGCGGTGGCCACTGCGCTACGGACGTCCTTGAGGACGGTGCCGCCGGACCAGTCCGGGTCCGTGGTCGCGGGCCGGAAATGGACGAGGTCTGCGTCGACGAAGGATGTAGGAACATTGTCGTCACGAGTCGCCGCCAGCGCCCGGCGGATCGCCTCCCGCAGACCCATCGGCGAGATCGAGAAGGCTTCGCTGGCCGGCCGTCCCTGCACGGTCACCTCGTTGACGAGAGACTCGACCAGCTCGCGAGCCAGTGGCACCGGAACGGGTGTGACCAGGCCGACCCAGTGTGAGGAGAGCCCGGGCGTGAGCAACGGCACGCGAATGAGGCGCCGACGTGCCAGCCCGGCAATATCGGCGTAAGTCGCCATCATCTCGGCGTACGTCACGACATCAGGGCCGCCCACCTCGTATACGCCGCCGGGGTCTCCTGCGCGGCCTACGGCGTCCACTAGGAGATTGACGATGTCGGCAATAGCGATCGGCTGGCACCTTGTCTCCACCCAACGGGGCGTCACCATCACAGGGAGCACCTCGACCAGATAACGCAACATTTCGAAGCTCGCCGAGCCGGATCCGATTATCACCCCGGCGCGCAGCTCGACGACCTTGACCCCCGTCGACGCCAGCAAGCGGCCGACATCGTGTCGGCTCTGCAGGTGGCGGCTCAGAGCGTCCCCGTCCCGTCCGAGCCCTCCGAGGTAGACGATTCGCCGCACGTCTGCGCCGGCTGCGGCGCGGGCGAAGTTCGCGGCGTCACGCTGCTCGCGATCCGCCCACCCGGTCCCCTGCCCGATCGAATGGACGAGGTAGACCGCCACGTCCACGTCCTTCATGGCTTCGCCTAGGGCCCCGCCGACATCACCCTGGGCGACTTCTACCGAACCCCTCCAGGGGGCGGCGTCCAGTTTCGCTGGGGTCCGGGCCAGGCAGCGCACCTCAGCCCCCTGCTTAAGCAACGCCGGGACCAGGCGGCCACCGACGTAACCCGACGCCCCCGTGACCAGAACCCGGAGATTGCTCAAGACGCGGCGACAGAAGAGTTGACCATATACCATGATGTCACGCTCCGGCCGCTAGTTCGCCAAAGCGGATCCGCCGGCAGCTTCGCACTCTGACGCGCTGCCCCAGCAATGCCGAGCTGACCGTGCTGACCCGACGCGTATCGATGAGCACTGAGGACGCTCTGATGCCCGCTACAGCATCGGGCGCTCGCCAGCTGGCCCGCGGTGTCGTCTGCCACCGCACGCTCCTCTCACATCAGCCTAGAAGCCTGCCGGTATTGCTTCGCGTCGCAGTGGAACCTCCGCGCCAAAGCCAGACGCTGGACAACCCCGCTTTGGTGGTTACTCCTGGTCGGCTAGATTTACCGGTGGCAGGTCACGCACTTCGTCCTTGGTTAGGTTGAGCTTGACGCCGTCGTCCACTCGGGTGACGGCCCCGATTGGGATCGCGACCCTCTTCTTGCCCCACAGGTGCCCTTCGTTAAGCAGGACGTGGGTCACGTGATGGTTGCTGGGATCGATGACCAAGCCTTGTACTTTGCCGATTGGGCCATCCTTGGCGTAGACAGGATCGCTTCGGTGTACTTCTACCTCGCCGGCTGGCACGTTGTCAGAGGTGATCAGCTGGGAACCTGCAGCGATTCCTCCCAGCCCGATACCTCCCATTCCCAACCCGCCGCCTCCCATGCCTAGCCCATAGTAGGCATGGGAGATCATCTGATCCTGACCGTAGCTCCAATGGCCCCGCGCTCCTGGAAGGAACCTGGTCTCCTCGGCCCTCTCGAAGTTATCGAACTGAGCAATGGTGCAACTCAATTGGATCTCGGCGTCAGAACAAGTCGCAAGTGCGATCGGAACGAGATGACCCTTGCCCTGTCGGTGTTTCGCTTCGACTACAAGGTGGGTAAGTGTCCGGGCTACCGGGTCGACGACCACACGGTCCAGTCTGCCGCAGGCGCCGTCAGTGCACGAGACGTCGTTTCCTATAGTGAACTGTGCCGCCTCGCTCACCATATGTCTCTCTTCTCTTGTGGGTACAGAAGAATATCCATATCGCTCCTTTTCTCGGCGCTTCCGGGTTCTCCGTGGGTAGCCCAGGTCACGGGGTGGTCGGGTCGAGCTCGAGTCCGCCGAGATGGAACCAGATGGCGGTCTTGAAGTGCTCGCGGTTGCGATAGCCGCGAGCGGAGACCCGGATCGCCTGGATGCGGCTGTTGAGGCCTTCGGCGCCGGCGTTGGTGACCCGGTGGGCGAAGTAGCTCATCAGCCCCGCCTTGTGGCGCTTTAGGGTGCGTGCCGCGTCGATCACCGGCTGCAGACGCGAGTGCGTTGCCCAGAAGTACCAGCGCCGGAAGTGCTTCTCCCCCCAGCCCCTGCGCTTGTAGAGCCAGAAGTGCCGCAGGCTCTCTTTGATCGCCCACGCCCGCGCGGTCTTCAGGTCGCCGCCTCGAAGGGCGGCGAACCGGTCCTGGTGGCGCTCGGGGAGGTTCTCCGCCGAGTAGAGCCAGAGGTACTTCGTCCCCGAAAGGCTCTTGTCTCCTGTAGCAGCGAGGGCCCGGTTCTCCTGCTTGCGCACGGTGTCGACGGCTCCGGTGAGGTACTTCATGAGGTGGTAGCGGTCGAAGACGATCTTTTGGTCCGCGTCGGCAAGGTGCTCGCGCGCAGAGGCGATGTAGGGGTCCCACATGTCCATCGCCACTGCCTCGATGCCTTCGCGCTCCTCAGTGCTGAACTTCTCGAAGAAGCCGTCCAAGCTGGTCTGACGCCGTTCGTCGGCAAGGTGTTCGACCGTGCCGGTGTCGATGTTCGACACGACGGTGATGTAGTCCTGGCCCCGGCCTGCTGCCTTCTCGTCGACACCGATACGGGCCGGGACGACGTGGGGCTTTCGCTCGAGCCCTCGTGCGACCGCACGGTCCATCAGGTGCCACGCCTCGTCCCAGCTGAGCCGCAGGAGCCGGGCCGCGCCTTCGACGTCACACTCTTGCAGCACGTCGATCGCCAGACGCTCGAAGAGCACGGTGAAGCGGCTCATCGGTTCGGCCCACGGGAGGGCCACCTGCCGGACTCCATGGTCGGCGCAGCTGACGCGAGGAGGGCGGGCGTGCAGGTAGGTCAAGAACGCGCAGCTGTCGAGATGACGCCAGGCTCGTTCCTCGGCGTGGTCATAGACGGCCAGTTCTGCACCGCATTCGGGGCAAGCGAACCGAGTGCCCTTCGGATGCTCGGCCCACACGTCCACCCGACCCCCGCCGACCGAGAGCTCGACCCGACTCACCTCCCAGGGGGCGACGAGTCCCAACAGGTGGCGGTAGAGCTCGGTGTCACGCATCTTGCCATCGTTGCCGAGGACCCCGACGTCGTTCTAGCGAACATCTGTTCGTGTGATTCACCCACTCAAAACCCGGAAGCGCCCTTTTCTCCTGAGTGCACGTCGGGCGAAGGACGCTAGGCGCTGACATCACCAAGGTCTGGAGCAACGATGTCGACGGCGAAGTCCCCAAGGGAGATTGCCGCTAATACACCCTCATTGTATATCCGCAGCCTTCGCGGTGCAAGACCTGTTTGGGTGACAACGCGCTGCTAGAGAAACGAAGTCGTGGTCCAAGCCGGCTACCAGTTCGGGACGTCCTTCGATCCCGATTACTCCGCTGCCGAGAGACCTGAACATGCAGGCGACCTCAAGGTCGATGTAGCCGCCTCCGTGTATGAGGCGCCCGGCGCCTTGGACTAGCCGAAGGTTGGAGCCTGCCCTGTCTAGCTCGCTGCCATGCTGGTCGAAGCGGTGCCGCTGCACTGGGTCCTTTGATGCGACAGCATCTCGGATCATGGGAGGAGCGGGTAGAGTTCGATGGATGACCGCAAACCCCGATAACTCCGTGCGCGTGGTGGTCCACATCGACGAGTCTAATGCCGAACGTCAGTAGCTTGCTCTCTGCGACGTATCCAACCTGCTCGACGACCTAGGCAGCCAAAGAGCGGAAGTCGAGATCGTGTTCAACGGTCCGGTGATCTTGGCAGTGACTGCAACGTCGGGACTGGTGCCCGACCTCTCGATGCTTAGGACCCGAGGCGTCCTCCTCCTCGCTTGCAACAACTCGATGGTCGCTGCCAGCCTTTCTGGCACGGATCTCATGCCGGGTCTCACCGTGATCCCTGCGGGGATATCACATCTCGTGCGACGCCAACACGACGGCTGGGCTTACGTACGGCCCTGACCAACGAGATCAGGCTCTAACGTGCGGCTGCGCTGAGGTCACGACGATCCTCGCAATTTCCTCCTTAGTGCGCTCGCTTTGGTCGATACGCTGCGGTAGGGTCATTGACGCTCCACTAGCAACTGCGCCATTTCGACAGCTGTGATGCTCAGCAAACCTAAGGACAACAGATGGCAATTATTGAACTCACGCTAGGCACCGAGGTTGAATGCACCGACGGAAAGTGCGGTCACCTGACGGAAGTCGTCGTTGATTCCTCAACGCTGGTGGTCACCTATCTTGTCGTCGAGCCATTTCACCGTAGCGGTCTCGGTCGGCTCGTACCTCTTCGCCTGCTGGACACCGTCGCTGAGCAGATCGTGCTGGCCTGCAGCCTGACGGACTTCGAAAAGCTCGAACGCGGCGAGAGGACCGGGTTGCTTCCGGGAAGCAACGGTGGTTACGGGGGTTACGGCCTTGGCCAAGCTGTCCCAGGGTCGTATGTGAACAGGAGTAGCTTCGGTGTGCTCGGCGGGGGTAAGAGCGACGCTTTCGATCCGGTCGTCTACGACTCTCTCCCGCCTAACGCGGTCGGTGTGCGTGCAGTCACCGTTCAAGCCGTCGACGGTGCCATCGGGCATCTCCGGGGCGTCCGTGTCGACCTCGCAAACCACTATCTCACTCACGTGCTTCTTCAAGAAGGGCATCTTTGGGGACGCAAGAGTCTTGCGATACCAGCCACGTCGGTGGCGGACTTGGAGGGCGCTATCCGCCTGAACATCACCAAAGATCAAGCGGAAGAGCTGGTGAATACTGGCGTCGCGGACTCACAGTGAGCGGTGAGTCCAAGTAGGTCGCGGCCGCCGGGCTGGGTCCAACACTCAGCACGCTGCCCGAGCTGCACGACGACGCCAGGTACGGGGCAGCCAGGTGCAAGAAGTTCCTGGCGGCTTGGCCGTCCAGCTGGGCTTTTGCAGTGCCAAAACAGACTGCGCTCGGCGTGCCACGGTCATCCACTAGGACAAATCTTCAACGCAGCTCTTAGTATCTTGTGAGGGTGTTGACGATCTCGTCGGCGAGCGGTCCGGCAGACGCCGGGTTCTGGCCGGTGTGTAGATTCCGGTCGACAACGATATGTTCGGACCACGGAGACGCCTCCTCGAAGGTGGCTCCCATGGCAACGAAGCTATCCTGTAAAAGCCACTTGGCTTTGTCGGCAAGTCCTGTCTGGATCTCCTCTGCATTAGTGAAACCGGTCAGCCGGTATCCAGCGAACGGAGACGAGCCCACCGCATCCTCGGTTGCTAGCAGTGCGGCCGGAGCGTGGCAGACGAGCCCAAGTGGCTTGCCTGAACTGAGGGTTGCTGCCAGGAGCTGAGCCGAGCAGCTATCGCTAGATAGGTCCTCCATAGGACCGTGCCCACCTGGATAGAACACCGTGGCAAACTCAGAGAGGTTGACCTTGTCCAAGGCGATAGGACCTTGCAACTCCTTGATTGCCTCAAGTTGCTCTGCAAGTACAGCTGCACTCGAATCGCCGCCATTCGCCGCTGGCGCAAGGCTAGCCTTGTCCACAACTGGAATACTCCCCCCAGGGGTAGCCACAACAATCTCGAACCCAGCTCTGCTAAACGATAGGTAGGGCTGGACCAACTCCTCTGCCCAATAGCCAGTCGGGTGCCTAGAGCCATCGGCGAGAGTCCAGTACCTAGCACCGGTAACCACAAAAAGTACCTTACTCATCCAAATATCTCCTCTGATTGACTATTGCCAAGGTCAGTCTGGCCATGTATCGGTCCCTACCGGCACGCCAACATTCGCTTTGCTCGATAATTGTGTCGTCTCGACCGTTCCCCATCACTACAGGGTGTTTCGGGGCGTCTCGCCTGGTGCGTACGGGGTGTAGCGATGGATGAGCCCCGACGGGCCCCGCGATTGATGGTTCCGCGCCAGCAGGTGATCATCTCGTTGGCCCTTCTCACCAATCCAACAGGCGAAGTGGCTAGGTGCAGCGCATCGGCTCAGCCGAGTTCACCCTGCGGTCCTCGACTCGGTAAGGTATCGTGGAGTTGACGATTGTTGCTATTATGGTCATCACACAAGCTCCCAAGTGCGGTCGAGTGCGTCAATACCGGGGAGGGTCAGGTGTGGCCGCCAAGCGCCCCGGTACTGCTCGAGCAGATCGGTGGATTTGAACGTGAGTACTTTAGGCGGGAGATGACGACGTGTCGCCTTCCGCGTCCAATATCAATTAGAGAATAGTAGGGAGAAAGACCATGGGATTTACTGATAAGGTGAAGAACAAAGCTCAAGAACTGAGAGGCAAGGCCGAAGAGACGGCGGGTAAGGCGACCGGCAAAGACGATCTCGAAGCCGAGGGGACGTCCGACAAGGCCAAGGGCAACATCAAACAAGCCGGCGAAAAAGTCAAAGATGCTCTGGGTGTGAACGAGAAGTAGAGTCCCGCTCCGTCACCTTGTTCGGCATGTGATGCAGCGTTAATCCCTCCGGATCTAGCTTGTGAAGGATTCGATCGGATTAAAGATCTGTGAGGGTAGGCTGAATACGGCTCACTTCGGGCCAACGTACCCTCGCTCGTCCGGGGGAAGATCGGTCGGTCCACTAAATGCAGCCCTTCTCGGGTGTCCTACCGGGCCCGCCTGCTGCCATGCCGTCTTCTCACCAGGCCAGCGCTGAGCATCGGGTGGGCCTTGATAATCGTCGCCTGCGGATCGCGATCGTTGCGCCTCCGTGGTTACCTGTGCCTCCACCGGCCTACGGTGGGACGGAGAACGTGCTTGACGGTCTTGCTCGGGGGCTTGATGCTGCGGGGCACGAGGTGTTGTTGTGTACCGTTGGGGACAGTACCTGTCCGGTCCCGTCGTCGTCGGTTTTCGAGCACGCGGTTGGTGTGGGCGCTGGAAGCGGGGTGGACGAGATCCGCCACGTTATCCATGCTTACGATGCGATCCGAGGGTTCGACGTGGTGCACGATCACACTCTGATCGGGCCCCTCTACAGCGCTGCGTTTCCGTCGCTCCCTGTGGTGACGACAAACCATGGGCCTTTCAACGCAGAGCTTATCGACCTGTACCGTGCAATCGCAGGCCGGATTCCTATAATCGCCATCTCGCATGATCAGGCGGCGAGTGCCGTTGGCGTCCAGATTGCCGCCGTGATCCACCATGGGGTGAACGTCGCCGATTTCCCCGTCGGAACGGGCGGCGGGGGTTATGCGGTCTTTCTCGGACGGATGCACCCCACCAAGGCTCCGCATCTCGCCGCGCAGATCGCCAGAGCTGCGGGCATGCCCCTCGTCATAGCGGCGAAGATGCGCGAACCGGAGGAGCGCGCCTACTTCGAGGCGACTGTCCGCCCGCTACTCGGCGCTGACGTGACCTACGTTGGCGAAGTCGACCGTCAGGCGAAGCTCGATCTGCTTGGCGGGGCGGACTGCCTGCTAAACCCGATAGTGTGGCCGGAGCCGTTCGGCATGGTCATGATCGAGGCGCTGGCGTGCGGTACGCCGGTAGTCTCGTCGGATTACGGGGCCGCGCCCGAGATCGTCGAGGACGGCGTGGTCGGCTTCGTCCGTCACGGACGGTCCGGTCTCGTAGACGCACTCGGCCGGATCCACGAGATTGACCGTGCCGCGTGCCGGGCTCGGGTCGAGGAGCACTTCTCGGTCGATCGCATGGTCGCCCAGCATGTGGCGGTCTACGAGATGGCCGTTGGAGAGCGTGCGCCGGGAGTGTTGCGCCCGCCGGCGGGGATGGCGGTGCTCGGTGCGGCTTGACCCGCGGCTGGGTGGGAGCAGGCGGTGAGCGACCCTTGGAACTTCGTCGGGGAACCCGTATTGGCAGGACCGCACGTAGCGACGGTCACTCTCGTCGAAGGGACTTCGTTCGTCATCTCGGCGGCGAACGGCGACATAGAACCGGGTGGCTCTGAAGGCGTGTTCTTCGAGGACACTCGTTTCGTATCTACATGGCGGCTACGACTCGACGACCAAATACCGCAGAGCCTCGCGCTGATTGCGGATCACCCGTTCTCGGCAATCTTCGTCTCGCGTGGACAACCGGAGCTCGGAGAGGTCGATAGCACGCTTCTCCTCCAACGACTTCGATCCATTGGTAACGGGATGCGAGACGACATTGTGCTGGAGAACCTAGGCCGGGAGGCTACAGCGTGCGTCTTGACGTTCGAGCTCGACGCCGACTTCGCGCACCTGTTTGAAGTGAAGGAGAACCGGGTTCATCCGCGGGGTAAACGGACCGTCAAGGTCGACGGTCCAGTGATGTCCTTCCAGTACGAGTACATGGACCTACGAAGGGGCATCGAGGTGGTGTTCCCTGCGGGCACGGTCGTGACCGCCGGTGTGGCCCGTCTGGATGTCGTCGTCCCCCCAGCGGGCCAGTGGCGGGCGACCGTCGAGATCCGGCTCACCGTCGACGGTAAAGTTGTCGAGCCTCGCTTCGTCGGAGACGACCTCTCTGCCCCAGCGGCTCTCCTTCGAGCGTGGGACCAGACGACGCCCCGAGTTCGAACCGGGGACAAGGATATTGACGCAGTGTTTCTGCAGAGCCAGCAGGACCTCGGCGCGCTGCGGATCTTCGACCCGGAGCACCCTGAGCGGTCCGTGATCGCTGCGGGCGCGCCATGGTTTATGACACTGTTCGGTCGCGACTCGCTAATCACGTCGCTGATGACCCTGGACGTCGACCCGGCTCTCGCTTCGGGCACGCTGCTCACCCTTGCCCGCATGCAGGGAGCTCGCTCTGACGCGATCACTGAGGAGCAACCGGGGAAGATCCTACACGAGACGCGCCGTGGGCTACCAACGGATGCAGACGCACGCGCTGGCTCCGTCTACTACGGTTCGATCGACGCGACACCACTTTTCGTGGTGACGCTCGGCGCGCTGTATCAGTGGGGCGTGGCCGAGGAGGTCGTAACCGAGCTCCTTCCACATGCCGATCGAGCGCTCGCATGGATCGAGGAGTACGGGGACAGGGACGGCGACGGGTTCGTCGAGTACCAACGTGCGACGGACCGCGGGTTGCGCAACCAGGGGTGGAAAGACTCCTTCGACGGTGTGACCTTCGCCAAAGGGCGCATCGCCGAGCCACCGATCGCGCTCTGCGAGGTTCAAGGCTATGTCTACGCCGCCTATCTGGCGCGATCCGAACTCGCCCGAGGGCGAGGTGACACTGGTCTCGCTGCCGACTACGAGCAACGCGCTGCTCGTCTCAAAGTACGCTTCAATGAGCGATTCTGGTTGGAGGAAGAAGGGTACTTCGCCCTAGGCCTTGACGGGGACAAGCGCCCGATAGACGCGCTCACCTCGAACATCGGCCACTGTCTGTGGAGCGGAATCGTCGACGACGATAAGGCGCAGCGCACCGTCGAGCACCTCTCGGGGCCTGACATGTTCACAGGGTGGGGGATACGGACGCTCGCTAAGTCGATGGGTAGATACAACCCGGTGAGCTACCACAACGGTTCGGTCTGGCCTCACGACAGCGCCATCTGTGCAGCGGGGCTTGCCCGCTACGGCTTCGTGGAGGAGGCCCAAGCTGTGACAGTCGGCCTTTTGGAGGCGGCCCGGGCGTTCGGGGGACGTCTACCGGAGCTCTTCTGCGGTTTCGATCGAAAGGCATTCCCCGTCCCGGTCTCCTACCCGGCGTCATGTGCACCACAGGCGTGGGCGTCTGCCACCCCCTTCTGGTTGCTGCGGACGACGCTGCTACGACTAGAGCCGTCCATTCCCGCGGGGACCCTATCGTGCGCTCCGAGCATCCCGGAAGACTTCGGGAGTATCTCCGTGGAGAATCTCTTCCTCGCCGACGCGCGCCTCTCGATCGAGGCGGCGGGCACCACGGCGAAGGTCAGCGGACTACCAGACGGCATCAAGCTCGCCGATTAGCTGTCATCGCTATCAACGCGGCGCTTCGGAGGATCCAGGGTGGTTCAGCCTGGCGTCTGATGCCGACCGGATAGATCTCGCTGATCAGCAACCAGACGACAGGTCGGCGTCCGATGGCGAACAATCCGGTCCGCGACTTCCTCCGCGAAGAACGCGCCGACCATCGCCCCGATGTGGAGAAGGCTGGTGACGAACTCCTTGTCGAACGAGGACAGCCGCCGAAGTCGACGTCGGCCAGTCAAGACAGGTAGCGTTGTCACAGGCCTGGGAAACCTTGTTCTAGTGAGCCGAGCACGTGGGCGCCGCCAGCCGCTTTGAGCTCGTCGACCGAGTAGTGGCCGCTAGCTACCCCCACCGACACCGCGCCCGACGCGTTGGTCGCCTCCATGTCGTGGGGGGTGTCGCCCACCACGAACACTTGGGACGGGGTGAGCCGGTCGTGCAGACGGGCGGCCTTTTCGATGGCGAGCCCGGTGAGCTCGGCGCGGTCCGGTGAGTCCGTCCCGTAGGCGCCGAAGACGAAGAACCGGTTCAGGTTGGCGGGGACGAGCTTGGTGCGCGCCGCGCCTTCCATGGCACCAGAGACCAGCCCGAGCATGACCCCGGCCTCCCCCAGGCGAACCAGGACCTGCTCTGCCCCGGGCAGCACCCGGTAGCCCTCCGAGACGCCGATGTCGTCGGCCAGGTGCAGCAGGTACTGGGCGTAGAGCCGGCCGAGCTCGTCGTCGCTCGGGTCGCGGTGAAGGACAGCGTTGAAAGTGGCGCGGGCCACCTGGGGGTCGGTCTCGCCCGCCGAGCTGTGCTCGCCGATATCGGCGGGGATGCCGTAGAGCTTGTCGAACGCGGCTTTCCAACTTCTCGCCCCCGAACCGCCGGTATGGACGAGGGTCTCGTCGACGTCGAAGAGCACGACGATCGGCTTGGCCGTCTCCGCCAGCTTCGTCGGTCTCGTAGGGTCGGCTGCTTCGGCCACCTCAGCCACTTCAGGCCTTCTTCTCGTCGTGGCCGCCGAAGCCCTTGCGCATGGCCGAGAGCACCTTGTCGGCGAAGTCGTCGAGACCGCGGGAGGCGAATCGGGAGTACAGGGCGGTCGTTAGCACCGGGGCCGGGACCCCTTCGTCGATCGCCGCGATCGAAGTCCACCGGCCTTCACCCGAGTCCGACACCCGCCCGGCGTACTCCGCCAGGTCAGGCGAGTCGTACAGGGCGGTCGCGGTCAGATCCAACAGCCAGGACTCGATAACGCTGCCGCGCCGCCACACCTCGGCCACCCTGGTGGTGTCAATATCGTACTGATAGAACTCCGGCTCTTCCATCGGGGCGGTCTCGGCGTCGGAGTCGCCGACCTTTTTGCCGGCGTTCGCGTTGTGCAAGACGTTGAGACCCTCGGCGAAGGCGGCCATCATCCCGTACTCGATGCCGTTGTGGACCATCTTCACGAAATGCCCGGCCCCGTTCGGCCCGCAGTGCAAAAAGCCGTGCTCGGCCGAGTCAGGCTCCCCGCTGCGCCCCGGGGTTCGGGGCGCGGAGTCGATGCCGGGGGCGATCGTGGAAAAGATAGGTTCGAGGTGCTCGACCACGTCGTTGTCGCCGCCGATCATGAGGCAGTAGCCCCGGTCGATTCCCCACACCCCGCCGCTCGTTCCGCAGTCGACGAAGTGGATGCCCCTCTTGGACAGGGTTGCGGCGCGGGCGATGTCGTCTCGGTAGTAGGAGTTGCCCCCGTCGATGATCATGTCGCCCTTCTTCATGTGGGAGGCCACGTCTTCGATGGTCTGGCCGGTGATCTCACCCGAGGGCACCATCACCCAGACCGCCCGGGGCGCTTCGAGCTTGTCGACGAAGTCGGCCACCGAGCTCGCCCCGGTTGCTCCCTCCTTTTCGAGATCCTTGACCGCGTCAGGGTTCACGTCGAAGACCACGCAGGTGTGACCGTCGCGCATCAAGCGGCGAACGATGTTCGCTCCCATCCGTCCGAGGCCGACCACGCCGAGCTGCATCGGGTTATCTGTGGGCATTGTCATGTTCTCCTTGTTGGTCGTCTTGGTGGATGGGTGTGCGTGCCTTGTCGAGTGCTCCCGCTGATGCGCCGTTCGGGACGGGCAGCCACGGTTGCTGCCAGGGGGTGTGGCCTTGGAGGAGCTTGTCGGCATTGGCTGGTCCCCACGACCCCTGCGGGTAGGGCAGCGGTGCCGGCGGATGGTCGACCAGCGGTTGAAGTACCCGCCAGGTCTCTTCGACAGAGTCCTCCCGGGTGAACAGGGAGTGATCGGCGATGAGCGCGTCGTGCAACAGCCGCTCGTAGGGTTCGTCAGGGCGGCCCAGCTCGGCCGCAAAGGGAAGGTCCATGTGCACGTCTGCCGACGCCCTGGCGTTCGCACCCTTGGAGAGCATCACCAGGCGCAGGCCCGGGTCGGGGTCGATCCGGATGATCAGCTGGTTCGGGTCGACCTGTTGGCGTTGGTCCAAGAAAGCTAGTCGTGGGGCCCGTCGGAAGATCACTCTCACCTCGGTGGCACGGGCGTCGAGCGCCTTTCCGGCCCGGATGAAAAACGGAACGCCCGCCCAGCGCCCGCTTTGCACGTCGAGACGCAGCGCAACGTAAGTCTCGGTTTTCGAGCCCTTGCGCACCCCGCGAACCTTCGAGTACCCGGCGTACTGGCCTCGCACGCAGCGGGCCAGGTCGACGTCGGCCATGGCCCGGAAGACGTCGACCTTGCTGTCCCACAGTGCCCGGCGCCCCGGCCCGACCGGTGCCTCCATGGCGACGAGAGCCAACACTTGAAGGAGGTGGTTCTGGACCACGTCGCGGATCGCCCCGACCGGGTCGTAGAACGCACCGCGGTCCTCCACGCCGAAGTCCTCGGCCATCGTGATCTGCACGGCGGCCACGTGGTCGCGGTTCCATACCGGCTCGAGTAGCGCGTTGGCGAAACGCAGGAACGAAATGTCCAGGACAGGCTGCTTGCCCAAGAAGTGGTCGATGCGAAGGATCTGGTCTTCGTCCAAGACCTTGTGCAGGTCGGCGTTGAGCTGGCGGGCCGAGGCCAGATCGTGGCCGAAGGGTTTTTCGATCATCACCGTGGCCCCCCCGGTGAGATCGGCCTGGCCGAGGGCGGCCACCACCGGCGCGAACAGCGCCGGCGGTATCTCCAGGTAGAACAACGGCCGGGCAAAGCCCCCGAGCGCCTCGGCCAGCCTCTGGTAGGTGGCGGGGTCCGCGAAGTCCCCCTGCACGTAGCCGAGCCGCCCGGCGAGGCGCTCGAAGGCCCCGTCGTCCACCGGCTGCCCGGCCCCCTCAACGGCGGCCCGTGCCGCGTCCCGCAGCTGATCTTCGGACCAGGACTCCTTGGCCACGCCGATGATCTGGCAGTCAAGGCGGCCGGCCGCTTCGAGGCGGTACAGCGCCCGAAAGGTCATCTTCTTGGCGAGGTCCCCGGTGATACCGAAGACGACCAGGACGTCGGTTGACTGCGACGTGGACTCGCTCACGTGAGACACGCCCGCTCGTCTAGTCGGGTGATCTCAACCTGGTGACCTCCAGGACAGGTGTCCATGGTTGCTCCTTTGCTCTTGGGCGTCGTTCGATCACAACACTCGGGGTTAGCGCCGCCAGGGTCTGGAGCAACGTTTTCGCCGGCTGGGACCGCAAGGCTCCACCGGAACTGCTGGTCGCTAGTCAACCACCGGTGGCGGTACGGCGCAAGCCGGTGTGCGCAAAGGGTGGTGTGGCCTCTTAGGGGGTGTCAACGTCTTGGGTGTTGAGGAGCAAACGGCGCGCCCCTTTGTGAATCGTCGGCTGAAATGCAGACCGGCAATCGGAGCGTAGCAGGCTAGCGTGTGGCATCTTTGGCGACCCTGACAGTGGCGAGGGAGGTGTGTCCGGCGGTCACTCCTCGTCGGCGAGGCCGACTGCCGGCAGGTCGCGCACCTCGTCTTTGGTGAGTTTGACCTGGACGCCGTCATTTACTTTGGCTACGGCGCCGATCGGGATGGCAACTCTCTTTTTGCCCCACAGATGGCCTTCGTCGAGAAGGACGTGTGTTACGTGATGATCGTGAGTGTCTATTACCAGTCCCTGGACCTTTCCGATGGGGCCGTCAACGGCGAGGACGGGTTCGCCGCGGCGCACCTCCACTTCGCCCACGGGTACACGATCGGAGGTGATCGACCGGGGACCAGGACTCATGCCCATGCCCACGCCGCCCATCATGCCCATGCCACTCATGCCCAGTCCGTAGTAGGGCTGGGAGAGCATCTGGCCCTGCTCGTAGCCCCACTGTCCACGTGGTCCGGGCAGGAACCGGATCTCTTCGGCGTCTTCGAGGGCTTGGAACTGAACCACCGTGCAGCGCAAGTGGATCTCGGTTCCAGAAGAGCTCACGAGCTCGATCGGGACGAGATGGCCCAATCCTTGATGGTGCTTCTCATCGACGACTAGATGGGTGAGCGCCCGGGCGACGGGATCGACGACTACGCGTCGCAGTTCCCCGCATGTGCCGTCGCTGCAAGACACGTCGCTACCGATAGTGAACCTCGTGGCTTCGTTCACGATTCGCCCTCCGCCCTTCCTGAGTCTTTCAAAGCTGTCATGTCGTTTCCTTCCTGTAGTCGCTATTGAGTTCGGTCCCGGATTCATCGTTGCCCAGTCCGCTCTTTCCTGTTGCACCGCTCGGTATGTTCCCGACCTTGGATCTCCCGACGGGGTTGGCGGACGCCAATGTCACGGTCTGCGGCACCCGGACCCGTTTGGGCCGTGCGACCCGTTTCGGTATCCCCGTGATCGCTGCTAGGTCCGAGCCGTCGATCGTTTCACGCTCTAAGAGCAGATCGACGACCCGGTCGAGCGTGTCGCGGTGGGCGCAGAGAACGGCCGTCGCTCGGAGCTCGGACTCGCGGAGGAGCCGGGCGACCTCGGTGTCGATGGCCCTCTGGGTCTCCTCGGCGTAGGGCCGCCCAGCGAAGGGGTTGTCGCGGCTGGGGCCTTCTGGCCCGTAGCCGATCGGTCCAATCTCGGTCGAGAACCCCCACTCGCGCACCATGCGCGTGGCGAGGTCGGTCGCCCCGGCCAGGTCGTTCGAGGCGCCGGTCGAGGGCTCGCCGAGGACGAGGATCTCTGCCGCTCGCCCGCCGAGGCGCACGGCGAGGGTGTCGGTGAGGTAGCTCTCGGGGTAGAGGTGACGCTCGGAGATCGGGAGCTGCTCGGTCACCCCTAGAGCGGCGCCGCGGGGCAGGATGGTGACCTTGGCGACGGGGTCGGCGTGCTCGGAGAGGTTCGCGACGAGCGCGTGGCCGGCTTCGTGGACGGCGACGGCATGTTTCTCCTCGGGCAGCAGTGCGTTCGACGTGTCGCGCCGGCCGATGAGCAGCCGGTCGCGTGCCGAGTCGAAGTCGGCCGAGGAGATGACCGCGCGCCGTGACCGCACAGCGTTGATCGCCGCCTCGTTGACGAGGTTGGCCAGGTCGGCGCCGGAGAACCCGGGCGTACCTCGTGACACGGCGTTGAGGTCGACGTGCGGGCCGAGCTTCTTGGTTTTCGAATGGATCGCGAGGATCGCCTCGCGCTCCTTTTGGTTTGGCAGTGGGATTTCGACGGTCCGGTCGAAACGCCCGGGCCGCAAGAGGGCGGCGTCGAGGATCTCGGCCCTATTGGTCGCCGCCATGACGACCACGGCGGCACCCGGGTCGAAGCCGTCCATGTCAGAGAGAAGCTGGTTGAGGGTCTGCTCGCGCTCGTCGTTCGATCCGAAGCCGCCGGGGCCTCGCCGGCCGCCGATGGCGTCGATCTCGTCGATGAAGATGATGGACGGTGAACGCTTCCGGGCGTCGGCAAACAGGTCCCTTACCCGCGAGGCGCCAACGCCGACGAACATCTCGACGAAGCTCGACCCCGACAAGGCGAAAAACGGGACTCCTGCCTCTCCGGCGACGGCTCTCGCCAGGTGGGTCTTACCGGTGCCGGGCGGGCCGACCATGAGCACGCCCTTCGGGCCGACCGCCCCCGCAGCGGCGTAGCGGCCCGGGTGCTTCAAGAAGTCGACGACCTCCATCACCTCGGCCTTGGATCCCTCGTATCCGGCGATGTCGGAAAAGCGTGTCGTGGGTCGTTCCTCGTCGTAGACCTTGGCTTTGGACTTGCCGATGCCCATGATCCCGCTGAATCCGCCTCCCATCTGTTTGCGGCTCCTGCGGCCGATCCAGACGAAGACGCCGATGATGAGGACGAGGGGCAGGAGGAAGTCCAGCACGCCGAGCAGCGAGTTGGTGGAAGGGATGGTGCCCGTCACCTGCACCTTGTGCGCACGAAGCAACGGGGACAGCGAGGTGTCGTTCAAGGCGGTGGGGATCTGGGAGGTGTATGCGGCGCCCCCTCGAAGCGTGCCGGTGACTGAGCCCGCCGGGGTGACCGTCGCCGTCGACACTTCGTTCGCTGTGACGTCGTTGACGAAGTCGGTGTAGGTCAACTTGCGGGTCGGCGTACCCTTCGCTCCTGGGTGGAGCAGGAGGAGGAGCGCAAGCGCGATGCCGATGGGCAAGATCCATACGAGCCAGCGCCGCGCGCCGGGTGCTGGCGCTGGGAACAGAGGCCGCTGGTTGGTCGGTTCAGCGCGTGGCGGAATCGTCCGGTTCGCGCCGCTCAAGTCGGGGCCTCGGATAAGAGAAGTCCGGGGCATAGCCAACACGAAGCGACAGCCTGACGAGTCGTCGTCGGCTCGGCCCGAAGACCTCGGGGGCGACGGCCCCTCTGGTCTGTCCTTCTGATCTCATGGAGCTGGTCCGATAGGCGGGTCTCCAACATTGCTCCTTTGCTCCTGGTCGTGCTTTCCGAGCACTGAGGCTCGTGTCGGCGCCGCCAGGGTCTGGAGCAACGAAGTCGCCGACTGGGCCCGAGGGGATCGGCCGGATCTATTGCTTATAGGCCTACTACCCGAAGGGCTCCGGTGCAAGCCGGGGCAGTAGCGTCGAGACCACGGCTGACTGGCGTCGCATACTGTCCCCCTCTAGTAATCGATCACGCGTGGCATGTGTATTGCATCGTCGCGAGCATCGTGGTACTGGCTAGGAGCCAAATGCAGTCGCGGCCGGGTAGGTTTTGACCGCGACGTCGTTGCTCCAGACCCTGGCGACGCAGACCCTGAGCGGATCGCTCGGAAGATGTCCAGGAGAGGATCAGCGCTGATGCCAGCACCCACCGATGATGCACGGTCGCCAAACTGGCTCGCAAGCAGTTTGAGGGTGAGTACGGCCAGCCCTGCTCCAGTCGAATTGCAACCTGCCAAGCCGGAGTCAGGTGTGCCGGCAGACGAGATTTGGGACGGCGTTGCATGACTTCGCCCTCTCAGGCGCATGTCGTGGTCTTAGGAAGCAGCTTTGCCGGTCTGACGACCGCACGGTTTATCCATGCTCTGGCCGGGAGTGGGGTGAGGCTCACGGTAATCGATCACAACCCTTACCTGTCCTTTGTCCCCAACATTCCCATGGAGGTCTTCGCCGATCGTGACCCCCTGTTGACGATGCATATGGATACGGTCCGATTCCATGACCATGACGGAAGCCAGTTCGTAAACGCCGAAGTCACGTCCGTCGATCCGACGCCCGCCGCAGGGGCGACGGCACTTTAGTCACCTACTTTCGTACCCGGGCCTTGATTGCTGGCGCCGTCGCTGGGGCGATCGCCGCCATGGGTTTGGTCTTTCTGCATCGTAAGGCCCCCGTCCTCGCCCATGGACTGGCCCACCGGGCGATCGCCCTTGTGTTCCTCTCTGGGGCTGCCGGCATCGCCGCCTTTATACTGCTGTTCGCTTCACGCTTTGTCCTGGCACGTTTCGCTGCCGCCGTAGCGGTAACGGCAGTTGTGTGGGCCTGGGCGGTAGCGCAATACCCTCATCTGCTCGATCCTGGGCTCACGATCTCATCGGCAGCCGCTACATCCTCGGTACTCACTGCGACGTTCGCGAGTTTGGTAATCGGAGCTGTCATCGTAGTCCCTTCACTCGTATGGCTCTACATCCTCTTCCAGAGCCCAGCGCCGAGCACCCAGCCCCCGGCTAGCCAACAATATGGCGACGAAGCACAAGGAGTCCGCGCAGATGAGGGAGGGACTCTCACCGAGTGACATCAAGCGACCGGTGTTAAACACCTAGCGCAACCTGCCCTTACTTCGGGTCGTCGAAGCAGAGCCGATACTGGGACTGCTGGCGTAACGTGGAACGGTCAGCATCCCGTTGCTCGCTCTCCTGGATAGAGGCCGAACAAGCTGACATCTATTCTCTTGAGATAAGACGTCTCTTTGGACGGGCAAACGCCGCCGGCACTTTTGCGAACACGTCTCACTTGTAGGTTAGAGACCCCGAATATTGGGTAGAAGATATTCACGGCAACAAAAGGAGTATTGCAAATGGGAATAGGTCTAGGCATAAGCATTGTTGCGATCGCTGTAGGAGCAGTAATGAAGTTCGCTCTGACAGTAAGCCCTTATCAACATGGCTTCAACATCCACACAGTTGGCATCATCTTGATGGCAGTCGGTGGATTTGGAGCGATCGTCTCTATCGTAGCACTTTCGATCTCCGGCTCTCGACGTAGCCGAACTGTCGTTGGCGACGGGACACCACAGGTAGTCTCGCAAGAAGAGCACCGACCCTGATGAGGTGTGAAGGCATGAAAAGATCAAAATTACCAACTCGAAAAGGTTGTGGCTGAAATGTTGCTATTACTAGCTCTACTACTCGTGCTCATAGTGGCAGGTGTGGGCTTCGCAGTCCATTTGCTGTGGATTGTAGCTCTGATCTTGCTCGCTGTCTGGCTCGTGGGCGCTGCCATCGGGCGAGGCTCGACCTCTGGCCGGCACCGCTTCTTCCGTTGGTGAACCTAGTTCGCCATGTCCGCAACCCGTTTCTACGGATCGGACATTGACTTGGAAGCGATCGCCGTAGAGGGGACTCCCTCCTCGGCGAGCAGCCTTGCGCTGAACCGGGACGGGTGAACGATTCGACCGGTTCAGCACCTTGGCGCTCTGAGATCTACTTGTGTTTCCCGTCTTACCCCTGTATGATGATTGCAGAAACAAGTCGTCACTACGCTGCTCTAGACCACGGTCGCCAGTTCTCGACGTACAGGTGATAGGCGTAAGTTGTCAGGCAGACAGGTACGGACTTGGAGTGCGTTGTGCTCGGACGGAGCGGAAGTCGATTCGAACGTCGACCGCTCTCTAAGGTGTATTCACAAGTGCTGGAGAGCTTCTCGCACTGCGGCCGAGGTCGCCATCCCCCAGCGATGTCCCGCAGTGCGAGAAACTCTTGATCGTTTGAAAGTCTATACCTGTCAATGCCTGACCAGCAGGATACGGAGAGATAGGAATGTCTAACGCACCGGATATGACATAAAAGAAGCATTTCACTTGAAGCTAGCAGGATCCCAGCTAAGCAGGTAGTCTAACGAAGTTAAGGAAGGAACGACCGTGTCACGGTTGACAGAAGATACCAGCGTCAGAGATCTCTTAGTAAGCTATGACAAAGAGATCAGCGAGTTGATAGAAATTGCAACCGACAGTAACAGTGCTAGCAACCGACTATATGTCCTTGGTCAACTTCGCCATTCTGTCGCGATCCACGACTCGGTCATCCAGTCAGTTCTGTGCCCGATCCTAGAAGAACTGCCAAATGGCCGTCACACTTCGACACCTCTTCTATCGGACACCCAACGCCGATCAGCCCTATTAGAGCAACTGCGACAAGCGACTCTTGGACCTAGCCCCTATGCTCTCTACGATAGGAATGTAGCTGAGATTGATCGGATCGTGTCTAACATTAGAGTCAACTTTCAACAACATGACACTGCCGAGAGTGTCGACGTCGGGTGGCTCCTTGAGGAATCTTCGACCAACACAGACCCTGACGTACTGGCAGCGCGCCTAGCCTTGGAGGCTAGACGGATCGCTGGACGGACAAGCCCCTTTTCTGGGCGGCGGACACAGACCACTATACGGGGCCGGATGTCTGAATACCTCGACGATCTTCTCGAGGGCCACAGCGGTTATCACGGCTGGTCGCGATGACTGGCCGTGATAGCCAAGTGATCACAGGCTACCGTTTATAAACCTGCTAGATCGACGCAGTCACACTGCTAAGGAGTCGCATCCGGCCCGGCTAATTGTGATCGGCGGGAGCCCGCTACGATCCCTGCTAATGGACACTGGTCCTTTGGTGCAGCTAGTAGTGGGGGATCCTGATGGGAGAGTTGTAGATGGCGCGGGGATGGTGGCTGCAGGCTCAGCAGGGTGTGTTGTTGCGCTTAGCGTTGGTATAGGATGCCGTGGTGGGGTTCTAAAGTTACTTGCGGGGGTGCTGGCGTTCCGTTGGTGTCGTGGAGTCCGGGGGGGACCCGGAAGGTGACCTTGCGGCGGCGGTTTGAGTTGAGATTGACGGCGGCCCATCCTGCGCTAAACGACCTGGACCAACCGTTGCCGCGCTGGCAGGGGTCTTCGTCGGGTTCACCGAGGTCGACGCCGAGCTCGGCTACGAACGGAGTCGACGAGTATCCGTCGTGGGCTGTCGCGGTGAAACAGCCTGGGTGGGGGCCTAAGAAGACCCACATTGCTGCGAGGCCATAAAGAAAGTTCGGGTGACTTTCGTTGCCATCCGAGGCGGTTCTTAGGATTCGCAGGCCTGGTCCGCGTAGCTCGTTGGCCTGGGAAAGGCAGGTTTGTGCGTCGAAGTAGTCGTCGGGGCCGTAGGCGAGCCAGACTTCCTCGAAGCCGCCACCAAAAGCGCTGTGGCGAGCCCAGCGGCCCTTTTCTCGGCGCGACTCGGCGATGTTCGGAAGGAGTATCTTTCCGATGGAGTTAAGACGGACGCCAGCCATTGGGACTAGACGGTCGAGCGCGACGCGGATATCGTGCATTGAGCGCCCGCCTTCTATCGGTGGACGCAGGCCGTAGTAGTCGTCGTAGACGTCGTTGTCGGCCATTACCCCGTCCCATGGCGAGTCTGCCAACTCGTCGGTAACATTGTCACACCACCGTTCGCAGTAGTCTGCTTCCCAGACCGCCATCTGCCAGTGTCCCGTGTAGTGGGCCCACTCAATACGTTCACCGGATTCGCGATGGGCGAACCAGTGCTCCCCGGACTCTTCGGCCTCCTCGTGGCTGACCCCGGAAGTGTAGATCGGGCCACGCTCGTAGCTTCGAGACGACGAAAGACACTTATAGCATATGACCGTCATGTCAGACCGGGCTTGCTTTAGCCGCACTGCCACAGATGATTCCCACGGCTGGAGTATCGCCACGGCGTAGTGCTCAACTGCGAAGTCAACCTCAGCGTCCGTAATCACGTCGCCATAACGCACCCAAGCACCATGAGTACCTACCATGTCCCACAGTACCACTTGCTCTACAGGAAGTGACAGCGTCGAATGCGACGAGTTGGTCCGTAACCTACGATCCGGGTCCTTACATTCCGACGACGGGAAGCCTCAGGGAGACGCCAGTGCCGTAGTAGGCGGCGTCGCCGAAGGTGAAGACTCCGCCGTCTGCGCCGATTAGCCAGTAGCCGTGTCCGTCGGGGGTTGGGGCCATGGCGACTATGGGGGCGTTGAGGTGTTTTGAGGCTGTGGTGCCGTAGAAGGCGGCGTCGCCGAAGGTGAGCACTCCGCCGGTAGATGTCACCATGCGGTAGCCGAGACTGTCTCCGAGCGAACCTGGGTTCGACGCAGGGCTAGGTACAGCCGGAGCGCCGGGCTCGCCCGGCGGCAGATCCGAAAGACCTGGCGGATCTACCGTCCCCGGCTGGCTGCTTGAAGCAGACCCCGGCTGCGAGGGGGCGGTGAGTGTAGGTCCGGACCCACAGTTCGCAGAGAGGTCCTGTAGTTCGGCGGTCCAGTAACTGGGCAACTGCTCGTAAAGTGTCGCCACATCCACGTGGTCGGTCACGTACGTGTAGCCGACGTTGCGCGCAGACGAGAGAGCTACGACCGAGGGCATCTGCGCTGCCGGTACCGCCGAGACAAGGGCGGCAAACATGTCGGCCGGCAGGGTATTAACCCACGACGGGGGCTCAGATTGGAGGAAAGACTGATAGTCACCTTCGAAGACGACCAGGACGTCCCCCAAGCTGGCATAGGAGGAGTCGGGGTAGTCCCCAGGATTGAGCATCACCGATGCGCCAGGATCTGCGGTGCGTACCGCCTGGCTAACCAGGCGATAGTAAGAGAGGTCACCTGCGCTGCTAGAAGCGTCGTCGAAGAAAATATTCGTTATGCCATACCACTCCTGGTAGTCCGCGATCTGACTATCGATCGACCCGAGCGGTGTAGAAGTGTACTTTGTATCGATGTAACCCCAGAGGCGCACGCCCTCGGACCGGGCTGCTGCGATGACTTGTTGGTAGGCAGCATTGGGCGTTGTTCCCGGCCCACTCGACGGATTAACGATGATAGAGGAGCCAGGGGTAGCGCTGCTGAGAGCACTCTGCCATGCCGCCCCGGGATAAAAGTACGCGGGAAGTAGCGACTGTTGAGCACATGGCAGGGTACTGGATGAATCGGCAGAAGCCAGGATCGAAGTAGGCACCTGGACACCCGGAGCCGAAAGGTTGACGATGGAGCTCTCAGTCGTCCCAGGCCAGCTGAGGGTCGCGCTGGCGGCGAGGATCACGAAGGTTGCGATGCGGGTTACGCCGGAAGTTTTCCTCACCCCCCGCCATCGACGGCCAAGCCGGTTTACTTGAGGGGCGATCCAACCCCGAGCCTGTTGGGTTCCCGGGCGGCGGTGCTCTCATCGGAGGGGTCGGTGAGGTCGATTACCAATGGGATGTCCAGGTCGGCATCTTCGAGGGTGTTCCCTGGGAGGCGTGCGAGCTCCTTGTAGAGCCTGTTGTAGGAGCCCATCACGTCGTCAATCTGGAAGAAATTGACTACGCGGCCCCTCGCCTGCTCAGCGAAGTGCCTGTAGCCGTCGGCAGATTCCATCACCTCTTGGAGGGCGTCGGCCATTCCGACGATATAGTCAGGGTTGACTAGAATACCGCATGCATCGAACGTCCTTCCTCCGGGGGTGGTAAGAGGATCAGATATAAGCTGTGCCATACCACCAACATTGGTTCCGACCACAGGTATGCCTGCTGTCATCGCCTCGAGCACGACGATCGGCTGGCCCTCGTTGTAGCTGGGTAGCACCAAGATGTCGAACTCTCCGAGAAGCTCCCTCACATTCACCATACCTCGAAAGTTGAGGTAGTCCTCTACTCCAAGGGTTCGTGCCTTCTCGCGACAAAGCATGTAGTAGTCAGGATGGTGGTCGGTAGGCCCGAGAATATCAAGCGTGAAATTGGTTATGCCCCGTCTGACTAGCAGGTCCACCGTGCTGATCAGGTCGGAGAGGCCCTTGATTGGCACGATGCGTGCGATGTAAACCAGCTTCCACATCCGATCGCTGCCTTCAACCTCGATCCGGTCGATAGCCCGGCAACGCTCAGCGTATACTGCGTCGAAACTGTCCACCTTCATTCCGTTAGGGATCACTACGGCCTTCTCCAGGGGAGCACCTAGATCAGCTGCCTCAGTGATGGCCGATGGATAGAGATACGTGACGACCGCGGCCATGGGATAGCAGAAGCGGCCCATCTCGATCCACCAGGCCATCCACAAGCGTTCCAGGGGACCGACGTCGAACTCGTGCCAGTCGCGTCCACTCAAGGTTAAGGCTAAGCTGCGATTCAGTAGCGTGTTGACTGTGTCGCGAACATAGAGGTTGTGTTCGGTGAGAAGAAACTCCGAATCGTTCTGCCGTGCCCCGATCGCTCCGAGTAGCGCAGCGTATCCGGTCGTGTGCGCATGGTATACGCGAGCAGACGGTATGTCCTCGCCAAGGATAGCGAAGGACAAAGAGAAGAACTCCCGCAGAAGCCAGAACATGTCGACGAGCGAAAGCTCCAGCCCACTGAGCCGCTTGCTCGCGACTGTCATGAACTCCTTCGTTCCCAGCACCGTCCAGACCGAGTATTCGCGAGTCCGGGGATTCATTCCGATATCGTAGAGATCCAACGCCAGGGCATTCTCACCTTGCGAAATAGCCTCTAGCGCATCGAATATACGATTCGCAAGCCTAGTTCGCTCCGAAGATCGAAGCTTCAGCGAGTAGGGATCAACGTTGACAAAATCATCCAGGTGCTCCTGCATGCTCAGATACACCGGATAAACCCACTTTACATTCGCTGGCATGCCATAAAGATCCTCACGTGCCGAAGTAGCGTCCCACGTGATGTGGATGATGCCGAAACTGAGGTCCTGGTTTCCGCATACGATATCATGTATAACCGTCGATACGCCTCCTTTGAGAAAAGGGTATGTCGACTCCGCCACTATTGCAACATCGACTTCCACGTGTAGCCCTCCACGCACCACGACCCTCGGATCCTCTCGACTATCCTGCGGCCGTGGCGGAACTTGATACGTGGCATCGTGGGCCTTGGAGCGGAACAAATGGCTAGCGAACATTTCAGAGAACTCCTTACCAGGCCGTCGCATGACGCCAGAACAAGTTATATTCGGATGAACGCCAATGAGCGTTGACACTGTACAACGCTCGGGCGAAGATAATCGTGTCAATCGCAATCAGCCAGAGGTAGAGGCTCGGCCCAATAGCAACTACGGAGAAAACGATGAAACACCCCACGAGGTGAAGACCGCTGTAAAACTGTGCTGTGAACCTCTGGCCAATGTAGTCCAGCTTGTAGCAGGCAAGTGTTGTCATCATAAACAGCCAAGAGGCCGCAGCCACGGTCGCAACCAGGGCAAGCGACGAGGGGTCGACAAGCCCGGTGAGTGCAGTGATCAAAAGCACCAGCGATGCACCCGCTAGGCCAGTTCGGTTGAGGGAATATGCGACGTAGCGCAACACTGCACTGGAATGCGCGTTGAGACTTTCATGGGCGGCTTCTTCCATGGCGGCACGCAGATCTCCCACGTGAGAGTCGAACTGAGGTGCCAAGCGAACAAAGTAGTAGTTGTACGCTAACACTGCGGGGAGGAGGCCGATGAAGATCGCAGTCACAGCGAAGTGGCTACCGTCTTTTACGAACAGGAGCAGTTTGTCAGCCCAGAGAACCGAACCGAGGAGCAAGCCCCTTACGAGGTCGACGAATACCTCACCTCTCTCGATCGGTTGGCGTCGTGTCATGCGGTACAGGTGCTTGCGGAGCGGTATTAGCTGAGTTCCGATGGCGATAAGGGGAGGAAGGAACCACAAAGATGGCGCGATGAGAAGCGTCACGGCGAGACTTCCCCATGCGAAGGCCCAGAGCAGACGATCTCGAAGAACGATGCTTAGGATCAGCGACTGAGCGAATGCCACATAAAGAACGCAGAGAGAGACATACACGGCTAAGGCTGTGATCGACCAGCGAGTCGCGATCTCCACCGGAATGGCAAATACGACGACCGTCGGAAGACTACGTAGAAAGGCCGACGGCCAGACGTCGCACACACGATCCCGGAGACGGTGGGGGTCGCCGTCAGCGATCTGTGCGGCGATGGCTTTGTAGAGCGGCAGGCAGACCGCTTGCGTCAACCACGGCACTGTTACGGAGGATCCTAACAATAATGTCGTTAGTGGTACTCCACCGATGTGGTCGCTCGAGATCCTGCCGGCTATTAATGGATACGCGATTCCGAGAAATATGACAGGCGATAGATAGAGCAATAATTCGATTGCCGGGTGTCGACGTAAAGGTAGCGACTTCGAGTCTGGAGCGGTTGGATCCGTGTGTGAAGTTGACGTGGATGTAGACCCACGCCATCTGGTATAACGTAGGGCTGCGAAGAAGAGAAGGTCACCGGCTATCATCGTGACGTCGACGAGATGGCTTTTGGTGATTGCTATTATTGCCGTAGCTACTAAGGCGGCCCCTGTCAGTGCGGGGACCGACCAGCGGTTGGTATGGCGGATAATGGTAGTTGCCAAAATGAGGTCCTTTTAACGCGGAGTCCGCTCTATTGTTAGAAATAGGTACCTGAGGTGAGGCCTGCCTACAGCAGGTTCACTTCCAGGTCGCGTATTGCTCTACGGTGAGAGTTGATCCAACTGTGACACTAGGTGGCGTAGTAGATGTGCCCGTCTGTACCTGTGAGGGTCGTACAAACTAATCTGCATAGTGTCGGTGGATACTTTCTCAGAGCCGTAGTGCTAACGGTTAGAAAGCCTCCATGGACTGGAGAGGCCTAGGCGGCGTTCGTAGGAGCGTCGCGTTCCGGTCAGGTGCTGCAAGGTGGCCGAGACTCCTCTTAGGTTATCACAGGGACGGTACTTCGTGGCAGTCGTTGCGGGTGTCTGTGTCGTCTAAGTGGAAAGGGTGCGGCGCCGTGCGGTCTACGCTCCATGTATCCCTGGGGGTGTGGCGTCGACGTGTCGACCTGTGGTGCTCCTGCGTTGGGTTTGGGGAGCCGCCGCTCGGACTTCGAGGGAGACTAGGCCGAAGGGAAGTCAGATTTCTATTTGTATCGGACTGAGGACGAAGCACGCAGCGCTTCTCGGCATCTGGCTCTACCACTACTTGTGACCAGCGGAGCATTTTGGTAGGATCTTGGTGCCGTACGTCTCGGTGACGCCGCTCCAGACCATGGCCTCGCCCCCTTGGCACTGGCTGTGATCCCGCTTAAGGGTGGGACCGTCGAGGAGGAGGTGTAGATGTCGACAGAAGGCATGCGGGTGAACGCTTGCGCTTACGGTGTGTTCGATCGTCGGGGGGACTCGGGTTTGCGGTCGTTGAGCTGTTGTCGGTTTGCTGATGCGAGTAATAGTGGATCCCAAGATGTTTGACGCGTCTAGTCAGCCAGGCTGGGCTGCGTTTGGTGTGAAGGGAGCGAGAGCAGGCGCGACGTGGGAGTCTGCAGGGAAAGATGACCGCCGTGAGCTAGGTAATGATCATCGTTTCGAGTGCTCGAAGATGAAGTCTTCGGATCGGACAGTGTTGGCGTTGCGAGGCGAGCTTGACGGTATGAGCGCCGAGGAATTCAGCGTATGCATCAAGTCTTGTGTTACGGGCGAGCCACATCTCATTGAGTTGGATTTCGTGGCTGTAAGCTTTTTCGACGCAAGGGGAGTTCGAGAAGTTCACCGTGCGCTGTGCTTTATCCGCAAAAGCGGACGTGACGTCGTCATCACCTCGCCCTCCGCCATGGTCTATAAGGTGCTACTTTTTGCTGGGCTCACCGATTGGCTCCGCGTCGAGCGGTAAGGAGCAGCGGCTGACCGCCTGTGAATGCTCCGGACCACCAGTCCAGCCTTGTTTGGAGCCGCTGCAAAGGTGGTGGGGATTAAGGTGGGGATAGTGCTGCTGTTGCGTGCGCTGTCAAAATCGGAA
>JAJZNG010000198.1 GCA_021847945.1 Actinomycetes bacterium | reverse complement strand
ATTGTTTTAACCTCCATTTCAGCCGCCTCAACTCTGAACCTGTCCGTGCGGACTAAGTATAGTCAATCAACGTGAGCCGGTCACGGTGTGCTGTGGCGGGCCAGACCACCTGCGTTGATCAATTTAGTAATGGACGGTTGGTTTGTGTTGAGCCATTCGGCGAACACTGCCGCCTGGGCAGGATGCTTGCTGTCTTTGAATACGACCGTCGTCGAGCCACCCCAGTTGCCGTCGGCGGAAGTGCTACCCCAGTTGGGCAGAGGTGCAACTGCCCAGTCCCCCGAGGTGGTCGCAGCGTTGGTGGCGATGGTATTCTGCCCCCATACCGCAGACGGCCAGGTGAGGAGCGTGCCGTCGGAGAGGTCCTTGTACCAGCCGTTTGCAAAGTCGGTCTCAACCTTAACGAGGTGCTGGCTCACCAGCTGCTGCCAGTAGTTGGCGACCTGCTGTGTTGCGGAGTCGTTGATGTTTACTATCCATGAGCTCGACGTGGTGTTGAACCAGTTTGCCCCTGCCTGCCAGGCCAGTCCGGCGAACTGGCCAGTGTCGGCAGGTGAGAAAGACGTTATGTATGCGTTCGGGTTCTCTGAGTGCAACTTCTGGGCGTCAGAGAGATACTCGGCCCACGTGGTCGGAACCGTCAGGCCGTACTTAGCGAAGAGATCCTTCCGGTAGAACAGCCCCATTGGTCCGGTGTCCTGGGGGATTGCATATATGGCGCTTCCAAGGGTCACTTGGCTCCATGTCCAAGGAACGAAGTCACTCTGGACGCTCGCCGCTCCGTAAGGCGCAAGGTTCACGAGTCCCCCGGTGTGTTCGAACTGCGGGAGAGCGTAGTACTCAACCTGCCCCAAGTCCGGTGCGTTGCCGGCTTGCAGTGCGCTGAACATCTTGGAGTATGTCCCGGCGGCACCCGAGGTGACCTCGTCGAGATTGACGTGGATGTTCGGGTGGCTCTGGTTGAACAGGTTGACGGAGGCCTGGATGCCCGGAACCCAGGACCAGAAGGTCAGGTTCACAGTCGGCCCTGAGTACGCCGTTGTCGGCGCAGCGGACCCTCCGTTCGATGGCGCCGCAGTCGTTGCTGTGCTCGACGCCGACTTCGAGCTGCTACCACAGCTGGCCAGCACCATCAGAGAAGCAACGGCAGCGCCACCCACCGCCAGCTTCCGATGCTTACGCGACCTCCCCGTAGCCGCCTCAACTGTACCGACGATTGATTTCACTGCGCCTCCTAAGCGCTCAGGCGTCGGCAGAGACAGCCGACCGCTCACCAACCAACAAGTTGCCACATGATCCAACAGTTAACAACACATGAATATTGACTGAAAAAAAGGCGCGTGTCAACCAGCATCGTGGGTTTATTACCTGCGAGTATTAGAACTTTCGGGTGATTTTAGTTAGGTTACGACTGTTATTGCACTAATTGAGTGCTGTCATACTGTTCCGTTCTGTTGGCCCTAGTTTGCGGGTAGCTCTGAAAGGGTCTGTTGGGTGCTGAGTTGTGCGGTTATGGCCTCTCAACCTGAGCGACTGTTGTCGAGACCTCCGCCGGGGGTTTGTCTTCGGGAGGCAGCGTTCGGAATTGGCTTGATGCGCCACTTCGCAGTGGCGAGAGCTGGCCGAGGCCGGTGACCGGGAGGGACCACCCGTCGTAGTGGGGGTCTGCCCAGGTGGCGAACCATGTCGCTAGTCGCGCGTCGAGGTCGGCTCGGATCCCTGCGTGAGCGTCTGAGCCGAAGAGGTCCTTGGTCTCGTTCGGGTCGGCTCGCAGGTCGTAAAGCTCGCCTTGCCAACCTCCGTGGCGCTTGATGTATTTCCACTCCTTGGTCCTTATCATCCGCACAGGCCCGTACTCGTCGAAGACGACGACAAAGTCGTTGGAGTCGGGGGCCTGGTCCTTTCGTGCGCTTGACTTGGGGATGCCGTCGAGAAGGTGGGCGAAACTGTGTCCTGGCCGGACGGTTTCGGACCCGGTTTCTGGGTGGGTTGTTGTGACGCCGAGCACCTCTAGCAGGGTGGGAAACAAGTCGTACCCGCTCAAGAGGGCGTCGCTTGCAGCGCCGGAGGGAATCCGGCCCGGCTGTGACATGATCGCGGGCACTTTGACCGAAGTATCGAACATGTTCTGCGGGTAGGTGCCGTTACCTTTGCCCCAGATGCCGTGGTGCCCGGCGTTGAACCCGTTGTCGCTCAGGAAGATCACAAGGGTGGACTCCCGCAGCTTGAGCTCGTCCAAACATGAGAGGACTCTGCCAAGGGCCCTGTCCATCCCAGTCACAGCAGCGAAGTAACCTTTCAAGCTCTCGGTCGGGTTTTGCAGCGCTTCGGCCACCTCGCTGTTGTGGACAAGTAACCACGGATGGGTCACACCTTGCGGGCAGGAACTGAAGGTGCAATCTTCAAACAGGTCGACAAGTTCGGACGGGTGGGCTCCTGCCCATGGGCTGTGGGGCGCCGTGAAGTTCAGGTGTAACCAGAAGGGATCACTATTTTCCAGGGTTTCCTGGCGCAAGAAGGTGACGGCGTCGTCCGCTATGGCATCGGTCAGGTATCCGTCTACAGTCACCGCTGTAGTACCCCGGAACATGCGGGAGCCGAAGTAAGGGCCCCCACCACTTTGGTGAGCAAACCAGTGAACAAAGCCGTCACGCGGCCGGTCGCTCGCGCCGAGGTGCCACTTCCCGGCGAGGGAGCATCGGTAGCCGCTGCTGGCGGCGATTTCGTAAAGCGTCTGCCGGCCGGCGAGGTAGTCGGCTCCGTCGGCTCCGCTGTGTCGCCCGGCGATCCAGTCGTGCACACCGTGTTGGGAGGGAATCTGTCCACTGAGAAGGCTAGCTCTCGCTGGCGAACAAACCGGTGAAGCGCAAAAGAAGTTTTGAAACAGGACGCCTTGGTTGCTGAGCTCGTCGATAGAGGGAGTTATGGCCTCGTCATTCCCATACGCTCCAAGCGCCCAGCTCCCGAGATCGTCCGCTACGACGAACAGGACGTTAGGCCGCTGTGGGTCAGTGCTGCTCATCTCGTACCTCCGCTCTCGGGCTTGGCATCTCCTCGACAAACTGGCGGAAGGCGCACGCTCGACAGGTCATTGGTTCGGGTCGTCTCACTTGAAGCCCGTAAACGCGAGGCCTTTTTCCAGTCGGCGCTGCGCGAAGAAGAAGATGATAACAACGGGGATGCTGCTGATGATCGCGGAGGCCATGATCAGTGGCCACTCCGCCGTGTACTCCTGCTGGAAAGTCGTCAGACCAACCTGGACCGTGTACAGGGAAGGGGTGTTCGCTACGAGAAGGGGCCAGAGAAGGTCAAGCCAGGCGGACTGGAAGCCGAGAAGCAAAACGACCCAGACCGCCGGTCGGATCAGCGGCACGAAGATCCGGACGAATAGGGTTCCTTCTGAACAACCGTCGACGCGGCCGCTGTCCGCGAGCTCCTCGGGAAGGCCGAGGAAGAACTGCCGCATGAGGAACACCGACAAGCCGCTGATCAAGTACGGTGCTATCAGCCCCGGATAGCTGTTGAGGAGGCCAGTTCCACCTCCGCTGAGAAGACCGTTGCCGCCAGCGAACGGCACCCGTGCGACCAGGAGGAACAAAGCGATTACAAGCAACTGGGGAGGTAACATTAGTGTCACCAGCACCAGCCAGAATACAGCGGACCGTCCTGGGAAAGGCAGCCGGGCAAGGGCGTAGCCCGCCATCGTCGCTGCTACGACTTGGACGGCAGAGCCGATCCCAGCCACGATGAGGCTGTTGAGCAGAAAATGGCCAAAGCCACCTTCGGTCAGTACCTGCCAGTAACTAGACAGATTGATACCGTGCGGCAGAGAAAGCGAGCTCGTGGTGAATACCTGTGAGTTCGACTTGAACGACGTCAGAACCGCTACGACGATCGGGATCGCAAAGATGATCGAAACGAAAGTGGCAACGATAGAGAGAACAATTCTGCGGGAGCTTCGTCTCTTGCGTTTCGTGTATGGCATTCTCTAATCGATCCTCGTGCGGAACCAACGTACGTATACGAGACTGAGCACTAAGCAGAACAGGAAGACGACGAAAGACTCGGCGCTCGCGTAACCGAGACTCAGATCCTGAAAACCTTCCTTGTATATGTCGAGCACGACGCTAAGAGTTGCGTTGCCCGGCCCTCCGTTGGTCATGACATAGGCCTGAGTAAACATCTGCAAGGCACCCAACGTCCACGTGAGCAGGACGAAAAGCATCGCCGGGCGAATGCTCGGCAGAACAACCTCACGGAAGGTCCGGATCGACCCAGCGCCATCGAGGTGGGCGGCCTCGTAGAGCTCTGTGGGGACATTGGCCAGAGCTGCAAGGAAAACCAGCATGTAGTAGCCGGTGTCTCGCCACAGGCTGACGATGAGGAGGGAGGGCATGGCGATGCCGGGCGAGCTGAGCCAGCCTATGCTCGGGCCACCCAGAGACGAGATGAGGGTGTTGATTGGACCCGAGGTGGGGTTAAACAGCCATACCCATATAAGCGCTCCTGCCGCGTAAGAAACCGTCTGTGGTAGGAAGATCACGATTCGATAAAACGTGGTCCCGATTATCGTCTGGGTGAGAAGTACTGCCACTCCGAGCGAAACGGCAATTCCGACGACTACTAGTACTCCGGCGAAGTAGAACGTTCTCAACACGCTGTGCCAGAACACCGGATCGCTGAACAACGCTTCGTACTCAGCGAAACCGACCAGGTGGGCAGGTTTTAAGAGGCTGAACTTCGTAAAACTGTAGAACAGCTCGGTCAGGATAGGAGCGACGTCCAAAATGATCAAAAGCACGAGTGCTGGTGCCACGAACTTCAGACCGGCACGCCTCTTTCCGGCATCGAGTCCGAGGCGACGCCGGCCGGGGGCGGGGACAGCGGGGTCCTGAGCTCGGGCCGCATGCGGGCGGCCCGAGCTCAAAAGTGGGGAGGTCACCGAGAGATCAGGAGCCCTGCATCAAAGAGGCGATTCCAGAGTTAGCGGCAGCGAGAGCCGCAGAAGATGAGGCCTGTCCAGATACAGCCTTTTCGAGCTGGGTGTTTACCAGGGGTCCCAGCTTGAGCATCACAGGAATGGTTGCCTGTGCCTTGCTGTCCGCTGCCAGAGCGAAGAACTGCTTGGCTATTGGGGTCGACCAGGTCGGCCCGAGCGGCGCGTTAGTGTCCGCTGGCAGCTCTCCGATCAAAGAATCCCACTTGGACTCGACGGTTGGTGACGTTATGTAGGACAGGAACTTCCAGGACGAGTTGGGGTGTTTGGTCCCGGCGTATATGCCGAGCTTGGTTGGGAAGGATAGGGCGACAGGATTCGAACCGCTAGGAGTGGGAAATGGTTCGAACGCCAAGTCCTTCACGATCTTCGGATCGTATTGCTCTGCCTCGGTGTACACCTGGAAGCCGTTTACCTCCATGGCTGCTTGCCCTATCGCAATCGTCGCCGGCGACGAGCCGACGTCGACGAACTTGGAGGAGGAAAGCCCGTCACTATAGAAAGAGGTGAGGTAGCTCAACGCTTGCTGTGCCACCGTGCTCGTGAACGCAGGTGCGGTGTCGGTGGCGTTGAACTCGTGGCCGCCCGTGCTGTAGAGCAGCTCGGTGTAGGCTTGCTGAAGGCCGATCGAGTTGTCGATCGCCCAGTCCATTCCCTCGCGTGTGATGCTTCCATCGCTCTTGACGACGAGCTTGGCGGCGTCGGATTTGAGCTGAGCAAGAGTTTTAGGTGGTGAGACGTGAGCAGCCGCAAGATCGGCTGTGTTGTACCAAAGCCCGCGGAGATCCGAGTAATAGGGAATGGCGTATTGCGTTCCATTGAGCTTCCCGGTGGCGAGCTCGCTCGCCGGCATGTTCTTCGCTCCACTCCAGTTGGCAACGTACTTTGTGAGCGGCAGCAAGGCCTCGTCTGAGGCCAGGCTGCCCAGCCAAATTCCGCCTTGGATGAACACGTCGGCTTCCGTCTTGGAGGCGGCAGCGGTGGTGATCTTGGTGAACGCCGAACCCCAGTCGGTAGTTTCCATGGTCACATGAATGTTCGGATTGGCCCGTTCGAAGTCGGGTATGACCGTCCCGTTGAAATAGGCCAGCGCCTGTGGGCTTGCGCCGACGTTTAGAAAGGAGATCGTTACCGGCGAGCTCGGGGACGACGAGGCCCCCGACGAGCCTGAGGAGTTGGAGCTCTGAGCCGTTTTGGAGGCCGATCCGCACGCTGCGAGAAGCGCGCCAGCCGCTGCTATCACGGCGATCTTCTGTGTGTGGCGACGGCGTGCGTTCCGCTCGGGTGTTGGCTTTAGTTCAGGTGTCATCTATGTCTCCTTTGGTGTCTAGAATTTTCTTTTTCACGGGTTTGCGGCTCGGATCAGACTTCGGACGCCGGGGTGATTCTCGGGGAGGGCGCGTCCCTCGTTGTCGGGCCGGGGAGGCCCTGTCGAGCCACGGACGATCAACGTGGCTTTAAGAGGTGGGGAAGGGAGTCTCGAGACCTCGACGCTGTCGAAGTAGGAGAGTGCTGCCTCCGCGATCGCCTCGACCGGCTGGTGCATAGTCGTCAGCCCAGGGGGGAAGTCGCCAGCGCCGGGGATGTCATCGAAGCCTGTGACAGAGAAGAATTGTGGAACCGGGATCGCCCGGTGGTGCGCCTCGGCGAGAACTCCCAAAGCGAGAAGGTCAGTCGTGGCGACTATGGCCGTGGGTAGGTTGCTCGCTGTGAGCAGTTGCCCCAAGGCGTCAGCCCCGCCCTGGCGGGTTGGGGGTACCATGATTACTTGACGGTCGTCGACGTCCACGCCAAGCTCGTCGAGCGCCTGTCGGAATGCCTGGAAGCGGGCGTGCACACCGTGCATCCAGTTAGCTACCACGAAGGCGATCCGACGATGGCCGAGCCCGACGAGGTGGTCGGCCATCGCTCGCACGGCTAACGCCTCGTCAATGGCGAACGTGGGGAAAAGGCCTTGTCCGTTGTGCAGCAGGAGGATGGTTGGTAGGCCGATCGCAAGATAGTCGTCCCAGATGGCGTCCTGGCCGGGGAGCTCGCCTACCAGGAAAACGCCGTCACACAGCCTGGACTTCATGAGCGTGGCAAGGCGCAAAAGTGTCTGAGGGTCGTCGGCTGCGTCGGTCAGTAGGACGTCGAAGCCGTGAGAGGGAGCTTTGTGCATCAGATGCCGGCAGATCTCGTTGGCTACGGGGGCGGAAAGGTCCCGCACGATAGCGCCCAGGAGGCCGGTCGGCGCTCCGCGCAGGCCTCTGGCGATCAAGTTCGGTCTATACCCAAGTCGAACGGCCGCCTCGTGGATACGCTGCTCGGTTTCGGGGGCGACACGGACGGGCTTCCCCCCGAGCACACATGATGCGAGCGCCTGGGACACCCCGGCTTCCTTCGCGACGTCGCTTTGCGTGACCGGCCGAGTTCTTCGTCCAGAGCCTCTCGGCAACTGCTTGCTAATACGTATCACCTCCCCGGCGGGAGATGATACGGTAACCCATGGCGGGTGTCAAGCAGAATTTTTGGCGATTGTCTGGGTTATATCTTGACTGCCCCAGATAACCCCGATGATGGGGTAGCCCGCGGCGGCCGGAGCTAGGATCTCCGTTTGATTTTACAAAATGAAGCGGATAGCTAGTAGCTATTGGTTGGCGTGCAGCTCCCGGTTCAGTTCGCCCCAGGTCCCTGAGCGGGGTATCACCTCGACGGATCCAGTCTGGCTGTTTCGGCGGTAGAGGAGACTGGATCTGCCGCTTAGCTCTCTCGCTTTGGTAGTTGAGCCGTCGGGTAGAAGGACCACTGTGCCAGCGGTAAGGTAGAGACCGGCTTCGACCACGCAGTCGTCTCCCAGAGCGATCCCCAGCCCCGAGTTCGCCCCGAGCAGGCACCGCCGACCAAGAGCTACGCGCTGCGTACCTCCTCCCGAAAGCGTGCCCATGGTGGACGCACCGCCCCCTATATCTGTACCGTCTCCCGCCACCACGCCTTGGCTGATCCTGCCCTCAACCATCGCTCCTCCGAGGGTGCCCGCGTTAAAGTTGACGAAGCCTTCGTGCATTACCGTCGTGCCCTCACCCAGGTAGGCGCCCAGGCGCACCCGGCTGGCGTCAGCTATCCGCACCCCGGACGGCACGACATAGTCCGCCATCCTCGGGAACTTGTCTACAGCGTGGACGGTTAAGTGCACGCCGGCCTCTGCGGCTAGTTCTCGCACCTTGGGAAGGTCCGCCGGGTGAAGCGGTCCAAGCGACGTCCACGCCACGTTGGGGAGAAGCCCGAAGACACCTTCCAGGTTCACATCGTTGGGCACGACGAGGCGGTGTGACAGCAGGTGAAGCCTAAGGTAAGCGTCTGCGGTGTCGAGCGGCGGGTTGTCGAGGTCGTCTATAACGGTCCGTAGGCGGACCCTTTTGACATGACGGAGGTGGTCGGCTTCGACTGTCTCGAACGTCGCAGTGCGTTGCGACGTGTGCCCTGCTTCGCCGGGCTGGGCAGCACCTTGGGGAGGCAGACCCAAGGCAGGGTGCGGGTAGAGGACTTCGAGCAGGTCGGGTTCTCTCACAGTCCCGATCCCGTCTGCCCAAGCTGGTCGTGGCATGATGTGATGGTAGCGGGGCTGAAAAGCACCCACCGATGTGACCTTCGGCTCTAGCAGCTCCGGCGTTCCGCTGGCAGGATTACCCCCATGGCTGACACTTTGGTAGGAGCTAGCGTCTGGGAGCAAGGCATCTACGATCACCTTCTATCCCATGTAGAAGCGGAGCGGGGGATCCTGGAGTCCTACCGGGAAGCCGCCGAGCGGTCCGAATCGGCAGCTTTCCGCTATCTCGTGGAGTTGATCATCGAAGACGAGATACGCCACCACAAGCGCTTCTCCGAGTTGGCCGAAGCGCTCCGCTCCGACGCAGAGTTGAGCTCGGACCCACCCGCGGTTCCGCGCTTGGACTGGTACAAGGCGGATCACAAACTCATCCGCGAGCTGACCGACGCCCTCATAGGCCAGGAGAAAGCCGACGCTAAGGAGCTAGAACGCCTGCGAAGAGAGCTCAAGGACGTGAAAGACACCACGATGTGGGTGCTGCTCGTGAAGCTCATGGAGCTAGACACCGCCAAGCACTTGGAGATCCTCAACTTCGTCCGACACCACATCAGCCTCTGAAGTCCTTCCTATCCGCAGGAAGATGTAGGGGACCCGCCTGCGCCTAGCATGCGACCGTGACCGAATGCCCCGAGGCGATCAGCGCCGTGGACGCCCCGGGGTCGCCCGGCGACATGGGCCGCCGGGATATACGGTTCTTGGTCTTGGCGGCTGCTGTCTGCCTTGAAGCGGTCGGAGTGGGGGTGCTGTTCCCGCTGCTTGCCAGGATCCAACGCGATGATCACCTAGCAACCTACGGGCTTGGGCTCATGTCAGGGGCCAGTTTCTTCGCAGGGCTCGTCGCTCAGCTCGCAGCCGGACCGTTCCTCGACGGGTCCCGGGCGCGCCGCGTCCTGCTCGGCGGGCTCGCGCTCGGGTCGATATCACAGGTGTGGTTCGCTTCGGTGACGAGCTTGTGGGCGCTCGTCGGAGCACGGGCCGCCGGCGGGGTGGCCTTCGGGATCATCCTTCCCGCCGCCTTGCGCCAGGCTGGCTACGCCGGGGAGGGGGCACAGCGCGGTCGTCGCATGGGAACTATCTCCGCTTCGATGATGGCTGGCATCACGGTAGGTCCGCTACTGGGAAGCCTCCTTTACCAAGCCGGGGGTATCCGGACGCCTTTCTTGACGGTCGCTGGTCTCTTGGGACTGGTATTCGTGACGGCATTTGTGGCGATACCCGCTGAGCGGGTCCCGGTCGACGCGTCGAAGGCCGGTGTGCCAACTGGCGGTGCTTTGCCGCTGACATCGCTTTACGTGCTGGTCTCAGTCGTAGCGTTGGGCGCAGCTTCACAGCTACCCAACGGGCTATACGACGCGTTGTGGTCGCGGCTTATGACCGATAGAGGGGCGGGCACGCTCCTGATAGGACTGAGCTTGACCCTGTACGGAGCGCCTTTTATCGTACTTGCCCCGCTCGGTGGCCGCCTCGCGGAGAAACGAGGTCCGCTTCTCGCCGGTGCTGTAGGTCTCATGGCGGCCGACGTGTTCATGGCCAGCTACGGGTTCGTTCCTTCACCGCTGGTCATCACCCTGCTTGGGGTGGGTGAAGCCTGTATCCAATCGATAGCGGTTCCAGCCGGCTACGCGTTCGTGGCGCGTACCTTTCCTCAAGAGCGCGCAGCGACGGGGCAAGGCCTCTTCGGCGGGGCGGGTACGGCGGCTGCAGGCCTTTCGGCGGTGATCGGAGCTCCTCTTTACGCGTCGGTTGGTCCGGGTGCAGTATTCGCCGGGGGTGCGGCGGCTAGCGCTGCCCTGGCTGCCGTGGCGCTTGGAGTTGGCCTTGGCCGCAGTGATAGGCCCCAGCCGTTTGAACCCGGCCGCCACGATGGCAGAGCTCGTCGACGCGGACTTGGCTGTTAAGGTCGGTGGCCGGCGAGGCGCAAAGAAAGCCACGCCGCCTGACGGTCCCACTGGTGGGCTTGACCCCCCTCGTGCTCGTTGAATGCGTACTCGACGATGTCGGCTTCGTGGTCGCCACGCGCCCAATGATTTCGAGCGGCGAACACGGTTGAAGGTGGGCACACTGGGTCGATTAGGCCTACCGAGAACAGGGAGGGAGCTGTCGCTCGCTTAGCGAAGTTGACGCCGTCGAAGTACGACAAGGTAGCGAACGTCTCCTCGACCCTGCCACGGTGGACCGCCAGATACTTGGCGATCTCGGCGTAGGGCATACGTTCGGTGAGGCCAACAGCGCGCTCGAAATGGCACAGGAAAGGAACGTCAGGCATCGCCCCGACTAGTCCCTCGACCAAGCCGGCGGCGGCGATCGTGATACCGCCGCCCTGACTCCCGCCGGTGACGGTTACGAGCGCCGGATCTACGCGTGGCAGTTGACGCACCGCGTCGACGAGCAGTACAGCGTCTGTGAACACTCTGCGGTAGTAATAGTCTGCGGGAGACGTAATCCCCTTGGTCATAAAGCCGGGGAAGGCCGGGGCTGAGCCGTGAGGGTCGGGGGTATCTCCACCGGTACCCCATGCGCTGCCCTGCCCCCTGGTGTCCATCACGACGTGCGCATAGCCCGCGTTGGCCCATGCGAGGTGCTCTTGTGGGAGCCCACGACCACTACCGTAGCCGATGTACTCGACGACAGATGGAAGCCGTTGGGCCGCTCCTGCCGGGAGGATCATCCAGCCACGCACCCGGTCTCCGGCGAAACCGGAGAACTCGAGGTCGTAAACCTCGACAAGCTTTAGGGGGGACCTGATCGGGGTGAGGGTAGGCGCTTCGGCGAGGCGCCTGGAGTCTTGCAGGGTCTGGGCCCAGAACGTGTCGAAGTCAGCCGGTTCAGTTACCTCGGGCTGGTACTGGCGTAGCTTTTCGGGGGGGAAATCGAAACGTGGCATAGGCCTCTACTCGCTGATTGGATGGGGCATTATCGAAATGCGACGCCGCCGGCCTGCGCAGGACTCGCTGCTGTGGCTCCGAACTGGGCATAGAAGCGGCCAAGCTCGGTCACCTGGCCGGATTTGTCAAATAGCGCTGACGTCTCGAGCGCCGGTGTTTTTGCTGCATCTGGTCCAGCGCCGAACCACGCGTAACGCGCTACGTGAGGTCGACGTTCCAGTTCGGGCAGCACCGCTTCCATGAACTCCAGGACCTGCTCAGCAGAGTAGATGTTTGGCTTTGTAGGAGAGGCTTTCCAGTCCGCCACGGCGAACTCAGTGATCCAGACTGGCAGGCCGTAGGTCTCGTAGACCTGGTCGACCGTGCTGAGAAAACCTGCGACGTCAGGGCTGGGGTAGTCGTGTAGGGCCATATAGTTGTAACGCAGACCGAGCTCAGCGGCCTGTTGCACGAAGTCGGGAAGCCACTCGTCGGGGGTAAAGGGGTGGAGTGGGGCGGGAGCCACGGTGAGTGCTGCTAGATCGCTGATCTGTGGCCACCATTTCAGTACTTCGGCCACGGTCATGTTCGATTGTTTGGGGTTGTCCGGCTCGTTAGGGCCGAGTACGAAGGGCAGCTTGCCGGGGCCGAGAGCTTTGACGTCGTTGATTTGGGTTTGGATATCGGTTCCTCCCCAAACCATTGGGACGAACTCCACGCCTTGCAAGCCTGGGATGCCGCCGGCAGCCCAGGTGTAGTACCACGCAGGCTTCATCGACTGGACGCGGTAAGCCGCTTGTGACGCCGCCGTCGCAACGCCGACGCCCTTCTTCCGGGAGGGCACCATATTGGGGAGCGGAGGAGGGGGCCTGCTCGGTGAAGAAGCAGGTGGGGGCTCCAGAGGCGCCGAGACGTGCAGTGCAGACAGGGCCATGAGCACCGGCGCGGCGATTCCCAGCTTAAGTGCCTGTCTCCGAGAAAACCCGTTTGTCATTTTCCCCCTGACCTCCCAGTTCAATCGTATTTTGTCGTCTTACCTAACAAAATTCCGACGACATTATAGCTGTTCGTTGCTAATCTGTCAACGCTTAGCGCGATGTTCGGGTGTCCGCAACTGCCCGTGTCCGAGAAGATATTTGTAAGGCAGCAATCACAATTATGTTAGATTGCATGTCGGAATATGACAGGTTTAGCGTGGCGAGCGCAGAAAAGTGTGACGGCGTGACGCACGTCAACGATCCGCAGCGTTTCAACTTTGTGGTGATCCTGACGGACGACCAGGGGCGATGGGCCATGCCGCACCGGATGCCTGAACTGGTGATGCCGAACCTGCAGCAGTTTCTCAGTGAGTCGCTCGAACTGGACCAGTTTTATTGTGCGTCACCGGTGTGCTCTCCCTCGCGAGCGTCCATGCTTACAGGGCGGATGCCATCAGCGCACGGTGTCCACGACTGGCTCATCGGAGGCCGTCACCCTGACGCATATCCCGACCGCTACCTTGAGGGGCAGCCGACGACACCTGAGGTTTTGCAGCGCTTCGGCTACCAGTGCGCATTGAGCGGTAAGTGGCACGTGGGTGATTCACGACGACCAGCACCGGGTTTCGAGTTCTGGTACGCGCACCGCTACGGTGGTGGACCCTACTACGGGGCTCCGATCTGGCTTGATGGTGCCCCGGCAGAAGAGCCGCGCTATTTCACCGAGGCTGTTGTCGACCATGCGCTCGCCTTTCTGGCCACACGCGACCGCCGGCGCCCTTTCTACCTTCAAGTGAACTTTACTGCACCCCACGACCCGTGGATCGACAACCACCCGCCTGAGCTCGTCGAGCTTTACGCCGGCACGAACTTTCCTTCGGTCCCACGAGAACAGCCTCATCCCTGGGTCAAGCCGCGCAAGGCGGATTTTGCAGCCGCCTTCGCTGACCCACACGCGCACCTGGCTGGTTACTGTGCTTCGCTTACCGCTGTTGACATAGGTCTGGGCAAGATCATTCGGATGCTGGAAGAGCAGTCCCTGGCGGATAGTACGGTTGTTCTCTACCTCTCTGACAACGGTTTCAGTTGCGGGCATCACGGAATCTGGGGCAAGGGTAACGGTACTCGGCCGCTTAACTTTTGGGATAACTCGGTTCGTGTGCCGTGCGTTGCGCATCTACCCGGAGGGGCAAAAGGCATCAGCAACGCACTTCTCTCGAACGCGTCGTTGCACCGCACGATCTGTGACCTCGCAAAAGTGGAGGCATCCGAAGATGAGTGGGGTGCAGGTAGCTCGTTCGCACGCATCCTGAGAGAAGGAGGGGACGATGGCCAAGAGACCGTGCTCGTGACCAGCGAGTATGGAGGCGCCCGCATGCTAACAGATGGACGCATGAAGCTCGTCGAACGCCTGGGCGGTCCGGGTGAAATGTACGACATGAGCATGGACCCCGAGGAGCGGACGAATCTCTTCGACTTAGAGTCACATCGAAGGGAACGTGAGCGACTGTCGCGGTTACTCGCTGAACGGTTCCATCACGACACCAGACCAGGAGTCTCAGGGTGGGACCGGCCGGTCACAGGCTTCGGGCAGATCCATCCGGTTTATCGTGGCCTGTCAGGTGAACGCTCCTACGCCCAGGGTCGCGAAGCTTCGCGCAGTTAGCCCGCTAGCTGCTGACCGTCGCCTTTGCGACCTGCGTTCCCCGGCTCTCATCGAGGGAGACAATGACCTTTCGCGCCGTCAATGGCACCGCGCCGCCAAGCGCACCATAAGCTGCCGCTGCTGCTCCGATAGCACCGAGAAGGTGGTCGGTCTCCGCCGCCTCTATCACCAAGTCGAGAGTGGCCCAAAGCGGCGCGGTCGCACGCGTGACCGCGCCGAGCCTGTCCATGAAACCGGGTAGCGAGGCGACGCTGCCTCCAATCACGACCACGCTGGGGTTAATGACCGCGAGAACACCAGCGAGGACTTTGCCGGTCGCAGCAGCAGCGTTTTGAATAGCGGTCCTAGCCGCGCGGTCTCGCGTGGCCCTACGCTGAAGGTCGTCGAGGTCGGCGGCTCCGGCCGCTTGAATTACTGCCGGAAGGGCGGCTACTAGTTCCAAACATCCTCGTCCGCCACAAAAGCACGATGGTCCGTTGATGTCGAGGGAGATGTGCCCCATCTCTCCGGCGGCATCCCAAGATC
>JAJZNG010000134.1 GCA_021847945.1 Actinomycetes bacterium | reverse complement strand
CGGCGAAGTAGGCGGAGCTCTCCGGCGTTTCAGCCGCCGTTCGTCCCCGCCGGCGACGTCGTGGATGGAGACTTTGCATTCCCAGTCCCGGGAGAGGTGGTGCTCGTCGTCGGAGCCGGTGGAGCAGGCATCTCGAACGTGAGGGTGGTGGTCGCCGGCTTCACTGCAGCTGCTTGACTCCCAGAGGTACCCGCCTGGGAAGGTGGAGTGACGTCGGCGGTCACGGTGAGCGTCACCGGAGTACCCTTAGGAGCGCTGAGAGGGCCGAGGCCACTGATCGCATAGGCTTGGCCGACGGCGAGATTAACGAAGTCCTTCACGGTCGACGATCCGCTGGTAGCAGGGGAGATTGTGGCTGTGACTGTTACGTGGGACGCCGGTTGGTTACCCGTGTCGGCCACAACGAGGTCGACGCTTATAGCTGAAGTGTCAGGTAGCACCAAGGTAGAACCGCTGGTAGTGATCGGCGACGGGCTTAACGAGACTGAGAAGAGACTCAGTTGGTAGAGCGGGCTGGTAGTGACGACACTCTGCAGAGATGTCAGGAAAATTTGAGCCGACTGTGTCTGGTATGGCGCCAAGTTAGAACCCCACGTGGAGGGCGGCATCTTGACCCCTGCGGAGGCCGGGAACGTAGAGAGAAATAGCTGGTAGGCCTGATCGCCTACTGCTATATCCGACGCGGCCTGGGCTAGCAGGGGAGCTTCGAAAGACGGCGGAGCGGCAGTGCTGTCTGTGGGCGTGCCAGGGCTCGTCTGCCCCGCAGCCGCGCCGAGCGTGGCCAGCAGCACTCTCTGGACCGTGGAGGCGGCCTGGCTTCGCGCCAGGAGGCTCGCCTCGAGCAGACCGGCCGATCCCCCGAGGGAGGTGGGAGGGTCGAGCTTGCTAACCGTCGTGTAGTCAGCTACTGCCCTAGCTGCGGCCCCGTCGATCGTCGCAGCGAGCGCCGGCGCCGAGCGCGACAACCCCCCGGACCAGATGCTGGAAATGACCTGACCTTGCGTCGTAGACGAGGTTATAGCGGGCAGGACCTGGTCGACCCATGCACCTACGGCAAGCCGGTGGGCGGGGGTCGGGGACTTCGATTTGAGAGAAGCGTCGATCAACAGGATCAAGATCGTAAGGACCACCCCGACGGTGATCCAGCGTAACCCTGCACCACGGCGCCGGGAGGGTAGACCGGCCAGCGTCATATCCGCTCTACGATACCTGCCATGAGATACCGACAACTCGGCGCCTCCGGCCTCACCGTTTCGGTGGTCGGACTGGGATGCAACAACTTCGGAGGGTCATTCGGGGGGAAGCTGGACGTGGCTGGCACCAAGGCGGTGGTAGATGCTGCCATCGACTGCGGAATTAACCTGCTCGACACTGCGAACACCTATGGGGATCGCGGCGGAAGCGAAACCCTGCTCGGCGAGGTTCTGGCCGGGCGGCGGGACAAGGTGGTACTTGCCACCAAATTCGGCTCTGACATGGGTGAAGGCCCAGGCGTAGCGAGGGCATCGCGATGGTACGTTCGTAGGGCTGTCGAGGACAGCCTGCGCCGCCTGAGGACCGACCGCATCGACCTCTACCAGCTTCACAGGCCCGACGGGATCACCCCGATCGAAGAGACGCTCGCAGCCCTCGACGATCTAGTGCGTGAGGGCAAGGTTCTCTATCTGGGCTCGTCGAACTTCTCAGCGTGGCAGGTGACCGAGGCAGAGTGGACGGCGCGCCGAGATGGACGCAGCCGGTTCGTGTCAGCTCAGAACCACTACAGCCTGCTCGAACGCAGCGCCGAGCAGGAGCTTCTACCGGCCTGCGAGCGGGCCGGGGTCGGCTTTCTGCCGTTCTTCCCGCTGGCCAACGGTCTTCTCACCGGCAAATACCGGCGGGGTGAGGAGCGTCCGACAGGTACACGCATGGACGGCCGAGAGATCTCAGATAGGCAGTGGGACCGCATCGAAGCTCTCTCCGGTTTCGCCGCTGACCGCGGCCACAGCCTGCTCGAGCTCGCCTTCGCAGGGCTTCTCGCGTCCCCGGTTGTGTCATCAGTGATCGCTGGGGCGACGAGTGCCGAGCAGGTGCGATCCAACTCAGTAGCGGCCGGCTGGGTGCTCAGCGACGACGACGTCGCAGCCCTCCGGGAGTTGCGCTAGGAGCCACCGCCTGGGGCTCGTTGCCTTCTAACCTCGGGCTTGAGGTCCCGCTTAGCTCGGACCCCGTCCCGGCTGTCTCGGATCGAAGTGGGCACCCAGAGGTCGTCGGGAGAGCCTTTCGCCGAGGAGGACCAACCCGCCGATCAGCACTAGGCCCCCGCCTGAGGACACTCCGAATACGTTGTCGACACCAGTGTTAGCGAGGGTTGCCGACTGATACGGTGCGGCTCCCCCGGGAGACGAACCCACCGCCAAGCCAACGGTGGTCGTCGTCGTGGTGGTCGTCGAGGACCCAGTCGGAACCGTGGAGGTTACCACCGCAGAAGCGGCAACGAAGTAGGTGAACCTTGCGTAGCCGCCGCCGGTGTTGGTCCCGGTTTCGGCTCCCGCCACTGCGATGCCACCCGGGGCCGCTGTGGCGATTAGGTCAGATCCACCGCCACCGCCACCGCCATAGTCAGGTCCGGCACCACCGCCGCCACCCCCGGCGTAACCCGCACCTCCGTCTCCTCCCCGCGCTCCGAACCCGCCGGCGCATGCCGCCGAGTCGCCTCCTGGTCCTCCTGCACCACCAGCCCCGGCAGTCCCCGACCCACAACCGTTACCTCCTTGCCCAGGGCTGCCACCCAGAAAGCCGCCTAGGCCACCGGCCCCTCCGGTCGTTGGGGCAGCTGCCGTCGACCCGTTGACGAGGGCGGCTGAACCGTTGCCACCCTGACCCCCGGCAGTGGACGCCACCGCCTTTGCGACGGAAGGCTTTGACTCGCCATAGAGCGGCGGTGGATTCGTGGCCGGCGGTACGGGTGGGGCAGGAATGCTCAGAGGGATCACGTAGGCGCCGCCGCCACCACCACCACCGGCGATGAGGATGGGCGTCGACGAGACCGTGACCGACGACTCCCCACCACCTGCGCCTCCCCCAGCTCCGTACGACGCGACGCCACCTGGGACGCCTTCGGCTCCCGTGTCCACTACGAAAGTCGCGCCTGCTGGGATCGAACTTAGGGTCGCTGCTATCACCGAACCTGAGCCACCGCCAGAGTCCACCGGCAGAAGGGCCGCAGTGGGGTTAGAGCCACCGTTGACGCCGCCAGCTCCCCCCGAGGCTCCTGCCAGGGTGATCGAGACGTCCGACACGCCAGCGGGAACAGCCCACGAGCCCGGACTCGTGAAAGTGACGCTACATGTGGAACCGTCAGCGGTGGGACTGCACGAGGGGGTCGGCGCCGCCGTCCCAGTCACCGAAGCCCACGCCGGCAGGGAAAGCCCCAATAACGCGGATCCTGCGACCACAGCCCCAGCAAATGTCCCAGCCGCCTTCTCCCACCTTCTCCCTACCCGTCGTTGACTCATGGTCCGCCCTTTACTCACGTCGCTTGTCTGTTTGCCCAAAGGTTTAGGCACCCGCCCGGCGAGTGCGACTCGGATGATCATAGTGTCGTGCGCCCTTGGCGTGCCTAGGTACGCCGGTGGCGGTTCCGGCCAAAAAAGGCTACCGTTCGGCTCCGGATCAGCGTCTCAAGGGCCGCTCAGAGCAGCCAAGAGTAGCAACGGGTTAGAGGCCTTCTAGGAGAACGTCCTGCACAGCGTCGACGTCCGAGAGGTCGTCGAAGACAGCGTCCGCTCCCAGGTCTGCCAGCTCGACGTAGGAATAGCCTCCAGTAGCCACGAGAAGACAGTGCGTTCCACCGGCTCTTGCGCACGCCAGGTCCCGGGGAGTGTCACCTACCACCCACACGTCTTTCGGTTCGAACGCAACACCGTGCGCATCTCTCGAGCGCTCCAGGGCTATAGGAACGAGGCGGTCCCGGTCGTGGTGGTCACTTCCATAGGCGCCGGCGTCGAAGTCGAGCCAACCGTCGAGACCGAACGCTGCGGTCTTCAGCCTTGCGTTGGGGGCGACGTTCCCTGTGAGCAAGCTCGACAGGACCCGGTCGTCGTCGAAGAGCCGTTCGAGTAGATCTGCAACACCGGGCAGAGCGAAGCCGCCAGAGCGGATCTCCCCTCTGGCGTCGGCCTCCGCGAGTGCCACGCCCAGCGCTTCGAGCACCGCCGAGACGAGCTTCTGATCGCGTGCAACACCGAGCGCTTCGAGGTACTCTCGGACGATCTGGCCGTCGGTCTTACCTGCCATGTGAGGTCGTTCGGCCGGTGTGACCCCGAGGATCACCTCGACGGCCCGGTCGAACGAAGACGGGCCGACCTCCCCGGCTCTCACTAGCGTACCGTCCACGTCGAAAAGCACGAGCCTGCGCAGCGTCACGCCAAAGGGTATCCGCCAGCCCGCTGATTGGGGCATACTTCGGTGGTGCAGATATCACCGGTTCGTATCTCAGAGACCCCCGAATGGCAAGCGCTCGCAGCCCACGGCGGAGAGATGCGCAACGTCCACCTGCGTGACCTGTTCGCCTCGGATCCCGAGCGGGGCCTTACCCTCAGGGTCGACGGGGCCGACCTACACCTCGACTACTCCAAGAACCGTCTGACGGCACGCACGATCGACCTCCTCGTCGCCGTCGCTGAGAGGGCAGGGCTGGCTCAACGTATAGAAGCAATGTGGTCCGGCGAGCACATCAACGTCACGGAGGACCGACCGGTGCTCCACATCGCCCTTCGCGCGCCTAGGAGAGCTTCGATCACGACGGGAGGCGTCGACGTCGTACCCGGGGTTCACGAGGTTTTAGACCGAATGTCTGAGTTCGCACGCCGTGTTCGCTCGGGGGAGTGGACCGGCCACACAGGCAAACGGATCACCACAGTGGTCAATATCGGCATAGGCGGCTCCGACCTAGGTCCTGCCATGGCCTACGAAGCCCTTAGGCCGTTCTCCGACCGGAGCATCGAATGCCGCTTCGTCTCCAACGTAGACGGCTCTGACATCTGGGAAGCTACCCACGACCTTGACCCTGGCGCGACCCTTTTCATCGTCAGCTCCAAGACTTTCACGACGTTGGAGACTCTCAACAACGCCAAAACCGCCCGGGATTGGCTCGTATCGGGTCTTGGCGACAGTTCTGCGGTAGCCAGACACTTCGTTGCGGTGTCAACAAACGCCGAGAAGGTCGCCGAGTTCGGGATCGACACTTCCAACATGTTCGGCTTCTGGGATTGGGTGGGAGGTCGATATTCCTACGACTCGGCGATAGGCCTCTCGCTCATGGTGTCTGTCGGCCCGGAGGCGTTCGTCGACATGCTCGAAGGTTTCCACTCCGTCGACGAGCATTTCCGCTCAGCCCCCTTTCGCGAGAACCTCCCGGTCCTACTGGGCCTCATAGGGGTCTGGTACAACGACTTTTTCGGAGCGGAAACCCAGGCAATCCTGCCCTACAACCATTACCTGGCGCGTTTTCCCGCCTACCTGCAGCAGCTCGACATGGAGAGCAACGGCAAAAGCGTCACCCTCTCGGGAGAACCCGTCGACGTGGCCACGGGTCCGGTGGTGTGGGGGACGCCCGGCACCAACGGCCAGCACGCCTACTACCAGCTCATCCACCAAGGCACCAGGTTGATCCCAGCCGATTTCATCGGCTTCGTGACCCCCAACCACGACGTCGGGGACCATCATGACCTGCTGATGGCCAACTTCTTCGCGCAGACCGAGGCATTGGCTTTCGGTAGGTCGGCCCCGCAAGGCCAGCCTTACCGGTCCTTCGCAGGCAACCATCCGACCAACACCATTCTCGCCGACCAGCTCACGCCGCGTATCCTCGGCGAGCTTGTCGCCACCTACGAGCACAAGGTCCTCACCCAAGGTGTGATCTGGGGGATCAACTCCTTCGACCAGTGGGGGGTCGAGCTAGGCAAGGAACTGGCGCAGCGGATCGTCCCGGAGCTCACCGCGCCTGAAACCCCTGCCCTTGCCCACGATTCGAGCACCAACACCCTCATAGCCCGTTACCGGGCCGGCCGGGGTCGGCCCTAACCGGAACCGCAGGATAGCCGGCTTGTCGCTAGACGCTGCGCCGGCAGGCCTCAGTGGAGCCCGGCAGCCAGTGACGCCACCTGACCACCGCCCTGTACACGGCTGACGCCAGCCAGCTGGTCGGTGGATTGAGACATGCCCAGCCGAGGAACCACCTCCAACCTCCCCCGGCTTGCAACGCCCTTCCGACGGCTCTGTGGCCACGCTCGGGAGTTCCGTCCGAACCCACCCACCACGCGGCGGACTTTACGCCGGCGACTGACAGTCCCATCGAAGCAAGCTCATCCGCTCCCAGGCTCTGCCACGGTAAGGCGACCTGCGCGCCTGTAAAGGCTTTCTCGGCCCACAGCGCGCTCGCAGTGCAGAAACCACAGTCCCCATCGAAGACGAGCGTCGCTACTCGTGGCCGATAGGGCAGGGCGGGCCTCGTAGATGTTTCGGCCTTCGTAGATCCGCTGGGATTAATTGAAAACACGGGCGTGTCCCGAGGCTACCGCCTGGGGTCAGGCTTGCAACCGTCTACCCATCTCGAAAGGGTTGTGGCATCCGTCACCGGCTGCTACGCTAACGAACGATCGTTAGGCACTGTCAGCAGGAGGGATGATGGACCTCGAAGAAGCCATGCGCACGCAGGGAACCTGCCGCTACTACCAGGATCGGGAAGTGCCCGACGAGGTGCTCTACCGAGCCTTCGACGCTGCACGCTTCGGGCCCCAAGGCGGCAACCGCCAGCCTGTTCGTTTCGTAGTGGTACGCGACCCAGCCAAGAAACGTCAGCTCAAGGAATGGTACCTAGGCCCGTGGAAGGCATACCTGTCCGGCATCGGCACCGGCGAGGTGCGCGCAGGGGCTCTGCCGAAAACGGTGGAGGCCGCAGACCATTTCGCAGAGCATTTCGACGAGGTCCCCGCTCTAGTAGTGGTATGTGCCGAGGTAGACGGGTTGCACCCGACCGACCACGAGCTCGGCCGGCTGAGCGTCGTAGGGGGTGGTTCGATCTACCCGATCGTGCAGAACTTCCTGCTGGCGTGCAGGAACGAGGGATTGGGCAGCGCTCTCACCACCCTTCTGTGCGTGTTCGAACCTCAGGTCAAAGAGTTGCTGGACATCCCCGATGGGGTCATAACTGCCGCCACCATCGCCGTAGGCTGGCCGGCGAAGCCCTTCCCGAGCAAGCTGACCCGGATCGACGTGGACGATATGGTCCACGTCGACTCCTACGGCGGCCGGACGCTCTCGCGCTGAGCTGGGCCGGCGCTGAGCGGGACACGGCCGTGAGCGGGATAGAGGAAGGCGCCTGTCTGGACGGGGAGCCTGGCAACGCAGGGCTGCGGGAAGGCGCCGGCCGCACGACAGCGCCAACTTACACGACCTCGTCGGGCATACCACTTTCAGCTCATTACGGCCCTGGGGACGTCCCCGACGACCACTGGCTCAAGGTGACAGCCCCGCCCGGACAGGCTCCCTTCACCCGTGGCGCCTATCCGGAGATGTACCGGAGCAAACCGTGGCGGATCTTCCAACTCTCTGGGTTCGGGAATCCAGAGGACGAACGCGAGCGGATCCGTTTCCTCCTAGAGCACGGCGAGACCGGCTTCTTGATGGAGCACGACCGTATGACCGCAGATCACCTCTATGACGTGGATCACCCGGAGGTGGTCGCCCGGCGCGATGACGTGGGTCTCACCGGAGCTGTGATCCTCTCCGTCGACGACTACGAGACGGTCCTGGACGGCATCGACATCGCTAGCACGTACGCTCACGCCGGGGGTGCCGTCGTGCAGCACGCCCCGTTCGCGAACGCCTGCTACTGGACCGTAGCCAGGCGGCGGGGCATCGACCTTCGTCGGCTGGCCGGGACCGGACAGTCGGACTTCAACCTTACGTACCTCGGTTGCATCAATAAGGTGCAGGTGCCACCTCGTGACGGGCTTCGCTTCAACCTGGACCTGATCGAGCATTGCACCCGCTACCTGCCCAAGTGGGTTCCGGTTTCCATTGCCGCCTACAACGCCGCTGACACAGGCCTCAACGCTTTCGAAGAGCTCGGCGCTCTCATGGCCAACGCAGCCGAGTACCTCGACGGCATCAGACAGCGCTCCAAGCTCGAGGTAGCCGACGTAGCGCACGGGGTTGGGGGAGTCAACCTGCGAACTTCGATGGACTTCTTCGAAGACATCGCCAAGCTCCGCGCTGCGCGTTCCATGTGGGAAAGACTGCTCCGGGAGCGCTACGGGGTGACTGACGAGCGTGCCCGCCGGCTTCGGATCCACGTGGTCACAGCCGGGTCGGCAATGACCTACTCCCAGCCGCTCAACAACATCGCCCGCGGCACGCTGATGGGCTTGGCCGCAGTACTCGGAGGTGCTCAGTCGCTAGGCGTTTCTGGCTACGACGAGGCGATCACTATCCCAAGCGAGCACGCCCACCAAATGTCGGTGCGCATCCAGCAGATACTCGCTCACGAAGCGAACCTCACGGCCGTTGCCGACCCTCTCGGCGGTTCGTGGCTCGTGGAATCCTTGACGGCGCAGCTCGAAGAGCGGGCGTGGGAGTTCTTCGAGCTGATACAACGCGAGGGGGGCTATGTCGCCACGCTCGATTCCGGCTGGTTGCATCAGCGTGCCTCGGCGGGAGCCTCGCTCGCCATGGACCAGGTGGAGAACGGCGACCGGATCCTCGTCGGGGTCAATGCGTACCAGGACGACGTGTCCCCTTTCGAAGTAGAAGGCTTCGAAGGGACGACCGACGCTTGGGATCGGGCCATGACCCGCCTCGCTGCTCTGCGCCGCGAGCGAGACTCCCGGGCGGCCGCATCGGCGCTTCGGACGCTTGAAGGGGCTTGCCGTTCCGGGGTGAACATTATGGGCCCGATGCTCGACGCTGTGGAAGCTCGGGTGACCGTCGGTGAGATCGGCGAGGTGTTTAGGACTGTGTTCGGGAACTGGGATGTCCCCATCGTCTTCTAGGAGGTGCTTTGAGCGACGAACCTGCGCGGATCCTGATGGCCAAGACATCCTTGGACGGCCACTGGAGGGGCGTAACGATCGTGGAACGCGCCCTTCGCGAAGCGCATTTCGAGGTGATAGTGCTCGGGATGGCCACCGCGGAAGAAATAGTCAGAGCGGCGGTCGACGAGGAGGTGGACTTGGTGGGCCTCAATCTCGGAGGGCGTTCCGCCGTGGTAGAGCGGATCGTCGCCGAGCTTCGAGCCCAGGGGTCTGACGCTCCGGTGATGGTCGGAGGGGTTATCACACCGCAGACCAAAAAGAGACTCGAATCATCGGGGATAGCGGTGTTCCCTCCGGGGTCGTCACTCGAAGACATTGTCGCCACGGCCCGACGCCTGTGCGAACACAGCGCTGAGATGAAACACGAGGCGCAGTAGTGGGAGACTTTCTCTCATCGCAGATGCAGCCGGTCGGCCGGGCGACTCTAGGGGATCAACTCCGGCGTCATGCGATCGCAAACCCAGACGCCGAAGCTGTCGTCTCCTATGATGAGGTAGGTCGTCGCCGAAGCTTCACCTACTCCCAGCTCCACGTTAGGGCCAACAGGATCGCGAATGCGCTGAGCGCCGCGGGCGTTCGCCGCGGCGACAGGATCGCTGTTATGGCAGCAAACTCGGCTGACTGGGTTGCGATCTGGTACGGGGCTTTGAGCATCGGGGCTCCGCTTACCGGTATCAACCCCAACCTCACCGTCGACGACATCGCCTACCAGTTGGCGCACGCCGAGCCGGCCGCCATCTTCGCCGGGGCCGACCTAGCTGGTAAAGCACAAGCGGCCCTCGAAAAGACCGCGAACCACCCGAGCGGGCCACCTTGGCCTCTGGTCGCCCGGGTCGTCATCACCACACCGCCAGGCCCACTACGCGACGCGATGGATCCACAGCTACCGCAGAACTGGGTTCGCTTGGACGACTTGTCGGGTGGCGCGCCAGACAGCGACCCCGACGGGGCCGTAGACGAGCATGACATCGCGATGATCGTGTACACGTCCGGCACGGAGGCACGACCCAAGGGGGTGATGATCCCCCACCGTAACTACCTGTGCGCGACGGTGCCCGGGTGGGCTTCGGAGATAGGTATCCGCCGTGGTGACCGCTGGCTGTTCGTCATGCCTTTCTTCACGATGGCGGGGATCGGTTCCATGACCAACCTCACCCAGATCGGCGCGACGCTGGTGATCCCGTCGGCGATAGATCCCAGACAGGCCATCGAACTGATACAAGCCGAGTCGATCACCACAATGGCGCAGACGCCTACCTTCTTCTTGTCCATGGCCCGCCAGGAAACCTTCCAGGCATCCCGGGTCGCACATCTCCGCCGTTGCATCACCTACGGGGGCCTCGTCCCAAACTCGATGATCGAAGCGTGGTCAGCCGTGAAACCCGAATTGGAGTGGGGCACCTACTGGAGTCAGTCTGAGCTGTCACAGGTTGGGACGTGCGGATGGTTCAGGACTTTCGACGACGTACCCGGCCGGGATCCCGCCTGGGTTGGTCGCGCCATGCCACAACTCGAGCTCCGAGTGGTCGACCCCGACGGCAACGACACCGAGGTGGGAGAAGTGATCTGTCGCTCTCCTGCGGTGATGGCCGGTTACTTCGCTGACCCTGACCGCACCGAGGACGCTCTCGGATCGGGGTGGCTCCACACCGGGGACGTGATGCGGGTCGATTCCGACGGGAACCTTTTCTTCGTGGATCGCCTGAAAGACGTGATCAAAACTGGCGGGATGAACGTGTCCTCAGTAGAGGTAGAGCGCGCAATCGCAACCCACCCGGCCGTGGAGCGGGCCGCCGTCGTCGGTGTGCCTGATCCTTACTGGTCTGAGGCAGTAACAGCATTCGTGGTACTCAAACCCGGCGCGAACTGCACCACCACCGAGATCGTCGAGCATTCCCGCACGACACTTGCACCTTTCAAAGTGCCGAAAGCTGTCCACGTCGTCGACGCGCTCCCGACGGACAGCCAGGGCAAGGTTCTCAAGCGTGTGCTTCGCGCCGGACCGTCCTGGTGACCACCCAGCGCTGATGATAGACCCAGAGCCTGCCGGGGCATCGGAGGCAGGCGGGAGGCGGGAGGAGATCGTGGAGATCGCCAGCCGTCTTTTCGCAGAGCGGAGCTACCGGGGTGTGGGCATGCGCGCCATCGCTTCAGCCGTTGGAGTGCAACCGGCCAGCATTTACCACCACTTCTCATCAAAAGCTGACATTCTTGACGCCATAATTGCCGATGTCACAGAGCGCTTCATCGCCGCTCACCTGTACTTGTTGGACCCCAAGTTCGTCACTGCTTCCTCGATGCGACAGCTAGTCACCGAGCACGTCGTGTACTTCTGGCAGCACCGCATCGCCGAGGCGGTCGGGCTACGAGAACTGAAAGAGCTGAGCGTCGCGAGGGCCGAACACGTCCGCAGATCCAGGCGCAGCTACCAGGATGCCTGGATCTGCGCGATCCAGGTCGGCGTATCCGGCGGATGGCTGCCGGCGCAAAACCCTCGGATCGCCGCCTTGGCGCTACTGTCGATGATCAACGGCGTAAACGCCTGGTACCGAGAGGCCGGGCCGCTAAGCATCGCAGAGGTTGCCGAAATGCACGCGGAGATGGCAGTCACGGGTGTTCTCGGGGGCTGCCCCGAAGCGCCACCGTGACACCCTAGCGTGGATCGGCGGCTGGAGCTACGAGTGGTGAATCGGTCCCGAGCTGGCGCGGAGCGACCGGGCATCACGGTGGTGAAGCACCGCTTGGATCTCCGCCGCGATAGCTAATGCCACCTCTGGAGCGCGACGACCGCCAAGGTCCAGCCCTATCGGACGGTGTATGCGCTCAAGGTCGCCTGGGCCGACGCCGGAAGCCGCCAGCCTCTCGATACGGCGGGACTGGGTGTGACGAGAGCCCATCGCCCCTATGTAGGGTATAGGCCGGCGAAGCCCAGCAGCCAGAGCCGGCACGTCGACGTGGGGGTCGTGGCTTAGCACTATGAGAGCAGCGGTCGCGCCAGCCCATTCGAGCATCTCGTCCACGCCTTCGTGGTCGGGACCCGAACGGACCTCCCACCCGAGGAGGCCCGCCTGCGCGTCGATGGCTCCTACCACGTCCCCGGTGCCTACAATGACCAGCCTAGGGGAGGGAACCCAGGCTTCGATCATTGCTGTACCTACCTCGGTGGTTACTTTACGGCGGGCAGTCGCGGCTTCTTTGAGCATCCCGAGTGCCTCTGCGACAAGCGAGTCCGCCAGAGCGGTGCCGGCGTCGCCAGAAGCGCCACTTGCGGCGGCGCTCAGAGCTCCCACCCTCGACCCGTCCCCGAGGACAGTTAGAGCCTTCGGTCCGGTGGCTGGCCCGTCGATGATCGTGATCAGCGCCACGGGCGCCCGGCCGGCGATGGCGGCCCAGGTCTCGGTTGGGACGCTCGATGACGGTTGGAGGAGGACACCGACCCGCCCGCCGCAGGCGAGTCCCAGCTCGGACACGGCGGACCCGCCGATGGTTATATGAACGGTCGCGAGGCGGGGCTGATCGGAGGCGAGGAGGTCGCGAGCCACCGGTGCCATCGCCTCGGCGCCGGTGACGCCCAGCAGGTCCCCGAACACCTGCCCTTGGCCGTCGAGTGCTACCAGTTCGTCTACTGGAAGGGTGGAGAAACCCTCGACCTGAACGACCCTTGCGACCACCATCGGATCGCCGGACGCAGCGGCTTTGGCGAGCATCTCCGCTGTGTGCTGCGTTGCCTGCATCACGTAACTCCACCTTTCGGAACGCTCCGGCTGGCCGGGCGGACCGAACCCAGCAAGTCGTACCAGCTCTGTCCTACCAACGATGCTCAGGCTACCCCCAACTGGGCACTTTCGCCGCTGGCTGCCGTCAGTCGTGTTGGGGGGACTCGTGGGCTGCGTGGCGCGCAGGTTCGAGCTGGAAAGTAGAATGTTCAACGTCGAAGTGACCCGCAAGGCAGGCCTGAAGCCGATCCAGCACCTCAGGCAGCCGCCCGTCACGGAAGCACTCGTCGCCCACTACCACGTGAGCTGAGACCGCCGGCAGGTCCGACGTGACCACCCAGGCGTGAAGATCGTGCACGGCCGTGACATCGCCAATGCCCAGGATGTGCTCGCGCACCTCCCCCAGGGCAAGGTCGTCGGGTGCCGCCTCCAGCAACACCCTCCCCGAGGCCCGCAGCAGTCCCCACGCCGCCCTAGCCATTATCACCACCACCACGAGCGAGGCGATCGGGTCGGCTCGGCGGAATCCGGTGAAGATGACGATGACACCCGCTACCAGCGTCGCTACGAACGCCCACACGTCGGTGAGCAGATGCGCTAGTGCCCCGGCCATGTTCAGGCTGCGGCGCTGCGCCCCGGCCAGGATCAGAGTCGCCGCTCCGTTAGCCGCTATGCCAGCAACGGCCACGACAGCCACGACCGCCCCGTCGACCGCCACAGGATGAACCAGCCGGGCGATCGCCTCGACAGCCACGACTGCTGCGACGACAACCAGAGTTACCCCGTTCGCAGCGGCCGAGAGAATCTCAGCTCTTTTGAAACCGAAGGTCATAGAACCCTCAGCCGGCCGGGCGGCCAGGTGAGTAACCCACCAGGCCATACCCAACGCTCCGGCATCAGCGAGCATATGACCAGCGTCGGCTAGAAGCGCTAGGGACCCGGCTAGCACTCCGGCCAGCACCTCTACGACCATGAACGCCAGGATCACGCCTAGAGCGACAGCCAGACGACCCGAGTCCGTGACGGGACTGCCATGGTCGTGGTCGTGGGAGCCGCTCACGTTCGCGATGCTACCGGGCCTCGTGTGGATCACCCAGGCTGGTGGATCACACTTAGTTCAGGACCTTGCCCCTGGGACCGTGGCGATGCCTGGCTACGCTCCCGCCTCTCCGAACACCTCGGGTTCAGCCCCGCTTCGCGGGAAGGAACGCGACCCCGGGAGCGTTGTGATTAGCGATATGACTCCTCTATCCGTGCTTGACCTTGCCACTATCGCTTCGGGGTCGAACGCTGCACGTGCCCTGGCCGAGTCCACAGAGCTTGCTGGCGTGGCGGAGGAGCTCGGTTACCGGCGGTTTTGGGTTGCGGAGCACCACGGGATGCCAGCCGTCGCGAGTTCGTCGCCGCCGGTACTCATAGCCCACCTCGGAGCTCACACCTCGTCTATCAGGGTCGGCTCGGGAGGGGTGATGCTGCCCAACCACTCTCCTCTCGTCGTCGCAGAGCAGTTCTCGACCCTAGAAGCTCTGCACCCGGGCAGGATCGACCTCGGCCTGGGTCGGGCCCCCGGAACCGACCAGCTGACCGCCAGGGCGTTACGCCGCGACAGCGCCCTAGGTGCAGAGAGCTTCCCTGACGACGTCATCGAGCTGTACAACTACATGGCGGACCATGCTGGGGGTCCTTCCCGGCCTGCGGCCGTTCCCGGCCGTGGCTACCTCCCTGAGATCTGGTTGCTCGGCTCGTCGCTCTACAGCGCTCAGCTCGCCGGACACCTGGGATTGCCTTTCGCTTTCGCATACCATTTCAGCCCCGGACCTCTCGACGCTGCCGTCGCCGCCTACCGCGAGACCTTCAAGGCGTCGCCGCTGCTCGACTCCCCGCACCTGATGGTCGCTGTCTCGGTCATATGCGCTCCCACCGACGACGAGGCGAGGTGGCTCGCGGGATCATCGGCGTTGTCGATACTTCAGCTTCACACGGGCCGGCTCGGACCGA
>JAJZNG010000166.1 GCA_021847945.1 Actinomycetes bacterium | reverse complement strand
CTCGCCGATGCGCTGGCGGCATGAGCAGCGCCTACGGGGGCAGGTTGCTGCCGCATCACGCCGAGAAACTGGCCGCCTCCGCCGTCTCCGCTGAGGTGGCGGCCGACCGGGGCTACGTGTCGGCCGACACCAAGGCGCAGTTAGAGCGCTGCGGCTTCTCGGTGGCGCAGCGCCGCCCGCCCGCTCTGGTGATCCCGATACATGGTGTCACCGGTGAGATCGTGGGTCACCAGGCCCGCCCCGATTTCCCGAGGAACTTGTCCGGTCGTCCCGTCAAGTATGAGACGGCCGCCGGGAGTCGGGCGGTTCTGGACGTGCCGCCCCGGGTACAGCCTATGCTCGGCGATCCGGCAGTGCCATTGGTGATCACGGAAGGGCCGATCAAGGCGGATGCGGCCGCTTCGGTTGGCCTTGCCTGTATCGCCTTGCTGGGGGTCTGGTCGTTTCGGGGCCGTAACGACGATGACCGCTTGGTGGCCCTGGCCGATTGGGAGTACGTGGCCCTCAACGGGCGCAGAGTGGTGCTGGCCTTCGACAGTGACGTGATGCTCAAGGCCGGCGTGTACGCCGCCCTGCGCCGCCTTAGCGCTCTCGCGGAGCACCGTGGCGCCGATGTGCTCTACGCATACCTACCCAGCGGTGGGCACGGTGAGAAGGTCGGGCTCGATGACTGGCTTGCCGCCGGGCATGATGCGGACGGGCTGTGGCAGCTCTGCTCAGCAGAGCTGCACACCCCGCTGGCAGTCCCGACAAAGAAAGTGACGGTTGACGACTACACCGACGTTGCCGACGAGTCGGGCGCCGAGCTGCTCGATGAAGTGGCAGCCATGGTCACCCGCTATGTAGCCCTGCCAAGCGAGCACCATCTGCACGCGGTTGCATTGTGGGTGCTGCACACTTGGTGCGCGGAGGCCGCCGACTCCACCCCACGCCTAGCGGTGGTCGGGCCGGAGAAGGGGATCGGCAAGTCCCGGCTTCTCGAAGTGCTCGACCTATTGTGCCGGGCGCCGCTGATGGTGTTGAACACCACGCCGGCCGCCCTTTACCGGTCGTTGGCGCGCCAGCCCCGGACGATCCTTCTCGACGAAGCCGATGCCGTGTTCGGCCCACGAGCCGGGAACCATGAGGACCTGCGGGCGATGCTTAACGCCGGGCATCGACGGGGAGCGACGATCCCCCGGTGCGTAGGTGATGCAACTTCGATGGAGGTTACCGAGTTCTCGTGCTACGCCCCGGCTGCTATCGCCGGCATCGGGGACCTTCCTGACACGATCACCAGTCGGTCGATTGTGATACGGATGCGCCGCCGCCTCCCTGACGAGAAGGTGACACCATTGCGTCAGCGGGCTGCCGAGTCAGAGGCCGCACCGTTGGCCCGGCGCCTCGGGGCCTGGACAGATCGTAACTCCGACTTGCTTGCTCGCTTCGTTCCGCAGATGCCGGCAGGGGTGGTTGACCGTCCAGCGGACGTATGGGAACCCCTGGTCGCCATAGGTGACGTCGTGGGCGACCTCTGGCCCGAGCGTGCTCGGGCTGCTGCGGTGGCCATGATCGCCACCAGTGCTGAGGACGGGGAATCGCTGGGGGTGCGTCTACTTCGGGACCTGCGGAACGTGTTCGCCGGTCGCCCGGCCATGCACACTGCCGATATCCTCACTGCGCTGACCGGGATGGAGGACGCCCCGTGGGGAGACCTTCGAGGAAAGCCACTCGACGCACGAGGTATCGCCATGCGTCTCCGCCCGTATGAGGTCAAGCCTCGCGACGTTAAGCTGGATGGCAGGAACCTGAAGGGTTACTCGGTGGACGACCTGGCCGACGCATGGGAGCGATACCTGCCTATTTCGGATTCCCAGGAAGGGGCTACCCGCGCTACCCGCTACCCGAACGCTACCGAGAAAGGGTCTCTGAACAGCCCAGTAGCCCCAGTAGCGCAGGTAGCCCATATATCGGGAGTGGAGCTACAGGTAGCGGATGTCACCGCTACCGAAGGGCTGCGACGCCGGCAGGTGGCCTTGTGAGCCCGGCCGAGCTGATGACCGAGATGGCTCGGCTGCGTGTGGTTGTCACCGCCGGAGCGGACGGCCGTCCTGTCCTTGACGGCATCTTCCCTGACGATCTGCTCGGCCCGGCGCGAACCTACCGCTGGCTGTTCGTGTGGGGACTCGAAGGTGCCGCCGGCTTTCGTGATGCGACGTCCGGACGGTGGGTGACCCACACATGGCACACATGTGACACATGCCGGCAGCTCCAGCTTGTGGTCTCGACCCGCCGGGAACCTCGCCGTTGCTCGCTAACGCCAGGCTGCTCAGGACGGATGAGACCGGCTTCAACCCCGACGTTCCGTTACGACCGCACCCAACTGAGCCAAGCGTCGTGAGCGCCGAGACACGACAAGGCCCGCCCGCGGGTGAAGGGTCACAAAGTTCGACGGTAGAGCAACACGACCACCTCGGCCGTCACCACTTTTCTCCCCGCTCATCCATAGAGTTGCCGGCTACCACGGTGTCGGTGCTGACCTATGAACCGTACAGTGCCCCTAGACCTATAGAGGTGGGGTATGGCCAGTAGGAGGCTGGCGTTGCGATGCGCGGCGCGCCGGACCAACGGTGAGCCGTGCGGGAACTTCGCCATGGTCGGCAGTCGGGTGTGTCACGCGCATGGCGGCCGCGCCCCTCAGGTCCGTAACGCCGCGCGCCGGCGGCTGGCTATGGCCGAGGTGTATACGGTCCTAGCTCGGGTCCGGGCGGAGCGCAGCGCCAGCGAGGAAGCGTTGCGGCCCTGGACGGAGGAGCTATCCGCTCTGCGCTGGGACGCCGGGCTGGACCTGGAGTCACCTGAGGTGCTTGCGCGCCGGGCTCGGGTGATGGCCCGGGCGATGGAGGATGCAGCTAAGACCCTGCGGAGCTACGCCCGCAATATGCTGACCCACCACGATCCACGCGAGGAGGGAACGTGACCAAGCGGACCAGTTACACCGTTGCTGAGCTGGCTGAAGTGGCGGCCGGGATACGCCGGCTCCTCGGTGCCGTCGAGGCCGGGGATCTGACCGCAGACGCTGGCACTGTAGCCCGCCTCGAAGGAGCCGCAGCGGTGCTTGACGCTCTGTCAGCTGACCAAAGGCCGGCCCGAGTAATCTTCGATCACTCGGAATGAGCTACCCCAACAGAGAGGAAATGCCCTCGTGCATCATCCCTGGCGATTGGCCATCCTGGCTGTGACGGTCTCGCTCGTCGTCGGGGCCTGCAATTCTTCCGCCCACGAGCCGTCAGCTATCGCCTCTACCGCCCCAACCACGGCCACCCCCACGACCACCACAGTGTTGCCGCCCCCCACGACCACCACAGTGTTACCGACCACCACAGTGCTGCCCACCACCACGACCGCCACGGTGCCGGCTGCGCTCGCCACCTATCAGGCTACGGTCGGGGGGGTCACACTTGCAGTACCTGCCAGCATGACCGTCGAACCGGCATCGAGCGACTTCAGTTACGGTGACCACACCGACTGGCTGTTCCGGGATGGCCTATCCCAACTGCTCGTCTTGAGTAGCGGTTGCGTGGGCTGCGCAACCGAGGGCTTAGGGAACCTTGTCCCGCCAGGTGCGACCAACGTGGCCGATATCAGCCCCGACGAGGAGGCATTCGAAGAGCCCACTTCAGCGGCAGCCATCTCAACAGTTTGGGACCCGGTCTACGGGGCGCCGCTTCCCCCGGGATATGAGACTGACGGCATCGTCGAGGTAGAGGCACCCGGCCAGACCTCCGGGCCCACATACGGGATCATCGCTGTCACGCTTCCCGCAACCGAGCACTCTACGGCCACAGCGGTTCTCAACTCGGTCAAGTTCACCGGGTCGAACCTCTCAATTCCGGCAGCTCATCGTCCGACGTTCTACCAGGTGGAGCAGGCGATCCAAGTGGCTGGTCGTGCAGGTCAAATCCCAGCAGCCACAGCCTTCGCTGATCTGCAGATCAACTGCCCTCGAAGCGTCCCGGTACAGGCTGGCCAGGTCTTTGCCTGCGAGGCGACGGCTTCCGAGGCGCAGTCAGGTATCCTCTTAGGAGAGATCACCACAGACGCCGGTGACTTCAGCGTCCAGATCGGTAGCGCCTTCCTTTGCTCGGACCTCACTGCCGCCCAGAGGGCCGCACTGAGCGACGTCGGCAGCGGATGCGAGCCGGTCTGACTTTCCGGACGGACCCGCCATTCTCTGATGCCCCGGCCGGCGACAGCGCGATCATCTGCCGACCAATCACTACCGGCGACGATGAGGCTCACCGCCACCAGACCGGCCGCCAGTAAGAGCCGGCTTGGAGCAGACCTCCACGTCACCTCGTCGACTCCCCAACACCAGCGTTGGTGGTGATCGTGGGTCACGGATTCGGCGTTTGAGGCGCTCGCAGGACGAACTTTCTAAGCCTCTTGTACCTTGACGACCGTATAGGTATAATGAATCCGTGAGTAAGCCTCGGAAGTCCACCCGCAACCCTGCCGTCATCGCCTACGTGCGGGTCTCAACCGCCGAACAGGCCGACTCTGGGCTGGGTCTGGCCGCTCAGCGAGCCACCATCGCTAGCGAGGTCGCTCGGCGTGGAGTCTCCATCGCAGAGGTCTACGAGGACGCCGGAGCCTCCGCTAAGACGCTGGCCGGCAGGCCGGCGCTGGCGGCCGCTCTGGCTGCCCTGGCGGCCGGGGAAGCCTCCGTGCTCGTCGTCGCCAAGCTCGACCGCCTCGCCCGCTCGGTGGCGGACTTCGCTGGGCTGGTACGCCAAGCCGAAGCCGAAGGGTGGGCGATCCTCGCGTGTGACCTGGGAGTGGACATGACCAGCCCCACTGGTGGGCTGCTCGCCAACGTGACCGCCTCGGTGGCCGAGTGGGAGCGCAAGATCATCGCCGCCCGGACTCGCGAAGCCCTGGCCGCTCGTCGCGCTGCGGGGGCTCGGCTCGGGCGGCCCAGACTGCTCGACCCCGGCCTGGCTGCCCGTATCCGCTCCGAGCGCCGTGCCGGGTCGACGCTCCAAGCGATAGCCGACCGGCTCAACGCCGAGGGCGTCACCACCCCTAGCGGTCGCGCCTGGTCCGCCTCCTTGGTCCGCAAGATAACTGTGCAGGACCCATCCGACCAAGGCCAGGCCGCCTGATGGCCACCCGCCGAGGAGCCGGGGAAGGCTCCATCTACCGCCGCAGCTCCGGTCAAGGCTGGGAAGGCTTCATCGAAGCGGGCCGCCATCCGGGCACCGGGAAACGTCAGCGGATCAAGCGGACTGGCAAGACGAAAGCCGAAGTAGTCCGCAAGCTCGACCAGGCCCGCAAGGATCTAGATGCCGGCGCGATTGTCGGCTCCTCGTACAGCGTGGCCGCGTGGTTGGAGCACTGGATGAATCACGTCGTCGCCCAGCGGGTCGAGGAACAGACCCTAGCCCGATACCGGAACCTCGTGGATCGGCACCTCACCCCCGGGCTCGGCGCTTTACCGCTACGCAAGCTGACCGTGACTGACGTAGACCGATTCCTGGCCGCCAAGGCCGCCTCGGGCATGTCACGCTCGCACGTCAACCGGATGCGCATGAATCTGGCGGACGCCTTGCACCACGCCGAGCGGCGGGGGCTCGTGGTGCGCAATGTGGCCAAGCTCAGCGCCCTCCCCAAGTGCAAGGCCGCCATCGAGCGCCGATCCTTTACTCCGGGCGAGGTTCGCTCCCTGAGAGAAGCTGCCGAAGGCCACCGTCTAGAGGCAATGTTGACAGTAGGGATTACGCTAGGACTGCGCCCGGGGGAACTGACCGGACTGCTCTGGTCGGACCTAAAGCTCGACACTGCCCCGGCCACGCTGGCAATCACCGGCTCGATGAAGCGCCGACCTGATACGACCCTCTATCGGGGTCCGGTGAAGCGGTCCCGCGCCGGGGAGCGAACACTTGCCCTGACAGCATCCCTGGCCGACGCCCTGCGTCAGCATCGAGCGGCCCAAGCGATCGAACGGCTCAAGATCGGGGAGCTGTGGCGGGACCACGGTCTCATCTTCTGCTCCGAGTTAGGGACGCCGCTCGACCCCAGCAACGTGGCACGCACCTTTACGACGTGGAAGAAGCGGGCCGGGATCGACCCGAAGGCCTCCCCGCCGTACCTGATGCGCCATACCGCCGCCAGTCTCCTCATCGACGCCGGGGCCACCGTTGAGGAGGTGGCCGATCTGCTGGGCGACGACCCCGCCACCCTGCACCGCCACTACCGCCACCGGGTGCGCCCCGTAGTGACCGTGGCCGCCGAGCGGATGGACGTTATCCTGAGCGGTGCTTGATTCGCTTGGCTACTACTTAGGCTACTTTCAGCTTCACCTGAGCCCCGGTTCCAAACCTAAAGACGCAGTGCTTCGGCACGAATATCCTGCTCAAGGCTACCTTCGAGCAGAGCCCGAGATCGGATTCGAACCGATGACCTGACGCTTACAAGGCGCCTGCTCTGACCAGCTGAGCTACTCGGGCGGCTGGAAGAAACTATCGCAGTTTGGGGATGGTGCGCTTGTGAATCGCCGTGGCCGTGTAGTCCTTGCGGGGACCTCTCACCTGCCAGGTCTCCTCGTAGCAGCCTTCGGAGTGGACGGTGAACGCTATCAAGTAGACGTCGTCCCCGCAGTAGTGGCGCTCCTCGCAATCCTCGAAGCGCAAGTCGACGTCGACGAAGTGACGGCCGTCTGGGAACCTTAGAGCCGCCCCGCCGGCCTCGGTGGCGGTCACGACGAGGAGCCGTCCGCAGGAGACGTCCCGCCCGTGCCAGCGAAGAGTGCCGACTTCGCGGTAGTAGGCGCAGGACGGAGCCGGTGGCGGCGTAGCGTCGACAGATGCGCAGGGCTGGTCCCCTACCGCTGCCGACCCGGCGAAGGACCCCGACCCGGCGAAAAGCCCTATCTGACCAGAGAGCTGGTCGTCGATACGCCGCTCGACACTCCACGAACCGAGCAGGTAGCTGAGCGTATCGGGAACCTTCACGCTCTCATTCTGCCTGCCCGGCAGATAACGGGCTGCCGGCCGGGCGAGCCTCGGGAGGCTGATGACCGGCGGCGGCGACTAAGGTCCACGTTTTCGTTGGCGCAGCCACGGCGGAGCGTCCGATCGGAAGCGAGGAGTTAACTTGTCGAACACCGTAGCCTTTCAGCGTCCGAGGCCCACGGTCTTGGCTGACCTGATCTCGGACTCTCTGCTCAAAGACGCTGGTCTAGTGGTGGGAGCAGCGGGTCTCGTCGGGTTGCTGGCGCAGGTGTCCGTGCACCTGTCTTTCACTCCGGTTCCGATCACCGGCCAGACCCTGGCGGTCCTTTTGTGCGGAACGGCGCTCGGTCTGCGCCGGGCGGCAGCTGCGCTTTCGCTTTATGGCGTAGCTGGGCTCGTCGGCGTCCCCTGGTTCGCCGGTCACGCCTCCGGCTACGTGGGGGCGTCACTCGGCTACATCGTCGGCTTCGTCCTCGCCGGGTCGCTGTGCGGCTTTCTCGCCGAGCGGCGAGCCGACCGATCGGTGTGGCGATCCGTTCCGGCGATGCTGGCAAGCGAGATCGTCATGTACGCGGTCGGCGTGACGTGGCTTGGCTTCGACCTGCACGTCGGGGCTGCAAGGGCCATCGCTCTCGGCTTGACCCCGTTCCTGGCTGGGGACGCCATCAAGGCTGCCCTCGCCGCAGTGGCGCTACCCGCCGCGTGGAAGCTGACCGGGACCCGCAGGGGCTGACCGAGCACGCAGGACTGGGCACTCAGGACTGGGCTCGTAGGGCGCCGCTGCGAGGCGGGCGTTCACCGAGGACCGCCGGGGCGCGCCCAGCTCAGATTTCTTCGAGGTGGGCGGTGTCGTTGAAGTTCCGCAGAAACCAGCGCTCCTGGGTAACCAGCAGTTCTGTGATCGACCCGTTCTCAGCCCCGGAGAAAGACATGGGCTTAGCCCCTACCGCTTGCGCCGCGATCCGCCCGATCACCCCTCCGTGGGTGAACGCGGCGACGAGACTGTCGGGGTGCGCTGATGCTATGCTCCCTATGCCCGCCCGAATCCTGGAGATGAACACGTCGTCGGGTTCCGCTCCCGGCACGACGTCCCATCGTCCCTCTGTCATCAGACGGTCGACGATCGGGCCGCCCTCCCGCAGCCGAAGACGGTAGACGCCGCCCTCCCATTCGCCGAGAAACACTTCGCGAAGGTCGGCTTCGACTACAGGCTTGAGTCCGAGCGCTTCGCACAGGGGGGCCGCGGTCTGCGCAGTACGGCGCAGGTTGGTCACGTACACCGCCGAGATCTTCTCGCCGCGACGGGGCCGGCTGAGCCGCTCAGCCACCTTTGCGGCCTGCAACTCTCCTTGGGGATGCAGCTCCGGGTCGCCGTGACCGTCGACGAGAGGGAAGGGCCTGTCGGCTCTGGCCGGCACCGACTCCCCGTGTCTCACCAGCAAGATCGTGGTCGCTCCAGGGGGCCGCTCGAAGCGGAACTGACGAACCTCCGCCTGGTCGTCTCCTCTCCCAGCGGCGGCGGATGATTCCATAGACGGCATCGGAGCGCTCGTCACCGGCTGGTGATCCGGGGCTCCGGGAACGGCTGGCGAGTCGGTCACCGGGACATCGTAGGCCACGTCGACCCCCCGCCGGCTGGGCGCGCCCCTGGCGCATGCCGGCTGGGCGCGCCCCTGGCGCATGCAGGCTCGGCGCGCCCCGAGGGCACAAAGCAAGCTCGTCGTGACGGCGGGCTCAGAGCCGCCCGGCGCGCCTGCGGGCCACCTCGAAGCACGCCACCGCCGCCGCCACGGACACGTTGAGCGAGCCGAGGGGACCTTGCAGGGGGATCGACGCGACTATCCCGCATCGCGCGACGGTCAGAGGCGAAAGCCCCGCTCCTTCCGCGCCTAGTACCAAGGCGAGCGGCTCATCGGCCACGGCCAGGTCCCATATCCCAGCCGGCCCGGAAGCGTCGAGGCCGACAGTCCAGATCCCGGCTTTTTCGAGCTGGCGGACGGCGGCCGGCACGCCGGCGACGGTGGCGATCCTCAGATGCTCCGCAGCACCCGCCGCTGCTTTCAGCGCCGCCGGGCCTAGCCGGGCGGAACGATGCCTGGGCAAGACAAGGCCTGTCACGCCCGAACCGAGGCAGCTACGCATGATCGCCCCAAGGTTGTGGGGGTCGGTGACGCCGTCGAGGACGACCAGGAACGGCGCCGGAGCGCCGGGAGTCCGCTCGACCAGGGAACCCAGCTGGACTTCCCTGAGAGGTTCCGCCAGGGCAACTACCCCCTGGGGGGCGTCGCTCGCGGCGACACGGTCGAGCTCGTGTCGCTCCACGTGGCGAACCAAGATCCGGCCGTCGCCACCAGGCGAGGTGGGATAGCGGACCTGGGAGCACATCGACGCTATCTCGGACAGCTGCTTGGAATGCCCGGTCGGGTCTGCGATCATCACCGACCTGACGCGACGCCGCCCCGCCGAGATCAGCTCCCGGACAGCGTGGATGCCCTCGACCTGCTCACCTCCGATCCCAGGCCGCTCACCGTCCTGTCCCGGACCGCGTCGCGGTCCAGTCTGGAAGCCGGGACGGGAACGTCGGGCTGGGGCCTTCACTGGAGGACGACCAAAGCGACAGCGAAGCACGCTATGCCCTCGCGCCTGCCGAGCGCCCCCATCGCCTCCGCTCGCTTGGCTTTCACACTCGCCGGCGCTCCGAGAACTTCCGACAGGCGCTCGCACATCTCCTCCCGGTACGGGGCGATCTTGGGTGCTTCCGTGATTACCGTCGCGTCCACGTTGCCGATCGAGAACTGCGACGACACGTCGGCCACGATACGGGCGAGGAGCACCATGCTGTCCACCCCCGACAGCTGCGGATCGCTGTCAGGGAACAAAGTCCCGATGTCACCTTTCCCCGTTGCTCCCAATAGCGCGTCGGCCACGGCGTGCGCTACCACGTCGGCGTCGCTGTGACCGGCGAGACCCGGTCCGGGTAGTACGACACCTGCCAGGACGAGACGCCGCGACGGGTCGTCGCTGGCAGGGTGGGTGTCGAAACCCTGCCCGATCCTGGGCAGGTTCAACTCCGGCCCGTTTCGTCGATGCGACACTGCTTCACCCCGGGAGCGTCCCCGCCCGGCGAGCGGCTATCAGCGCTTCCGCGACGACAAGGTCGCTGGGCGATGTGATCTTCAAGTTATCCGGCGAGCCGTCGACCAGCTCCACCAGCCCGCCAGCCGTCTCCACCAGCGCGGCGTCGTCGGTGGCCTGGGCCTGCGTCGAGTGCACCTTTCTGAGTAGATCCGCTCGGAAACCTTGCGGGGTCTGAACAGCGACGAGCTTGGAGCGGTCCAGGGTCACAAGCCGCCCCGCGTCGACGACCTGTTTGACAGTGTCCGACAACGCAACGGCTGGTATCGCAGCATCAGCCCCCGCCTCCAGGGCGGCTATGACTTGCCTCCACAGGGCCGCGTTCGACAGCGGCCTGGCCGCATCGTGAACCAGGATCAGCCGGGTGTCGACGGGAACCGCCGCGAGACCTCGCCGTACCGAGTCCGAGCGGGTCGCGCCGCCTGCCACCACACGATCAGCAGAGCCTTCGAACGTCGACGCTTCGGACGCGCCGGCAGGCACGACCAGGACGACTCCTGCGCACACCTCGCGGGCCACGTCCAGGGACCAATCCACGACGCGCCGCCCTGCGAGCTCGGCGAACTGCTTGGCGGCACCGAAACGCCTGCCGTCCCCCGCCGCTACCACCACCGCCCAGGGTTCCAAGACCGGGCCGCCTAGCCAGCCCTGCCGGCAGCGCCAACCCCAGAAGCGCCAGCCCCAGAGGAACCAGCGGCTGAGACGGCGGCGGCGATCGCTTCCGGTGCGTCGGAGACGGCGACGTCGACGCGCGAACCGCTCCAACGGTCCCTCACCTCCACGACGCCGTTCACGAGTCCCCGGCCGACGACGACCACGACGGGCATGCCGAGAAGCTCCGAGTCAGCGAACTTGACGCCGGCGGACGGTCCGACCCGGTCGTCGTAGAGCACGTTCAGCCCGCGCCGTTCGAGGTTCGAAGCCAGACGGTCCGCCTCTTCGTAGGGTTCGGATCCCTTGCCCGTGACTATGACGTGGACGTCGGCTGGTGCGACGGCAGCCGGCCAGCGCAGGCCCGCCTCGTCGGCGGTCTGCTCGGCTATCGCCGCTACCGCACGGGAGATCCCTATCCCGTAGGAGCCCATGGTCACCGTCACCGGGCGGCCGTCGGGACCGGTCACCTCCAGACCGAAAGCTTGCGCGTACTTGCGGCCGAGCTGGAAGACGTGCCCAAGTTCGATCCCCCGTGCGATACGAAGCTCCCCGCCGCAGCGTCCGCAGCGGTCCCCGTTGCGCACCTCGACCGCCCCGACCTCCCCGTCGGGGTGGAAGTCGCGCCCTCTGACCACGTCGAGAGCATGCCGGCCGGGTTCGTTGGCGCCTGTCACCCAAGACGTCCCTTCGGAGACGAGCGGGTCGACCACGTAGCGGACCTCGAGCTTCGACATCACCTGCGGGCCGATGTAACCGCGGACCAATCCTGGGACGCTTTCAAGGTCAGCGGGTTCGGCTGGGGCCACCTCGGCCGGCTCGAGCTGCGCGCCCAGGCGTTTCATGTCCACCTCCCGGTCGCCGGGAACTCCCACGACCAGCAGCTCCCAGCGCTCCTCGCCCGGCCGGCGGGTCTTGACCACGACGTTCTTCAAGGTGTCGGCGGCGCTGAAGGCCCTTCCGAGGCTCATCGAGTTGAGCCGCTCTACGAGGGTGGCGATGGTCGGAGTGTCCGGCGTGTCGACCACGACGCTTGGCGGGTGCTCGGAGGCGTCGGCGGGACTGACCGCAAGCTCGACCGCCTCCGCGTTCGCGGCGTAATCGCAGCCGAGGCACGAGACGAACGTGTCCTCCCCGCTTTCGCAGGGGGCTATGAACTCCTCCGAGGCGGACCCTCCCATCGCACCCGACACGGCCGACACGATCCGGTAGTCGAGTCCGAGACGGCCGAAGATCCGCTCGTACGCGTCTCGCTGCGCCTTGTAGGACACTTCCAGGCCGGCGTCGTCTATATCGAAGGTGTAGGCGTCCTTCATGAGGAACTCGCGGCCGCGCAGCACACCAGCTCTCGGCCGCGCCTCGTCGCGGTACTTCGTCTGGATCTGGTAGATGGCCAAGGGGAGGTCCTTGTAAGACGAGCACTCACCTTTGACCATCAGCGTGAAAAGCTCCTCGTGGGTCGGTCCGAGAAGATAGTCCACGCCCCGGCGGTCCTTCAGCCGAAACAGCCCGTCGCCGTAATCCGCCCACCTTCCGCTGCGCTCGAATATCTCCCTTGGAATCAACGCCGGGAGCAGCACCTCCTGCGCTCCGATCGCGTTCATCTCCTGTCTGACTACCCCCTCGACACGGCGCAGCACCGCAAGGCCGAGCGGCAGCCACGAGTAGATGCCCGGCGCCACCCGGCGCACGTAACCGCCGCGCAGCAGGAGCTTGTGACTGACAAGCTCGGCTTCGACCGGGTCGTCGCGAAGGGTCTGTACCAGCAGGGACGTCATACGCATCAACACGGCCGCGACGCTACATGAAGCGCCGCACCCTCCCGGCGGTCACAGCAGCCTCCCGGTGGCCACAGTCCCGCCAGGCTTAGGGCTTTCCCGGCAGCTTTGCCCCGGCTGCTTCGCTACCAGCTTAGGGCAGCGCCTCCTCCAGCTTAGGGTAACGCCTCGTCGAGCTTCTGCTCGGCTTCGCTTTCGCTCACGCCGATAGCGAACGTTAGCTCCGAGACGAGGATCTGACGGGCACGGCTGAGCATGCGCTTCTCCCCGGCGGATAGACCTTTGTCCTTGTCGCGGTTGGAGAGGTTCCGCACGACCTCGGCCACCTGGTATATGTCTCCGGACTTGAGCTTCTCTACGTGGTTCTTGTAGCGGCGCGACCAGTTCGTGGGCATCCGGACGTCCTTCTTGCGCAGGACGGCGAACACCTCTTCGACTTCCTCGTCGTTGATCACCTCGCGCAGGCCGACCTCGTCGGTGCTGTCCGCTGGGACCATCAGCGTCAGGTCCCCGTAGGCGAGGCGGAGGATCAGGTATTCGGTCGTCTTGCCGAACGCCTCCCGAACCTCCCTGCGTTCCACGGTAGCCGCGCCGTGGTGCGGGTAGACGACCTTATCTCCAACATCGAAAGTCATGCGTCTCCAGACGAGAAAAGCCGTTCTCTGATCTCCCAGGATACCAGCGCAGCGGGCAACTCGGGGCGCACAGGGCGGGCCCACTGCAGCAGCCCCATTACCGGAGCCTCTAGAGCCAGGCGCCCGCGCCAGGCGGTTAGGGCTAACCTCGTCAGGGCGATGACCGACCTCGAGCTGCTGGGCCGATCCGAACTGTTCTCGGCTTTCGACGACACCACTTTGACGCGCCTGGCAGGGCATGTCGACGTCGTCAACTGTAAACGCAACGCGGTCCTCTTCATGGAGGGCGACGACGCTTCGGATCTCTACGTAGTCGACAGCGGCCGTATCGGTCTCGGCAGGCGATCCCTCGACGGCAGGGAGTCGCTGATCGCCTTGACCGAACGCGGCGACGTGTTCGGGGAGATGCCGCTCTTCGACGACGGGCCCCGCTCGACTTCGGCTCGCGCTCTCGAACGCTCCAAGGTTCTCCGCATACCCTACGAGCCGGTCCGCTCAGCGTTGGACGCTTCGCCGGTGCTGCTTTGGAACGTGGTCCGCCTTTTGGTCCAGAGGCTACGCGCTACCGACTCGGACCTCGCCGACGCTGTGCTGCTCGACGTGACCGGCCGCACAGCGAAGCGCCTGCTGGAGATAGCCGGTGACAGTGTGGAGTTCGCGCTGCCGATCACCCAGGAGGAGCTCGCCGGGCTGGTCGGAGCGTCACGTGAGCGGGTAAACAAGTCGATAGCGGCTTTCATCCGCCTCGGCTGGATCGAGCAGGTAGACCGCCGTTACAGGATCGTCTCCAGGGAACGATTGGAGCAACGCGCCCGCTGACCTGCAACGCGCCCGCTGACCTGCAACGCGCCCGCTGCCGGACTTTTCAGCTCACGAGCGCTTCGGTAGGCCTACAGGGCTCTCAGCCGCGCCGGGGCCGACACGTGACGCAACCCCAGTTCGAGTGCCTCCGAGACTGTTCCTGGTGTCCGCAGCGCGATTCCGTCCACCGGTTCGGCCCCGCGGGCCGTTACAGCTCTCGAGAAGCCGTGCCGGGCGGCCTCGGCGAGACGGCTTGCTGTGTGGGGGACACCACGAAGCTCTCCTCCCAAGCCGATCTCCCCGACGGCGACTAGCTGGTCGTCTACTACACGCGAGGTCAAGGAGGACACGAGGGCCATGGCTACCGCCAGGTCAGCTCCGGGATCGTCGAGGCGAACTCCACCCACCGCCGATACGTACACGTCCCGGCCGGCGAAGTTCAGATCAGAGCGGCGTTCGAGGACCGCCAGCACCTGCGCGAGCCTGGCGTGGTCGTAGCCCGAGGCCGACCGGCGCGCAAGGCCCCCCGGCGACGACGCTACGAGAGCCTGAACTTCGACTATGAGCGGCCGGCGGCCTTCCATGGCAGCGAAGATCGCCGAGCCCGGCAGACCGGGATGGCGGTCAGCGAGCATCATCCGCGCCGGGTCGGTCACCTCGACGAGACCCGCCGACGTCATCTCCCACATCGCCATCTCTCCGATCGCGCCGAAGCGGTGCTTGACAGCTCGCAGCATCCGAAGAGCGTGGTGACGGTCCCCTTCGAAGGACAGGACCGAGTCGACTAGATGCTCGAGGACTCTCGGGCCGGCTATCGACCCTTCTTTGGTGACGTGGCCTATCAGCATCAAAGCCGAACCGGCTGACCGGGCCGCATCGGCCAACGTCTGGGCTACAACTCGAACCTGGGCGACGGAACCCGCCGGGGAGGCCACGTCGGGCGACGCCACCGTCTGGATCGAGTCGACCACCGTCACGCTCGGGTGCAGCTTGTCGACGGTGGCTGCTAT
>JAJZNG010000193.1 GCA_021847945.1 Actinomycetes bacterium | reverse complement strand
CAAGCGGCTGCCAGGATCCCTACAGAGGCGAGGGCCCCGGCTACCTTCACTCGACTGTTTGTCTTTTTGGGCATGACCTGTCACTTTCTAGTGAAAGTTTTCTTTCGCTGACGAGCCAACGATAGGACACCCGTTTAAATTCGAGGTGTCCGGACGGTGACGTCAAGGCTGCCGCAAGGTGAATTTGTTGTTAACCTGCCGATCCCCCTCACAGACTCCCAGACCCACAACCACGATGGCCCGCTACCACTTTGATCACTGATCGGGATCGACGGCATGGATTGATGCGTGACATGACATTTCACGTCTCGCTATCGACAGGCTGGGTACGTGGGCCGCCAGGGTCTCGAACCCTGCACCTTGGGATTAAAAGTCCCCTGCTCTACCGGATGAGCTAGCGGCCCAGAAACCCATATATTAGACGCTCGACGAGCGCTGCGCTCAGCGTGAGGGGGCCGAGACGTCGATGTGCTCTCAGCCAGGTCGTCGGTCGGCGGTTTCACGGTATCTCCATGTATCCGTGCAGAATGTAGGTCGTGCAAAATCCGCCGCCCGCCGCCATCCTGTCTCGCCCGGATCGTTTCGATGCCCTGAAGGCCCTCGCAGGGAGAGCCGATCCCGTTCACGTGGATCCGATCCACGGTACCGTCCCCCCCGAGACGAAATCCGTCGTATCGGATTCGGCTTTGCTAGATGAGAGAGTCTTCGCCGAGGTCGAAGCCGTCGTCAAGGGCGGTGCGACACTCATCGTCTTAGGCGACACTGTTGAGTCCGACCCGCGGCTCGCGTCCGGGATGGTGTGCCGGTCGCTGAGTGAGCTGCGGCCGAATACCGAGTGGTTCATGAAGCTGAGCGCACAGGCCGCCCCCTGGTCCGTCCGGATCTCCCAGGAGATAGCGGTCCGGGGAGCATTCCGGGACCTCGAACCCCAACCCGACAGCAACGTCCTCGCCTCGGTAAACGTGGCATACCAGGACCGGCCCGTCATCGTATCCCGCTCGCATGGTGCAGGGCGTGTGATCACCTGCTCATTTGACCCCGACGCCGTCATCGGGTCCGGCGAGCTGCTCAGGTTCGTGTCTAGGGTAGCTGGAGGCGATGTCGGATACGCCTCTCCCCTAGGATTGGCAATAGTCGGCTACGGGCCTCTAGGAGGCATGGGGCTACATCACGGGCTTGGAGCGACCGCCACCGACGGCCTCGAGTTCGTAGCGGTCTGCGACAGCTCAGCTGACCGCCTGAAGGCAGCCAGCGAGCGGTTCCCCGGAGTGGCCACGTACACGGAGCTAAGCGAACTCGCTTGCGACCCCGACGTCTCAGTCGTCGTGATAGCCACCCCACCCTCGACCCACGCCGAGCTCGCCGAGACGCTTTTGCGCGCAGGCAAGCACGTAGTCTGCGAAAAGCCGATGTGCTTCACCCCGGCACAGGCCGACCGTCTAATTGACGTTGCCCGATCCCATGGGATGGCGCTGACAGTGCACCAGAACCGCCGATGGGATCAAGACTTCCTCGCAGCGAAAGAGCTGGTGGAATCCGGCGATCTCGGCGAACTGTTCAACATGGAGACCTTCGTCGGAGGATTCGACCATCCCTGCCGGGCGTGGCACTCGGAGCGCTCGATATCGGGCGGCGCCATCTACGACTGGGGCGCCCATTACCTGGATTGGACTCTGCTGCTGATGGGTGACGATCCCGTGCGGGTCAGTGCCACCGGCCACAAAAGGGTGTGGCACGACGTAACCAACGAAGACCAGGTCCGAGTCCGTCTCTCCTGGGCAGACGGGCGGGAGGCGGAGTTCGTGCACAGCGACGTAGCGGCGGTTCGGAGACCGAAACTGTATCTCCAGGGGACGAGAGGAACCCTCGTAGGCAAGTACAGACCCGTGGTGTTCGAAAGCATCGAACCTGGTATCGGCTACCGTGCCTCAGAGGCACACCACGCCGAAGCCCCCGCCGAGATGGTGTTCGTGTCCTACGACGGGCCCGCTCGTCTTGGAGAGCACCGACTTGCGCTGCCCTCACCCAAGAGTTTTCCTTTCCACGCCAACTTGGCAGACCACCTGCTTCTAGGAGAGGACCTGGCAGTGCGACCGGAAGCTGCGCGCAACGTCGTGGCAGTCCTCGACGCGGCCCAACGCTCCCTCGAAGGGGGAGGTTCGGTGATCGAGTTGCGAGACCTTCTGAGCACGTAGGCCCGACACTTCAAGGCAGGTCAGCGACGACTGCCCGAGGCGGAGTGCATAGTGCGGTACAGCTCGTCGTCGGTCAAAGGTCCTACCTCTTGACGGGAAGGCTGGGACCGGCTGGTCTCTAAACCGTCCAGCACAATAGTAAGGTAACGACGCCAAACGGTCGGCTTGGCGTCGGCTGTGGCGGCGCTTGCAGCGCAGACCATCTTCTGAATCATCACCAAGTCGGTGGTATCGAAGTCGGAGCGCAACCGTCCGGCGTGCTTGGCCCGCTCCACGATCTTGTCTGCGAGAGGCCCCAGCCGATCGCGTATCGCGGCTACCCTACCCCTGCCGGCGTCGCCCATCAGGAGTTCGCCCAAAGCCCGGTCACGGGTCTGACGGGAAATTATCCGCTCCAAGAACCACACAAAACCGTCCCAACCGTCCTCGAAGTCGAAGGTGGCCTCGGCGTCCTCGATTATCGACTCCATCCGGTCCTCGAAGAGCGCTTCCACCAGGTCCGCCCGGCTGGGAAACCGCCTGTAGAGCGTCCCAACGCCGACGCCCGCTCGAGCCGCTATGGCTTCCATCGGAACGCTTAACCCGAGTTCGGACATGGCTCCGCTGGCCGCGTCGAGGATCTTTCGCCGGTTCTCCCGGGCGTCTTTACGCAGTGAAGGCTGCTCTGAGCGTCGAGGCTCGTCCATATCAGGCACCGAGTGCGAAAGCCTCGCCGCCTGGGGTCGCCTGGAGGCGACCTGACTGGAAAAGAAGGGCTGAGACGATCGCCCCGATGGCAAAGATCCCGGCTCCCACCCAGAAAGCGAGATCCTCTCCTTTAGTCACCGCCACGGCCATGCTCGAAGCTCCGTGGGAAGCAACATAGGAGGTGACCGCACTGGCAGCAAGCGTGTTGAGCAGGGCGGTCCCGATCGAACCTCCAACCTGCTGGCCGACGTTCACAAGCGCAGAGGCCACTCCGGCGTCGTGTGCAGCCGCCCGAGACGTGGCTGCGTTCAACGAGGTCCCGAAGACAAGGCCTAGGCCTACACCGGCAACGATAAGACCGGGCACGACACCACCGAGGTAGGTGGAGTGCACGTCCAACTGGGCGAAGATGGCGAGGCCGCCAGCTGATACCGCCATCCCGGTGGTGACGATCCATCTCGGACCCACCTTCATCGAGATGACCGTGTTTGTGTAGGCCGATGTGGCCACGAGAACCGCCACCATCGGCAAGAAGGCGAGTCCAGCCTTGAACGGCGCGAAATGCAAGGTGAGCTGCACGTAGTAAGTAAGGAACAAGAAGACCCCGAATGTTCCGATGCCCGAAACGAGGAAGGCGAGGTCAGCAGCTCCGCGGTTGCGGTCGAGCACTACTCTCAGCGGCAGCAGCGGGTGCTCCGCCCTCCGCTCAACCATGACGAAGATGCCGAGAAGAACTGCACCCGCGAGGAGGAAGGCCAGTGTCACCGGGCTCGACCAACCAGACGTGTCGGCCTCGGAGAGCCCGTATACGATCCCGACCAGCCCGCTGACCACCGATATGACACCGGGCCAGTCCAGCTTCACGCCGCGCTCGGGTGCGGATGGGGGAAGGAGCATCAACGCCGCCGTGACCGCTACGGCTCCCAGAACGTCGTTTATGTAAAGCGACCAGCGCCAGTCAAGATACTCCGTCAGCGCCCCGCCGAGCAGCAAGCCCACGGCCCCACCGGCGCCTGCCACGGCTCCGTAAATTCCGAACGCCTTACCCCGGTCCTTGGGATCGCTGAACGTCGTCGTCACAAGCGACAGCGCCGCTGGCGCGAGCATGGCCCCGAAGGCGCCCTGGAGGGCTCGGGCCGATGCCAACATTAAAAACCCTGTGGACGCACCACCCAAGGCCGAAGCCGTGGCGAACCCGATCAGCCCGAAGACGAACATCCGCTTACGGCCGAGAAGGTCCGACAACCGTCCTCCCAGCAGCAGGAGACTGCCGAAGGCAAGCGAGTACGCAGTGACCACCCACTGACGGTCAGCGGTCGAGAAGTGGAGGGCTTTCTGAGCCGACGGCAACGCTATGGTAACCACAGTTGCGTCGAGGACGACCATGAGCTGCGCCAGCGCGAGCACCGCGAGGACGAACCAGCGGTGGTTGGGGTGTGACATGCGACGGTCGAGGGAATTTGACCTGCGGTTAGGGACTTCGCTCACCTCTGACAGTGCTTCCTGTGCCACTTGATCTCGTTCCTTTCTCTGCGTGGGGCTCCTACTGTGCGAACCGGGCTTCAGGGTCGGCGGACACGGCAAGTGGAGGGTAAGCCTCCGGAAGTAACTATAGACCCTAAACGGACGCTATCGTTCCACTTGACGTCGTGACGTCAGCCACATCGCAACAGCCGGACCGCACCCGCCAGCGCACATCTACCCGGACTTGGCCTGCCGGTGCAGGACCCGCCCGACGCTTGGCCTGCCCCGCCCAGACCCCCGGCGGCTATCCTCCTCGGATGCACGACCAAGAAGGCTCTGACTCCCCGAAAGGCACGTCCGAGATGTCAAGACCGCTGCGGTGGGGAGTCCTCGCTCCAACCGCCATGATCGCACGACTGGCTGTGATACCGGCTCTTGCCGCATCCGACACGGCGGACGTCGTCGCTTTTGCCAGTACCGCTTCGAGCCCTTCCGCGGTCGACATACCCGGTTTGCAAACCGGGGTGACCTGGTACGGCGCCTATGGAGACCTCCTTGGCGACGCCCGCGTGGAAGCCGTCTATATCCCACTGCCGAACTCCATGCACCGTGAGTGGGTCGAAGCCTCCCTCGACGCCGGAAAGCACGTGCTCTGCGAGAAACCCCTCGCCGTCAGCGCTTCAGACGCCATAGCGATGGCAGAGGCAGCCGACCGGGCAGAGAGGGTTCTGTTAGAAGCGTACATGACCCCCTACCATCCTCGAAGCCAGGCCATTTCGACTGCGATAGCCGGCGGGGAGCTCGGGGAACCCCGCCTGGCTCACAGCGTTTTCGCCGGAACCCTCGGACGCCCAGGCAACCACCGATGGAACCCTTCGATGGGGGGAGGGGTCCTCTACGATCTGGGTGTCTACTGCATCGAACCCCTTATCGCTTTCGGCGGAGGTGAACCGGTCGCCGTATCCGCAACCGCAGTGTTGGCCAGCGAGATAGACCCGGAGTCGACCGGAAGAGCCGTCGATACTTCGTTCGCCGGGCTGATGCGCTTCGAAAGCGGACTTCTAGCAAGCTTCGAATGCTCCTTCGAAGGAGCCGAACGCCAACGCTTAGAGCTCATAGGCTCGTCCGCATCCCTGAGCGCAGAGCGCGCCTTCACACCCGGCTTGGACCAGTCCTGTTACCAGTGGAGCGACGTCCGTGGCACAACCGAAGACCGCTACACCGGCGGAGGCGAGATTTACCTTCCGATGGTAGAAGAGTTTGCGTCGGTAGTCGCCGGTTCGGCCCCAGCACGCCACCCGCTTTCATCGACCATAGCGATAGCCAGGACCGTTGACCGTCTGCGCGCAGCTGCAGGCTTGGTTTAGACCCCGTGGCTGAGTCGGCCAGCGAGACTTAGCCGAGCGGTCGGATTCGCCTAGGGACGTCCCAGAACGGCACGCGCAGCGCGACGTCCCGATACGAGCGCACCTTGTATAGACGGGGTGTCTCGCCAGTCGCCGCATACGTAGAGCCCGGGCTGAATCGTTACAGGTTTCCGCAAATCGAACGGGGCCACGGCCGCCGGCTGCGCCCGGTCGATACTGTAAGCGCGCAGGAAGTGTATGTCGCTTGCGCTCAGCGAATAAAGATCCGCTAGCCGGCGTCGGACCCGTTCCTCCAAACCGGGCTCCGCCCGTCTGCCGCCTACAACGCTTGTCGAGATCAGGACCTTGCCGTGCGGCGCGTACAGAGGTGACACCGAGCTGATGGGCACCGTGTTGGCGATCAACTCGGGGCGCTCAGCGTCGAGTCGCAGCACCCCTTCGAGCAGCTTCGACGGTCGAGCAGCGCTGCGGCTGCGAGCCTCGGTCGAAGCGTGACTCCGGACTGAGGCTAGCAGGCCTGACCTCTCCGTCGGCGCGTCGAGCCAGTGGTAGAAGGTGGTCACACCCCGCCATTTCGTCGAGTCGTCACGCCCGAGAAGTCGGTTGCCCGCGGAGGCGTCGGTGGCCACGATCACCGCTTCGGCGTCGACTCGCTCCCCGCCGGCCAGAAAGACACCACCGGCGTCCACCGACGTGACGAGGGCTCTCAGACGTAGGGAGCCCGGCGGTAGGCGCGCTGCGAGCTGCTCTGGTATGGCATGCATTCCAGTCTCGGGAACGGCGATCGCTCCGAGCACGAACGACCGCCACACCATCCTCAGGTACCTGCTTGACGTCTCAAGCGACGGGTCGAGTAGCACTCCCGAAAGGAGAGGGCCGAGGAAGTTGTCGCGCGCCTCGGAGCTGATCCCAGCCCGCCAGAGCAGCTCAGCTCCCGTCATATCCGGCGATGCAAGCTGCGACGGCACAGGAACGACACCGCAGGAAGCTGAGAACTTCGCGACAGCCAGTAGGTCGCGCAGGCCGAGCAGGCCGCTAGTAGCCAGTTCGGGGAGGTGACGCCAGTCGCGAACTGGGTCGCCGATCCGGTGATCGCTCCCGTCGAAACGTATCAGCGCCCCCTTCTCGAAGCGTCTTAGGCGGAGCGCTTCGAAGTCGAGGACTTTCCTGGCCTCAGGGTATGCGGTGTTCATGACTTGGAATCCCCTGTCCAGGCGAAACCCCTCGAACACGTCGGTGCGCACACGCCCCCCGACAGCGTCGGAGGCTTCGACTATGGTCACACGGCGTCCCGCCTCCACAAGGTAGCGAGCCGCCGCCAAGCCGGCGAGGCCAGCCCCGACTATCACAACGCCTCGTTCCATGACGGGCCGCAGTCTAGGCTTTCCGGCCTCTTGGCCGCCTCCACCCGGCGGGGAACGGCTGCAGCCGCCCGCCACAGCATTGACCAGGCGGGGTCACAAGTGGACGTGACCGGGGGGCAGAACTGACAGTGCCGCCAAAGCTGCCACACCGACAATCAGAACGATAAGAGCCTGCAAGGTCACAGCGACACCACTAGGTCCTATTCCTGCGGGGCGTCCGCCGCGAGCGAGCAGACCGGCGCAGGCTGCAGCGCCGACGATGATCCCGCCGAGATGCGCTTGCCATGCTATGCCAGGGACGGAGAAGGAGAAAACGAGGTTGATCACGAGGAGAACCGTGATGGTCTGTGTTTCCCAACCCCGGTTCCGGGCCAGCACGTAGTAGGCACCCATCACCCCGAAGATCGCCCCCGACGCGCCGAGTCCCGCCTCGTTGACGGGCGCCATCAGGTAAAAAGCGACGCCTCCTCCGAATGCGGCCAGAAGGTACACGACTCCGAAACGCAGTCGCCCTATCGCAACCTCCACCGGCGGTCCGACGATAGCGAGAGTAATCATGTTGAGCGCTATGTGCTCTACGCTCGCGTGAAGGAAGGCCGACGTGATCAGCTGATACCAGCGCCCCATGTAGTGAACCTCGAAAGGTACCAGCCAGAACCTCTCCTCGAACGCTGGATGTCCGGCCTCGTATCCGTACACGACGGCGTTGATAACAATCAGAGCGACGACGAATGGCGTGATCCTCGTCGCCCCGAGAGTGCCGCGCCGGCGCGGCTGCCAGCGCACGCTGGGTGAGATCCGTGCACCTTCGCGCACACAAGACGGACACTGCCAGCCCACAGGGGCCTCTCTCATACAGTCGGGGCATATCGGTCGACCGCAGCGCCTGCACACTGCGCCGGCTGCTCTGTCGGGGTGCGCGTAGCAGGAGGGAACTTCAGGCGATTCGCCCCTTCGCCCGTGAGGACCGCCGCCTCCCGTATCCGTCACGCCTGGTGGTCTGCCTGCCCGACAGGCACGTTCCAGTGGGTCAGCGTCGGCACCCCACGGTCCCACCCCAGCTTCGACCATGCCGCCGTATCGAACTCAAGCCAGCGCCCTATGCCCGGCGTAGCTCCTACCCAGCGGGCAGCGAGCACTCGGCCGAAGTGTCCGTGGCTGACCACTGCAACGCTTCCCTTACAGTCGGAGCGGACCATCGCAATGAACCTGTCCGCCCGCGCGGTCACCTCGTCGGCTGTCTCCCCACCGGGCCAGGGCCCATCCCAGATCGACCATCCGGGAAACTCTCGGCTGATTTCCACGGTAGTTAGACCCTCCAGATCCCCGTAGTCCCATTCGCGCAGGTCCTCTTCGACTCTGTATGGGATCAGACCGGCTAGTTCTGCAGTACGCCGGGCCCTCGTCATCGGGCTGACGAAAACCCGGCCGGGACGAACCTCGCCGATCAGCCCTGAGAGGGATTCGGCTTCGATCTCGCCTTTCGGCGTCAAGTCCACGTCCGTCCGACCGGTGTGGCGGAGGTCACGGCTCCATTCGGTCTGGCCGTGGCGGACCAGCCAGATCTCCGCCATAGCGGCCATTCAGGCGTCCCGCCTTTCCAGAAAGTAGAAAGCGACCGCCACGACCGCCACTGTGAAAATAGCCATTTCTCCCAGCCCAGCCCAAGCACTCAGAGCGTGCGAGCCGTGGGTCAACGAGTAGACCTCAGTACCGGCATTGGTGGGCCAGTACTCTTCGATCGGTTGCGACCACGAAGCTGGCAGAGCGGCAGCCAGACCGGGGACGATGAAGAGCATCGCGACGATCACTGCGATGCCAGCCGCGGCGTGGCGGAGAAGAACGGCGAAGCCACTAGCCAGAAGGCCTACAAGGGCAAGGTACAGGCCTGCCCCGATCACGACTCGAAGTACGTTGTGCTGGCCGAGGGTGGCGTAGGGAGCGGTCGGTTGCACCGAGTGGATCAGGGCCTGTCCGACCAGGAAAGACGCGAAGGCCACGACTTCGCCGACCGCTAAAGTTACTATCGCTGAGACGGTCATCTTGGCGGTCATCATCATCGATCGCCTCGGCACTGCGGCCAAACTAGTACGGATCATTCCAGTCGAATACTCGGCTGTGACGGTAAGAACCCCGAGCACGGCGAACGCGAGTTGCGCGAGCAGGAGAGGTCGGATGCTTCTCCCTACAGGATCCCACGTGGCCCGTATCACCACGTCGCTGTAGTAGTGGCTGGCAGACACGCCCGATATGAGAGCGGACAACCCGATCCCGAGGATCGCCCCGACGAAAAGAGTCCAAAAGGTCGATCTCACCGTGCGCAGCTTGGTCCACTCAGACACCACCACGTTCCTAAAACGGTAAGGACGCAAGGCGAGGCTGCTCACGCCAGGCCCTGCCAAATCCGGGCCGGACGGCCCCGGAACAGCTTCTCCTGGAGCGGCAGTCTCTGTCATATTGTGCCTTTCTCAAGGGTCGCGGAGGCGGAGTCCGCAGAGCCCGATGCGTGAAACTCAACGCTCTCGCTGGTTAGCTCCATGAAAGCCTCCTCAAGAGAAGCCCGCTGAGGGGCTAGTTCGTGCAAGACGATCCCCGCAGCGGCAGCTATCTCGCCGACACTGGCTGCGTCGATGCCTACAACCACCAGTGCTCCGCTGTCGTCGGATCGCACCGTCGCCCCGGCGCTGCGGACGAGCCCGGCCAGGCGTGCCACCTCGGGGGAGCGGACCAGGACCGACCGCGTGGAGCTCGAATCGATGAAGCTGGACATTGACTCGTCGCGGATGAGACGTCCGCGGCCTATCACGATGACGTGGTCTGCGGTCAACGCCATCTCGCTCATGAGATGGCTGGAGACGAACACGGTCCTACCCACTGATGCTAGATCTCTCATCAAGCGGCGAACCCATGCGATACCTTCGGGGTCGAGCCCGTTGACTGGCTCGTCGAATATGAGTATCTGCGGGTCGCCGAGCAACGCCGCTGCTATACCCAACCTCTGACCCATTCCCAACGAGAAAGCCTTAGCTCGCCGCTTGGCGGCGGACTCCATGCCCACGATAGCCAGGACCTCGTCCACGCGCCGTTTAGGGATACCGTTGGCCTGGGCGAGGCAGAGGAGGTGGTTGTAACCGGATCGTCCGCCGTTGAAGGCCTTGGCGTCCAGCAGAGCCCCGACCTCTTGAAGCGGCACGGGCAGATTCCTGTAAGTTCGCCCGTCTATCGTGACCGAGCCGCTGGTCGGACGGTCGAGACCAACTATCATCCGCATCGTCGTCGTCTTGCCGGCACCATTAGGCCCGAGGAACCCCGTAACGCTGCCCGGCTGCACGTCGAAGCTGAGATCGTCAACCGCCAAAGTGGGCCCGTAAGCCTTGGTCAGATTTCTAGCCTCGATCACAGATCCTCCATGGACACGGTCATTGTCGATGCTCGCAGCGGCCGGCACGATATGTTGACGGCCGCAGTGAGATACCAAGAGTCAGCGGTAGAAGTGGAAAACCTGAAAGTCTGCTACGGGGAGAAAGTCGCCGTGGCCTCACTGGACTTAAGGGTAGCCGCCGGAGAAGTCGTCGCCCTCCTCGGGCGTAACGGTGCAGGGAAAACGTCCACGGTCGAGACCCTTGAGGGTTACCGCAGGCCGACCCAAGGACGGGTCAGAGTCCTAGGCCTAGACCCTTCGAAACGAAGCGAGCACCGTGCCCTGGCGACCAAGATAGGCGTGATGCTCCAGAAGGGCGGTGTGTATCCGGGCATGGGCGCCAGGGAAGCCTTGAGGCTTTTCGGCTCTTTCTACGATAACCCGATGGACGTCGATGAACTAGTCGAGGATCTGGAGTTGACCGGAGTTTCCAAAACACCCTGGAGGCGCCTTTCCGGAGGAGAGCAGCAGCGAGTGTCGCTCGCCTTGGCTCTCGTGGGTCGTCCGGCCGTGGCATTCCTCGACGAGCCGACCGCTGGGGTCGACCCTCGTGGGCGTCTCGTGATAAGGGATAAAGTGGCATCCCTTCGCCGCGATGGGGCAGCAGTCTTAGTGACCACCCACGAGCTTGACGAAGCGGACAGGATCGCTGACCGGATAGCCATCATGGACAGGGGACGCCTGGTGGCGTTGGGCAGCCCTTCGGAGCTCGTTAGTCGATCACCTCGGTCAGGCCAGATCCATTTCAACGCCCCGGCGGGCATCGACACGTCCAGCCTGGCCTTTCATATCTCGGCAGACGTCCAAGAAACAGCTCCCGGGGCCTATACGGTCTCAGCCGGCCGCGACACGGGCCCCAAGAATTCAGGAGACCTCGTGGGAGCTTTGACCACATGGTTGGCAGCTCAGGGCCTGCCGCTGGGATCACTTCGGGTCGGTGCAAGCCTCGAGGACGTGTTCTTGGATGTGACAGGTGGCTCCGGGGAACGTGAGGTAGGCCGGTGAAGCCGGCCACTGGGCGGCGCAGTGCGCCGAGCCGCACAGCGCAACGCCGTCCCAGGGCGTGGAGAGCCCAGACGGCCGCAGAGCTAAGATCGACTTTACGCAGGGGAGACGCCGTCCTGCTCAACTTGGCCATCCCAGTCGGGCTCCTCGTCTTCTTCTCGGCGGTCAAGGTGTTGCCCCTGCCCGCCGGGGTCCTCCATCCCGTCGACTTTCTAGCCCCAGGTGTTCTCGCCTTGGCGGTCATGTCGTCGTCGATGGTCAGCTTGGGTATCGCCACCGGGTTCGAACGCCAGTATGGGGTTTTGAAACGTCTCGGGGTTACACCGCTCGGCAGACCGAAATTACTAGCCGCCAAGATCACTTCTACGGCCGCCGTAGAAGTGTTCCAGCTGATCGTTCTGTCGGGCATCGCTCTCGCATTCGGGTGGAGACCTGCCGGAGACATAGCCCTGGGCGTCGTCGCTGCGCTCGCCGGGACTGCAGCATTCGCAGGGTTAGGTCTGCTGATGGCCGGTTCGCTCAGAGCCGAAGTGACGCTCGCTGCTGCTAACGGCCTGTACATCCTGTTGCTCTTGCTCGGCGGGATGCTCTTCCCCCTCTCTCAGCTCCCCTCCGCTCTGCGCTACATAGCTGACGGCCTTCCCGCAGGTGCTCTGTCTCAGGTGCTGCACTCAAGCCTGACCGCTGGCTCTTCGCAGAGCTCGGGGGCTTGGATCGTCCTCTCAGCGTGGGCTCTGTTAGCCCCAGCGCTCGCCTCTAGAACCTTCCGCTGGGAGTAGCCGACTTGAGTAGGGCGCCCTAAGCCAGACGGGCCTATCCGGCCGACCCGAACGGCGCCTCAAGATCGGCGACTGGGTTGCGATCAGCGGAAGACCAAAGCGTCGACGGCCATCGCCACGAAGAGCAACGTGACGTAGCTGATCGACCAGTGGAAAAGCCTCATCGCCTTCTCGTCGCTCGGCGTTCGCCACAGGCCGAAGGCGAAGTAGACGAACACCGCTCCGAAGCCAGCGGCGGCAGCCCAATAGACAGCCCCCAGGCTCGCAGCCACGCCGAAAGCACCGGACGCCGCTACGACGAGGATCGTGTAGACGAGGATCTGACCAGCAGTCTTTCGCATCGACGTGACCACTGGGAGCATCGGAACGTCCACCGAGCGGTAGTCCTCCCGATAGCGAATAGCCAACGCCCAGAAGTGCGGAGGGGTCCAGAGGAACATCAGCACGAACAGCACGATGGGCGCAAGACCCAGGTTCCCGCGGACCGCAGCCCAGCCGACCAACACCGGAACGGCTCCTGCGGCACCACCTATGACGATGTTCTGCCTGGAGGTCCGCTTCAGCCACATCGTGTAAACGAACACGTAAAACGCCGTGGCGCTTACCGCCAGAACGGCCGAGAGGAGGTTTACCGTGGCCCACAACTCGGCGAAGGCGGCAACTTCCAGGCCGAGAGCGAACACCATCGCCTGGGCGGGTGTTACGACGCCGGTGACGAGGGGCCTGTTGCGGGTCCGCTTCATCACGGCGTCGATGTCCCGGTCAACCACCATGTTTATGGCGTTAGCCCCTCCCGCCGCCAGTGTCCCGCCAACTAAAGTTGCGAGCATTAAGGTTATCTTAGGAAGACCTCTTTCGGCGACGAACATGGTCGGGATCGTCGTGACCAGCAGGAGCTCGATGATCCGCGGCTTGGTCAGAGCCACGAAACCTCTAACACGGCTAGCCGCAGAAACACCAAGAGTTGCCGATACGACCGCGGACATCTCATTCACCCTACGGCAGGTCGGGACCACAAGACAAAGCGAGGGCGTTGGTCTTTTGTGTCGCCCCCGTTCTACCATTGGGAGTGATGAACCCTGCCGCCGCCCGCCGCCCGCGCCGCGGCGTCTCTCCTGAGGCTTTCAGGCTGATGGCTTTAGTAGCGGTTTGTGCCCTGACACTCACGATCATCTCCGGGGCGGCTGTCCGGCTCACAGGCTCGGGTCTGGGGTGCTCCACCTGGCCGGATTGCACCAAGACGAGCGTCGTCGCTCCCCTCCGCTTCCACGCGTGGGTGGAGTTTGGCAACCGGCTCATCAACGCTGCCGTTTCGGTTGCCTCGATAGGGATGCTCGCGGCCGCCCTGCTGAGACGACCCCGCCGCCGTGACCTGACCTGGCTATCGGCCGCAATGGTTCTGGGGCTGGCAACCGAGGTCGTCATCGGAGGCATCGTCGTCCTCACCAAGCTCGACCCAGTAGTAGTCAGCGTCCATTTCTTGGTCGGACTGGTCTTTCTAGCTGTAGCAGTGGCGCTCCACCAACGATCGAAGCTACCCGACACCGCAGAGCCGGCGCGGCCCATGGTTGGGAGGGGTCAGATCGCACTTGCACGCCTCGCTATGGTCGCTCTAGCAGTAGTTGCGACCCTTGGGACGGTGGTGACCTCTACCGGACCCCACGGCGGAGCCCCAGGAACCCCCCGCTACCCTTTCTCGCTGCACGCGGTCGCCCAACTTCACGGTTCGTCGGCGGAGGTGTTCCTGGCGATCACCCTCGCCATGTTGTGGTCGCTGTCGCGAAGTGGCGCCCCGAGGTCGGTGATGAAGCGAGGCCTCATGATGCTGCTTGCTCTTGGAGCGCAGGCAGCTATCGGGTATACGCAGTACTTCAGCGGCGACCCAGTCGGGATCGTGGCCTTGCACGTGGCGGGCGCCAGCCTCCTGGTTATTGCTGCGGTCCAGTACTACATGGGCCTGTGGACCCATCCCCCTGCCGAGTTGATCCCCCTATCGGACCGGTCTCCGACCGAACCTGAGAAGGTCGGATCGTGACTTACCCCTTGAAACTTGCGTCATCGGCTCCCGTCGAGGTGGTCGAGACAGACTCTTTGGTAGGCACCAATCTGCCCTGGAAGGTCATAGTTTGGAACGACCCGGTCAATCTGATGTCCTACGTTACGTTCGTGCTCCAGAAGTTGTTCGGCTACAGCAAGGAGCGAGCAGAGAAGCTGATGCTCGATGTCCACCACAAGGGTAAGGCGGTCGTGTCTCACGGCCCCAGAGAGAAGGCAGAGATGGACGTCTTCCGTCTGCATGAACACGGCCTATGGGCGACTATGGAGCACGACAGCTGATCCCGCGCTTCTCGTCTCGGACTTTCAAATGGGACGCTAAGACAGCAACATACCGGATCGCTCTCGACGACGGGCTGCGCAAGGTTCTCGGTGAGTTGATGTCTCAGCTGCTCGCCCTGCTAGACGACCCGGGCGCGCCTGTGATGCAGCGGCTTTTCCCGCCCGCATACAACCAGCCGACGGACCTCGACCGCCAAGAGGAGTACCGGAGGCTCATGCAGGACGACCTGGTCGAACGGCACCGCGACGAGTGCCGCACGGTGATCGCATCGCTCTCGGGGACGAGCTTGGGCGAAGAGCAAATGCTCGCCTGGGTCAAGGCGGTGAACTCGATGCGGCTGGTCCTGGGAACCTACCTCGACGTCCAAGAGGACGACCGTCCCCGCAAGCCAGAGACCCCGGAAGAGTCCGCGTATCTGTGGCTGAGTTTCCTGCTCGAAGAATCGGTGGAAGCCCTATCGCACAAGTAGGCCCTTGGGGCCTTCCCAAGGGCTCGGGCCGTGAGGTCTCGCCGACAACACCGCGATTGCCGCCAAACTTGTATATATGACCGACCAACGTACCGAGCGCACGACCGTCCAGGTCGAAGACGGCGTGGAGCTTTCCGTGCTCACGTGGAACCTG
>JAJZNG010000009.1 GCA_021847945.1 Actinomycetes bacterium | reverse complement strand
GGGAAGCCTCCGAGGAGGTCGGCATACCGCCCGGCGACGTCGAGGTGATAGGGCGCCTGTCGACGGCAACGACGGCTCTCGACGTTGCGCCGATCACGCCTTTCGTGGGACGGCTCGAATCCCGGCCCGATCTGGTCGCCAACCCAGCGGAAGTGGAACGCGCCTTTACTGTTCCTTTAGTGGAGCTCACCCGACCCGAGGTCTACAGGCAGGAGGTTTGGGCCCCGGCAGGCTCGGATGAGCGTTGCATCGAGTTCTTCGAGCTCCACGACGACACGGTCTGGGGGGCGACAGCAAGAATGCTCAGCGAACTTTTAGGGCTAGTGGTAGCACACGCGAAGGCAACGTCGGCACTTGGGGGTAACCTGGGAACGTGATCTTCTGTCCCCGCTGTGGCACCGTGGCAGGCCAGCCGGCCGATACGGCCTGCGCCAGGTGCGGGGCAGCCCTAGCCCGTCCGCGGGTCGAACGGTCCGAGCCGCCCGCGGTCCGGGCGCCCACCAACAGGGGAGAGGCCATACAGCGTGCCGCTGGCGTTCACGCCGAGTCACTCCCGAAGGCGCCTTCGCGCAGGACGTCCGTGATAGCCGCCCAAGGTGCTACCAGGGCCGCCGGCGCCGGCGGCGAACCCGAAGTCGACCAGCGAGGCTTTGCCGGGGCTGACACAGGCCAGGCCAGGCCTGCGTGGGGTTTGCCGGTCGGCGAGCCCAGGCAGGCTGTGGCGGAAGGTCAGCCCGCCGTCGCAGCTAACACCCCGGTGCCGGACAAGTCTGCCGCCTGGCCCCCACCGCCCCGCCAGTGGCCGGCCGGGAGCGCATCGCCGACACCGACCGAACCACCTCCCGCATTTCCCCCCTACAGCGCTCAAGGCTCGGGGCGAGGTGCTCCGGGTGGGATTCCACCGGTGCCCGCTGGTCGACGTTGGGCCTTGGGTGTGGATCGCCGCTCGACGGCCTTGCGCGCCAGGCTCGCCGGCCCTGACAGGACCTCCTGGATGGCGACGCGGGGCGAGCCGCCGAACTATTTCTGGGTTTCCCTGCTCAGCATCTTCCTCTTCCTGCCGACCGGTATTGCGGCGGCGATCTTTTCTCTGCTTTGCACGTCGCGGGCACGACGTGGGGACATGGAAGGGTCTTGGCGTGCCAGCCGCCTGGCGAGAGGGTTCTGCATAGCCACCGTCCCACTGTTCGCCTTGGCGACTATCACGGTCGCGCTGGGCGGGGTTCGCTGAGCGTCTCTACTACGCTTGAGGGTCAAACATCGACAGCTAAGCGAGGACGGTCGTGGCAGATATCGAGATCGGACGAGGCAAAACCGGCCGCCGGGCATATGGGTTCGACGACATCGCCATAGTCCCAAGTAGGCGAACCCGCGACCCCGAGGACGTCGACATCACGTGGGAGATCGACGCATACCAGTTCGAACTTCCCCTGATGGCCTCGGCTATGGACGGTGTCGTCAGCCCGGCGACAGCAATCGAGATCGGACGTCTCGGCGGTCTCGGGGTTCTCAACCTGGAAGGCGTCTGGACCCGCTACGAGGACCCCGAACCGCTGCTGGAAGAGATCTCCCACTTGGACGCTGACAAGGCGACCGCCCGGATGCAGCAGATCTACTCGGAGCCGATCAAGGCAGAGCTGGTCGCCGAGCGGGTGAGAGAGATCAAAGCCGCGGGCGTGGTGGCGTGCGCGTCGCTGACCCCCCAGCGCACAGAGCAGTTCGCCCCCGCCCTCTTAGACGCCGAGCTGGACCTATTCGTCATCCAAGGGACCGTCGTGTCCGCCGAGCACGTGTCCAAGACGGTCGAGCCGCTCAACCTGAAGCGCTTCATCCGTGAGTTCGACATACCCGTCATCGTCGGCGGCTGCGCCTCCTACCAGGCGGCGCTGCACCTGATGCGAACCGGCGCTGTCGGAGTGCTCGTGGGTGTCGGCCCCGGCCACGCTTGCACGACCCGCGGTGTGTTGGGTATCGGAGTCCCTCAGGCGACGGCCATCGCCGACGCTAGGGCCGCCAGAGCCCAGCACCTCGACGAGACGGGGGTGTACGTCCACGTGATCGCAGACGGCGGGATGGGCACAGGCGGCGACATCGCGAAAGCGATCGTCTGCGGAGCGGACGCGGTGATGATCGGCTCGCCGCTCGCCGCCGCCGTCGAAGCGCCCGGACGCGGCTACCACTGGGGGATGGCCACCTTCCACCCGACGCTGCCACGTGGGGCTCGCGTCAAGACGGCTACGAGAGGCACTCTGAAAGAGATTCTCGTCGGCCCAGCCCACGAGAACGACGGCCGCCTCAACCTGTTCGGCGCTCTACGAACCTCCATGGCAACATGCGGCTACGAGACCGTGAAAGAGTTCCAAAAAGCTGAGGTGATGGTCGCCCCCGCCTTGCAGACCGAGGGTAAAAGCCTGCAAAGGTCGCAGGGCGTAGGAATGGGCCACTAGGCACCGGCGTGGCCAAACCGGAGCCCTCACCGTCCCCAGTCCTAGTCGTAGACTTCGGCGCCCAGTACGCGCAGCTCATAGCCCGGCGTGTGCGAGAAGCCCACGTGTACAGCGAGATCGTCGCACGGAATGTGACAGCCGCCGAGGTCGCCGCACGACGCCCGGCGGGGATAATCCTCTCCGGCGGGCCGAAGTCGGTCAACCAGCCCGGCGCCCCCCTCGCCGACCCGGAACTGTTCGAGCTAGGTATACCGGTCCTCGGAATTTGCTATGGGGCTCAACTCATAGCCAACCAGCTTGGCGGCACCGTCGCCGCGACATCCAAAGGCGAGTACGGCCGTACGCAACTCGAGGTTTCCTCTCAGGGCCGGGCCCCGTCGGTGCTTTTCGCCTCGGTACCACCCGCCTTCGACGTGTGGATGAGCCACTTTGACGCCATCGTCGAAGTTCCATCCGGGTTCGTCGCTACGGCGAGCACCCCCGACGCCCCCGTGGCGGCACTCGAAGACCCTTCCAGGGGGCTGTACGGAGTCCAGTTCCACCCGGAGGTGGTCCACACCCACGGCGGTCAGGAGATCCTCAAAGCCTTCCTCTACGACGTGTGCGGTTGTCGCCCGTCGTGGACGATGACGTCTGTGATCGAGGCGGCGACGGAGGCGATCCGCGCGCAGGTCGGCTCCGAGAGGATCATATGCGGCCTGTCGGGCGGGGTCGACTCGGCGGTGGCCGCCGCTCTCGTCCACAAGGCGGTCGGCTCGCAGCTCACGTGCGTGTTCGTAGACACGGGGCTTCTTCGCGCCGGCGAAGCCGAACAGGTCGAGGCCACCTTCGGCGAGCAGTTCAACATCGACCTCGTCCACGTCAAGGCGGGTGACCGATTCCTCGGCGCTCTCAACGACGTCGCCGACCCGGAACGCAAGCGCAAGATCATCGGCGAGACGTTCATCCGGGTTTTCGAGGAGGCAGCAGCAGACCTCGGCGACGCCCGCTTCCTCGTACAGGGAACGCTGTACCCCGACATCATCGAGTCGGGCACCAAGGACGCAGCGAAGATCAAATCCCACCACAACGTCGGCGGCCTTCCCGACGACATGGCCTTCGAGCTCGTAGAGCCGCTTCGTAACCTTTTCAAAGACGAGGTTCGGGCGGTCGGCGAGGAGCTCGGCCTGCCGGAGGAGATCGTGTGGCGCCAGCCTTTCCCCGGACCCGGGCTCGCCGTGCGCATCGTCGGCACGGTGACATCCGAGAGGGTGGCGATCCTTGCCGCCGCCGACGCCATAGTCGCCGAGGAGATCCGCCGGGCCGGGTTGTCGCGTGAGCTGTGGCAGAGCTTCGCCGTGCTTCCCGTCGTACGCACCGTGGGCGTGATGGGCGACGAGCGGACCTACGCCTACCCGATCATCATCCGGGCCGTCACCTCGGACGACGCCATGACCGCCGACTGGGCCCGGCTTCCCTACGACGTGTTGGAGCGCCTGTCCAGCCGGATAATAAGCGAGGTGCCCGGCGTGAACCGTGTCGCCTACGACGTGACGTCCAAACCCCCCGGGACGATCGAATGGGAGTGACGCCGCGGGCGCGAGGCATATGAGCTTCGCGCCCGCGGCGTCGTCCGGCTAGGCAGTTCTAGTCGAGTTACGCCTTGCAAGGGCGTCCACCGAGGCGGCGGCCAGCAGCACCAGCGCGGTGACCATGTACTGCGCCGAGGCGCTCAGACCGATCAGCCCCATGCCGTTCGCTATCGTGGCGATGACGAGTCCGCCGATAACCGCGTAGAGCATCTTGCCCCGGCCGCCGAACAGGCTTGTGCCGCCGATCACCGCAGCTGCGACGGCGTAGAGGACAAGGGAACCCCCGTCGACGTTGCTCGAAATGGAGCCGAGCTGGGATGCGAGGATCACCCCGGCTAGACCCGCGGTGAGACCGGTCAAGGCGAAAGCGGCGGTGCGAATCCTCCCGAGGTTGATCCCGGCCCGCCTCGCGGCCTCGGCGTTACCGCCGATGGCGTAGACGTAACGACCGAAGCGGGTGCGGCCGAGCAGCGCCGTCCAGAGCATGAAAATTCCGAGGACTATCGGGACAACCCACGGGACGCCTTGGACTGGGTGGGAGACGATGCGACCCCGGTTGGTGTTGCAGATAGCCACCACCGCGAAACCGGCGACGGCGACGGCGACGATCTTGGCGATCGTCAGGCCCAGCGGTGGCACCACCAAGGCGTGCCGGCGCCGGTGACGGTCGCGGGCGATCAGGAACACCGCGAAGCCGGCCACCCCCAAGACCAGGACTATCCAGCCGGCTGCGACGCTCAAGTTCCCGTTTACCAGGTCCAACAGGATGCTGTTCGACAGGCGGATCGTCCCACCCCCGTTGGTGCCGCCCTCGCGGTCCGCGAGGAAGATGAGCACACCCTCCCAGCCAAGAAGGCCTGCAAGGGTCACAACGAACGACGGAACCCGAAGCCGTGTGATGACGAGGCCTTGGATGATCCCGATGATCGTCGCGACGACCAGACCGGCGAGGATCGCAACCCACCACGGATGGTCACCAGGAGGCGCTGCCGTGGCGACGGTGACGACACCCGCCACGCCGCCCACGTAGCCGATCGACAGGTCGATCTCGCCTAGGAGCAGCACGTACACCTCTGCCATGCCCAGAAGAATGTAGGTCGCGGACTGGGTGAACAGGTTCGTGAGGTTCCCAGCGGAGAGGAAAACCGACTTTTGGCTCTGGAAGATGATGACGATGAGGATCAGCCCGAGAACCACTGGAAGCATGCCGCTCTCGCCGTTTTTTATCCGCACGATCCATGCACGCAGGTAGTCCCGCATGTTGTCAGCAGCGCTAGCCGGGTCGAGAAGCGTAACCACCTGCTCCGGTGGTTGCGTCGCCGAGACGTCGCTGCCGGCTTCGGTGGAAGGTTCGGAGAATCTTGTCATTCGATCGCCTGCACTGTCGCAGAGGCCTCGATCGTGTTCGGATCGAAGCGGCCGGTGGTAATAGCGTAAACAGCCGACTGCTGGTCGAACGCTCCTACGGGAGCCTCGACCGCAAGGCGACCCAGATAGAGCACCGCGATGTGGTCGGCAACTTTGAACACGTCGTTTAGGTTGTGGGATATGACCAACACTGCGATCCCCCGGGATCTCAGCGTCCTTATCAGGTCGAGGACCATAGCCGTCTGGGCTACGCCTAAAGCGGCGGTAGGTTCGTCCATTATCACCATGCGGGCGTTCTGCATCACAGCCTTGGCGACTGCGACCGCCTGGCGTTGACCGCCCGACAGGGAGCCGACCAGCTGGCGTATCGACCGTACGGTGGTGACCGAAAGCTCGGCGAGTGTCTGACGGGCCTGCTTCTCCATCGAGTCCTCGTCTAAGAGGCGGCTGTTCGTCAGCTCGCGTCCGAGGAACATGTTCTGCACGATGTCCAGGTTGTCGCACAGCGCCAAGTCCTGGTAGACGGTCTCGATGCCAAGACCCGTAGCCACCTTGGGGCCACGGATGCGCACAGGGTGGCCGTCGAAGATCATCTGGCCTTCCTCGGGTTCGTGGATACCGGCGAGACATTTGATCAGCGTCGACTTGCCTGCGCCGTTGTCGCCGAGAAGTGCTGTCACCTCGCCGGGAGCTACGTGGAGGTTGACGTCGCTGAGGGCCTCGACCGCCCCGAAACGCTTGGTGATCCCCTTCGTTTCTAGGAGCCATTTAGTGTTAGACGCCGTGGTAACTCGGCCGTCGGAACGGCCGGCGGCCGAAGCCGGACCCGCAGATGAGGGTCCGGCTTCGACGCTTGGATCGGCTGGCAGGTTCACCTTTGCAGGCACCTCCCTGGGACGGTAGCGGCCACGTCGCTACCCGGAGATGCCGGCGGCGCTGCAGTCCGAAGCGAACTGGGCGGTGCAAAGCTGCGAAGCCGTCACGAAGTTGTCGGCGATGACCGTGGAGGCCATGTTCGACGGGGTGACCCATTCAGGCTTGAGCAGAACCGACGGCACCTGGGTGTTTGAGGTGGTGTCGGCCGTCTGGCCGTTCACCAGAGCGGCGGGTGGTGTCTGGCCAGCCCTCAGGTACATTGCGAGGGCGGCTGCGGCTTGGGCCTCTTCGTAGATCGGCTTGTACACGGTGCCGCACTGGTATCCCGATAGGACGTTCTGTAGGCCGACGAGGGTGGCGTCCTGGCCGGTGGTCGGGAACGTCTTCGCTGGGATGTGCAGGGACTGCAGGTAGGAGATGATCGGAGCCCCGTTCTCGTCGTTGGGGATCAGCGCAGCGTTCGCGTTCTTGTTAGCCGTGTACGCCTGCTGGAACTCCGTGAGAGCCTTGGTCGGCTGCCAGGTCCCTGCCGGCTGGGCAACCTCGGTCCATTTGCCCGAGCTGAAGTACGGGGCCATCACCGCATCGTAGCCTTGCGCGAACAGCGTAGCGTTGTTGTCGGTGGCGGAGCCCCGCATGACGATGACGTTGGGGTGGCTGACGTTCCACGCCGACACGCACGACACGAGGCCCTGACCGAGGAGGGTGCCGACTTCGACGTTGTTGAAGCTCACGTAATACGAGCGGCTACCTCCAAGGGTCAGGCGGTCGTAGTCGATGACCGGGACGCCGTGGCTTTTCGCGTAGCTTTCGATCTGGGCTCCGACACCACTCGTAAGGGGGTCGACGATCAGCACGCTGGCACCCGACGCGATGTCGGACTGGGCGTCGGTCAGCTGTGTCGTGTCACTGCCTTGGGCGTTTTGGATCGTGAATTGCGACGAGGTCAACCCTGCGTCGGTGAACGCCTGCTTTAGGTAGGGGGCGTCGAACTCGGTGTAGCGAGCTGACGAGACCGTGTCGGGGAGGATCGCAGCGATGTTGCCCTTGCCCTGGGCGGCAAGGCTCTTGAGTTGCGACATCGCCGAAAAATCTCGGGTGAAAGAGGCTATCGAGATGCTCGGTGCCGAGCCGGAGGTGGAACCGGCCGTGGTCGAGCTAGACGGGGCGGCGGTCGTCGCGCTCGTGGCGCTGGACGTCTTGGTCGAGCTACTTGTGCAGGCTCCGGCGACCAGGCCGGCTCCGACGAACAACGCAGCGAACGCGCGTTTGTGAGTCACTTCGGGCTTCTCCTTGGCTATGGGTCCCGGCAGACCGGCCCCCTGGACGAGGTCTGCGAGGGACTTTATGTCTCGACTTTTTGTCGATGTCAGTGGTGACGTTACGACCGGCGGCGTCAACGACCCGTTAAAATTCTTAACATCACATTAACAAAAGCTTAAAGTTTCTTTACGGGCGGGGCGCCCGGCGTGCTCTCAGGCGGCGTCGCCTGGGCTTGCGGCGCTCAGTCGGCGGTCAGGCGGTAGCCGACGCGGGGAGCGGTGAGGATCAGAGGCTCGTCTCCCTCCGATTCGAGCTTGGAGCGCAGACGCCGCACATAGACCCGCAGGTACTCGGTCTCGGTTTCGTAACCTCTGCCCCACACCCGGCGAAGCAGCTGCGCGTGGGTGAGGGACTTGCCGCGGTGCTCGGCCAGCTCGCGAAGCAGGGCGAACTCGGTGGGAGTCAGGTGTATCACCCTGCCGGCGCGTTCGACCTGGCGGGCCGCCACGTCGATCTCGATGTCCCTCACGATGATCGTCTCAGGGGGCGCTGCAGGTGTCTCGGCGACACGCGTCCGTCGCAGGGTTGCGGTGATCCGGGCGAGCAGCTCTTCGATGCTGAAAGGTTTGGTCATGTAGTCGTCGGCCCCGACGTTGAGCGCCGACACCTTGTCGCGTTCGCCGCCGCGCGCTGACACGACGATCACGCCTACGTTGGAGCGCTCCCGGATCAAACGGCAGATCTCCAACCCGTCGACGTCGGGAAGCATCAGGTCGAGCAGCACGATGTCGGGGTTTTCGGTGTCGAGGAGGTTCAAGGCGCGAGCGCCCTCGTTGCTGACCAGGGTGTCGAAGCCTCTGACCACCAGGTTCGACCTGATCAGGTCGACGATGTTCGGGTCGTCCTCGACGATCATTACGGTCGTCACGACGCTTGTGCCTCCGAATGGGTGTTGACCAGGCGGACCTCGACGAGAGTCCCGTGGTCTGAGGTGGTGATGCGCAGATCGCCCCCGTGAGCTTCTACGATCCCTTTGGCGATGGACAATCCCAGCCCGGATCCGCCTGATCGGCCGCGCCTCTCACCCGGACCGGCCAGGGACACCAGCCTTTCGGGAGCTATGCCGCTCCCGTCGTCGCTGACTGTTACCGTCACGCCCCCGTCCGCTTCGACGCTGACGCTCACATTGACCGCAGTGCCGGGGGGGTTGTGGCGGACGGCGTTGTCGAAGAGGTTTACGAACACCTGCTCCAAGCGGTCGTGGTCCGCCCACAGGACCGGGACGTCCTGGGGGTAGGACAGGCTGACAGCGTCGCAGAGCGGGGACGGGAGGCACGAGCGGGCCGCCTCCAACACCAGAGGTAGCTCGCACCAGTCTTGGTTTAGGCGGAGAAGTCCCGCGTCGATCGCGCTGAAATCGAGGAGGTCCTCGACGAGCCGCCCGAGCCGGGCGGACTCGCTGTCTATGCGCTCCAAAAAGCGGTGCTGCGAAGCGGAGTCCCAGTGCACGTCGGGGGCCATGAGCGACGACGCGTACCCACAGATGGCCGTGAGCGGCGTCCGCAGCTCGTGAGAGAGCCACGAGAGGAACTGGCGTTGCAGCGCCTGAGAGCTGCGCAGGGCCATCGTCTCACGTTGCGCCCGCTCGGACTCCTCCCGTTCTAGGGCCAGGCGGATGGAGCTGGCAGCGTCGTCGAGCACTGCGCGCCGGTCGGCGACGTCCACTCCGGCGCCGACCGGCGCGGCCGAAAGGGCCCTATCCCATCGCACCACCAGGGCGCCTCGGCCGTCTGGGGCGGGGAAGTCCGCGACCATGTACTGCTTCGCTGCTTGCGGCCTGCCAGGGTCGCCGGATCGGTCTCGCTCAACGCCGGGATGGCCTCCCAGGGATCGCCTAGCAACATCGAGAAGGTCGATGGGAGCAGAGCCCGACGCGTCCGGGTCCGGCCCGACCCAGGCGCGAAACGCTGGCTCGGGCTCCGAGACCCTGCGGGTCACCACGGCGACGTAGCGGGCTCCCAGACCAGCTTGAAGCGCTCGCAACGCCACCCGAAGGCTCACCTCCAGCGCAGCGGGTCCCGCGAGCGCCTGGAGCACCTCGCGGATCGTTTCGAGCACCCGGTTGCGAACGGTGAGCTCGCCGAGGAGCCGGTCCCGTTCGAGGGCATTAGCGGCGTAACCGGCGTACAGGGAGGCCAGTTCGAGGTCGTCGCGCGTCGGCTCGCCGACCTCCTCGGAGAGGATAGTGATAACACCCGAGTCCCCCTGCGGGCTGGTGAAAGGCAAGCTCCAAGAGGTCTTGAAACCAGACCGTCGTGCGTCCCGGCGGATAGTCTCCCAGCCGCTCGGCAGGGTGGCACCCCAACTGTCCCCGGCGGCGGGCCGCTCCCGGGGGATCTCCGAGCGCACCATGGCGCCGACGGGCAGGTCAGCCCACTGGCGGACCAGGTGCTCCGGCAGGCCTACGTGCCCGGCGAGTCTCATCACGGACCCTTCACGCACGTGGACGCACAGCTGGCCTATACCCAAAGCCGCCGCCAGGGCTGAGATGATCAAGGTGAGACCCGACGAAGGCGACGCGGACGCAAGCTGGTCGGCCAGGTCCTGCAGACGGCTCAACTGCCGGCGCGGTGACCCTTCGGCGGGCTGGCCGGACAAAAGGGCGGCTACCTCGTCGGGGTGGGACTCCTCGGGTAGCACCTCGGCCACGACCTTCCCGCGCCGTAGCACCACGATGCGGTCGGCCAGGCGGAACATCTGCTCGACGTCGTGGGAGACGATCATCACGGTGGTGCCCTGAGCGGGAAGCGAAGCGGCAAGGCTCTCCACCCTCGCGGACTCGGCCACGCCGAGGGACGCCGTCGGCTCGTCGAGTATCAGCAGGTGGGGGCGGTCCCGCATCGCCCTGGCGACGGCCACCAGCTGGCGCTGCCCGCCGGAGAGGTCCGCGACCGTCGTCGAAGTGGACGGCAGGCCGATGCCGAGACGTCCCAGGACTTCGGTCGCCTTGGAGTGAAAACGAGTCTCGGAGAACATGAGACGCCGAGTCTCGGCACCGAGCATGACGTTAGATGCGATGTCGAGGTTGTCGCACAGCGCCAAGTCCTGCCAGACGACGGCGACCCCGGTGCGCGAAGAGATCCGCGCTCCAGGGTCGAGTGTCTCGCCGAGCACCGTCATCTTTCCGTGCTCGGGGCGGATGTCGCCGGCGACGCAGCGGATCAGGGTCGACTTGCCGGCGCCGTTCTCCCCGGCGAGCGCCACGATCTCGCCACGGCGCACCGTCAAGTTCACACGGTCGAGGGCTACGACCGGCCCGTATCGAACCGAAAGATCGTCGATCTGTAGGACCGTGCTCACGTCGAACGGCACCTCGCGGCTCCCTGTCTTCGGGGCTGCGTTACGCAGGTGCGGACCGGCTCAGGAACGCCTGCCCGACATGGCGGCGTTCGGAGCGGCTCGCGCCACCAGGTCTGGGACTATCCCGGTCAGCTCGGCGGGATCCCAGCGGCCGTCCTTGTCCGCGGCGGGACCTTCAACCCATCCCTCCGCGACGCTCAGGTGCCCTCCCATCACGTTGAACACCCGGCCGGTGATCCCCGCGGACTCCGAGCTTCCGAGCCACACGACGATAGGGGAGATGTTGTCGGCTGACAGCGGGTTGAACTGGTCGTCGGGTATGTCCGCGGCTCGTTGACCCATGCCCAGGTTCTCGGTCATGCGGGTAAGAGCGGCCGGGGCGATGGCGTTCACCGTGACTCCGTAGCGGGCGACTTCCATAGCGGCGATGATCGTGAAAGAGGCGATCCCTGCCTTGGCGGCCCCGTAGTTCGTCTGGCCGACGTTGCCGTATATGCCCGAAGGGGAGGTCGTGTTGACGATCCGGGCGTCGTTGTCCTCGCCTGCTTTGGAACGCTCCCGCCAGAAGTCCAAAGCGGCCCGAGTCGGGGCGAAAGTGCCGCGCAGGTGCACCCTGATCACGGCGTCCCACTCGTCGGGGGTCATGTTGACCAGCATCCGGTCCCTGAGGATCCCGGCGTTGTTGACGAGGGTGTCGATACGCCCGAAAGTGTCTATAGCCGAGCGGATCATCCGGCTGGCGCCGTCGAAATCCGACACGTCGTCGCCGTTGGCGATCGCCTCGGCTCCCATAGCCCTGATCTCGTCTACCACCTCGCCCGCCGGGCCTGCGGAGCTGCCGGTGCCGTCAGTGTTCGAGCCGAGGTCGTTGACGACCACTTTCGCCCCTTGACGGGCGAACTCCAAAGCGTGCTCGCGGCCTATACCCCGCCCGGCGCCGGTCACGACCACCACCCGTCCCTCGCATATACCTGTCACTTGGACCTAACCCTCCTGTCGATTGTCGCCCGGTCGAGCCATGTGCGCGCCGGTCAACCGGTACCCTAGACCCTCGCGATGGCCCAACACCTACTAGGCGACCTGAACCCAGCCCAGGCGGAAGCCGTAGCACACCCCGAAGGTCCCCTAGTAGTCGTAGCAGGGGCAGGGTCGGGAAAGACGAGGGTTCTCACCCGGCGTATAGCCTGGCTGGTGTCAGAGGCGGGACTGTCCCCGTTCGAGATCCTGGCGATCACCTTCACGAACAAAGCCGCCGGGGAGATGCGCGAACGCGTCGGCGCCCTGATCGGCCCCGCTGCGGCGAAGATGTGGGTTTCCACGTTCCATTCAGCTTGCGTCCGGATCTTGCGACGCGACGCCACGCGCCTCGGTTACCGCTCGAACTTCACCATCTACGACCAGTCCGACTCGCAGCGCCTCGTCGGCTACGTGGTCAGGGACCTCGGCTTGGACTCCAAGAAGTTCCCGCCGCGGGCGATCGCAGGGTACATCTCCGCGGCGAAGAACGACCTCGTCGACTTCGAAACCTACGCATCCCGGGCGCGAACGCCGATGGAGCGCAAAGCCGCCGACGTCTACCGGGAGTACCAGCAGCGCCTCCACGCTGCCAACGCGATGGACTTCGACGACCTTCTGTTCGTGGCGGTGAACGTCTTACAGGCGTGCCCCGACGTCCTCGACGGTTATCGGAGCCGGTTCCGTCACGTCTTGGTCGACGAGTACCAAGACACCAACCGGGCGCAGAACGAACTGGTGCTTCTCCTGGCAGGCGACCACCGCCAGGTCACCGTCGTGGGAGACTCGGACCAGTCCATCTACGGCTGGCGCGGGGCGGACGTCCGAAACATATTGGAGTTCGAAAGGGCGTTCCCGAACGCGAAGGTCGTGGTGTTGGAGCAAAACTACCGTTCCACACAGACCGTCCTCGACGCTGCTAACGCTGTAATAGCCAACAACGAGGGACGCAAAGCCAAAGCGCTGTGGACCGACAGGGGAGCCGGCGAGCCAATCGTGTGCTACCAGGGCGAGGACGAGCACGACGAGGCGGCCTGGGTGGCCTCCGAGGTCGCTTCGCTGCACCGGCCAGGCGCCGAAGGCCGTCCCCGCTACGAGTGGCGTGACATGGCCGTCTTCTACCGTACGAACGCCCAGAGCCGAGCAGTCGAGGAGGAACTGGTACGGCGCGACATCCCCTACAAGGTCGTCGGCGGAACCCGCTTCTACGACCGTAGGGAGGTGAAGGACATCCTTGCCTACCTTCGGGCCGTGGTTAACCCCGACGACGAGGTCTCCTACAAGCGGATAGTGAACGTGCCCAAGCGCGGTGTCGGCGACACCAGCGTCGAACGCCTGGAGCGTTGGGCTGCGGAGCATCGGACGACCTTCGCCGAGGCGGTGTCGCACGCAGAGGAGGCCGGGGTTGCCGGCAAAGCGCTGAGCGGGCTGCGCCGCCTGGACGCTTTGATGGCCGACCTTCGTGCCATGGCGGCACCTCCCGCCGGCGGCCAGCAAATTTCGGCTTCCCCGGCCCCGTCCCCGGCCCCGGCCGGACCGGCGGACCTGCTCGAAGCGATCTTTGAGCGTAGCGGCTATCACGGCGAGCTGGTCACGGAAGAGTCCCACGAGGCGGCTGGGCGGTTGGAGAACATCGAGGAGTTGATCGGCTCGGCCCGCCAGGCGGAGACGGTGGACGCCTTCTTGGAGGAGGTGAGCCTCGTCGCCGACAGCGACGAGATCGAACAGGACGACTCGAAGGTCACGCTCATGACCCTTCACACGGCGAAAGGCCTCGAGTACCCGGTGGTGTTCGTCGTGGGGATGGAGGACGGTATCTTCCCCCACATGCGCTCCCTGTCGGAGCCTTCCGAGATGGCCGAGGAGCGCCGGTTGGCGTACGTTGGCATAACCCGTGCCAGGGAAAGGCTTTATCTGACAAACGCGTGGTGTAGAAGCCTGTGGGGCCAGACGCTCTACAACCCGCCGTCGCGGTTTCTGTCGGAGATCCCGGCGAGCGTCATCAAGAACGTCAGCGGCAGAAGAGCTCGGGGTTCGCGGGCGAGCCTGGAAGGTCTGTCGGGACGCGACAGGATCGTCGAGTCCGCTCTCAGCCAGCCCAGGCGGGGTCCGGTCGCCGGGAAAGGAGCGGAACGTCTGGGGCTGCGGCCCGGCGAGGCGGTGGTGCACGCCAAATGGGGGGAGGGGATCGTCATAGACGTCCGCGGGGAAGGCGAAAAAGCCGAGGCGCGGGTGCGCTTCCCCTCGGTAGGCGAGAAGCACCTGTCGCTCGCCCTGGCACCCCTGGCGCGGGCCTAAAAGCCACCGCGTACGTCCAGCCGGTTCAGCCGGCCACGTCGAAACCAGCGTCGCGGCGGACTTCGACGGTCCCCGCCGAGGTCAGAAAGGCCACGAGCCGCCCTGCGAGATCGGGCGCCTGGGAGGACACCGCAACACCCGCCACGTAGAGGGTACTGAGGCCCAGATCTCCCGGGAGGGCGCCGCCGAGGGTCACCCCGGCGGTGAGCAAAATTTCTGGAGCCTGGGTGACGCCCAGAGCTGCGGGGCCCTCTTCGCCCGCCAGATGTGCCATCGCCTCGGCACCGCTGCGATGCTCGCACAGCCGACCTTCGACTTGGGCGGCGATCCCCAGCCGGCTGAGCACCCAGGTCAGATGCCTGCCGGCGGTCGAGCCGGCGAAGTCGGGCACGTGGATCCTCGTAGCGTCGAGAAGAGCGCTGCGAAAGCCGGCCGGTGTCGAGATGTCCGGGGTGGCCTCCCCGAGGCGGACAGCCACGGCGGTAGTGGCCCAACCGATCGCCACGACCGACCCGGCCAGGACGGCCGAGTGCCGGGCCAGGTCCGACATGACGGTCTCGCTGAGGATGACAGCGTCGCACGGCTCGCCTTCTTCCACGATACGCTTCACCATCCCGACCGGGCCGAACACGCATTCCAGAGCGGCTCCAGTCACTTCGGCGAACTCGTGGCGCAGGGATTCGACGAGACCTTGCGCAGCCCCGGCGCTTTTCAGCTGCAGTCTCATGCCACCAGGGTGCCTCATCGGGTACGGCTGTCGGTGGGTTAAGCGCGAATCGGCCGGCTCGACGGGAGCACCGCCGGCTTCGTGACCGGCGGCAGGCGGTCGCAACCCGGTTGGCTTGTCGCGCCCCGAACCTGCCAAGATCGGGTTTCGATGAAGCGCCTATACAGGGTTGTCGTGGCGAAACCCGGTCTGGACGGACACGACCGTGGGGCGCGGGTCATAGCCCGAGCCCTTCGGGAGGCGGGTTTCGAGGTTATCTACACCGGCCTACACCAGACGCCCGAGCAGATAGCCGAAACCACCATCCAAGAGGACGCGGACGCTGTCGGCCTGTCGATACTCTCCGGGGCTCACATGACACTGTTCCCGAGGATCGTCTCCGAGCTCAAAGAGCGCGGAGCCGGGGACGTCCTCGTCTTCGCTGGGGGGATCATCCCCGACGCTGACGTCGAAGCTCTCGCCTCGATCGGTGTGGCAAGGGTGTTCACACCCGGAGCGCCGCTGGGAGACATAACCGACTGGTTGGAGTCCACCCTCGACGCTGCCGAGACGTCCGACCCGGCCGAGACGTCCGACCCGGCC
>JAJZNG010000171.1 GCA_021847945.1 Actinomycetes bacterium | reverse complement strand
GTGGTGAAGATGAAGAACCCGAGCAGGATCCACCCGAGATCGTTGTTAGCCTGCGCTGCGGACTTGGCGTGTCCCGCTGCGAGCTCTACCCACAGTGCGAGGCCAACCCAGAAGGCACCGTACGACGTGAACGCCGTAGCTCCAAAGACGTTGCGGTTCTTGAACTCCCACATACCGGCGAGCATCTGGGCTACGCCACCGTAGGCGAGCGCGTAGCCAAGCCACGCGAGCCCCGTGCCTCTGTCCCAGCCGGCGTTGTGTACTGACAGCAAGAACGTCGTGAGAGCGAAACCGGCCAATCCCAGCGGGCCTGGGTCCGCTATGGGAGGCGTTTCTTTGATCACAACGACGCTCTGGGATCCTTGGTTCTGGTCTGACATTGCGGTACCCCCGTCACTGTCTTTTAGCGTGGTCCCAACTTGGTGACCACAGTCACATATTTGATCGCGTGGGTAGCAGCGTGCCTGCTCGAACAGCGCTGCGTCGCCGAAGGGCCCCGATCCTGCGCCGAACGGCAACGCCAAGGCGACGAAAGGTCCTAGCGGTGCGACGAACGGCGACTTATCCTTACGCGTCGTGGCGCCTCAGGCGGGCCGTGTCGGGGGTGTGGCAGACTGTTCGACGGTGTCTTCGGGGGATTTGCGCCGACAATGATTCTCTGGGTGGTTCTAGCTGCTGCGGTCGCCGGCCTCGCCGGCGTCGGAGCCTACGCGCTCTGGGCGCCGCGCCGGCTGGTAACCCCCGGCCAGCGTGGCTCCTACGAGGCGTTGAGCATCGCCAACCAGGCTGCACCGGCGCTGCGCAGCGGAATGAGCGCCGAGGCGATCGGCCGGGCGTTGGGGCCTCTACGGTCCCTGCTAGCAACGTCGGGGGTGATCGTCGGGGACGAGACGGGCGTCATCGCCAGTGACGGTGTCGAGGCTAAGAACTGCGATCTCCTGGGCGCCGCCGTGCGCAGCGTGATGGACCAGGGACGTCCAGTGCTTCTGTCGGGCGACGACCTGCGCTGCGACCACCTCGCCGGGCGGGGGCTTAACACCGGGGTCGCAGTTCCGCTGCAAGTGGACCAGAAGGTGGTCGGAGCGCTGATCGCCGTTGACTCGTCGGCTCCGCCGGGACTGCTCCGTCTCTGCGGGGAAGTCGCCAAGTTCGTCTCCACTCAGCTGGAGCTAGCCGAGCTGGACCTTTCCCGGCGCCGAGCGGTGCAGGCCGAGCTGCAATTCTTACGGGCTCAGATCTCACCACACTTCGTCTACAACGCGCTCACAGCTATCGAGTCGTTTGTCCGCACCGACCCCGATAGAGCGCGGGAGCTGCTCGTGTCGTTCGCCGAGTTCACCCGTTACAGCTTCGCCAGCCACGCCCAGTACACCAACCTTGCAGAGGAGCTTCGGCTGGTCGACATCTACCTCGAGCTCGAAAGAGCCCGGTTCGGATCCAAGTTGGGCGTAACCTTGAAAGTTGCGCCGGAAGTCTTGAGCGTGCGAGTGCCGTCTCTCGTCCTCCAGCCGGTGGTCGAAAACGCCGTCCGCCACGGTATCGAGCCTAAAGGAGCTGGAAGCATAAAAATCGAGGCGGTCGACTCAGGGGCGGCTGCATTGATAAGCGTCGAGGACGACGGCGCCGGTGTCGACGCTCGACGTGTGGCAAGCGCTCTAGCAGGCAAGAGCGCCTCGGTCGGTTTGCACAACGTCGACGAACGTCTGCGGGCTACTTTCGGTGACGGGCACGGACTGGTCATAGAGACCGCCCCGGGAGCGGGTACCAAAGTAAGCTTCAGCGTTCCGAAGTTCCGCAGCCACGCGCCGCGATCAGGGTCGGGCTACGCCAAGCTGGCAGCGCAGTGAAGCTTTTGAACGTCCTCGCCGTCGACGACGAGCTGCCAGCTTTGGACGAGGTGGAATTCCTGCTCAACACTTCAGGCCTCGCCGGACGGGTGGTGGCCGCCTCGGACGCCACGAACGCACTGCGCGAGTTGAGGGACCGAAGCTTCGACCTCGTGATAGCCGACATAGCCATGCCAGGGCTCGGGGGTTTGGAGCTCGCAAGCGTGATCAGCCGCTTCGCTGACCCTCCGAGCGTCGTCTTTGTGACAGCCCACGCCGAGTATGCCCTCGAAGCGTTCGACGTCGGAGCGGTCGGCTACCTGCTGAAGCCCCTCGACGCTGACCGTCTTAACCCTGTACTGCATAGGGTGATGGCGGTCCGAGCTACGCAAGGAGCTCCTGGTGGGGAGCAGAACGCTAAAGGCGACGAGGACCGAAGCGACCAAGACCGCATGGACATCGTCGTCGTGGAACAGGCTGGCAAGACACTTTTGGTCGAACGCTCCCAGGTCGCCTGGGTCGAGTCCGCCGGTGACTACGTGCGCCTGCACACCTTCGACGGTCGGAGCCTCCTGGTAAGGGTCGCGATGTCACGTCTTGAGGCCGCCTGGACGAACGAGGGGTTCACCAGGATTCACCGTCAGCATCTCGTGAACCTCAGAGCCGTGCGGGAGTTGCGCGGCGACGGTGGAAAAGTGTACGTCGTGCTGCCCGATGTAACCCTCGGCGTAGCCAGGCGTCATGTAAGGGACCTTCACGACCATCTCGTCTCTCTAGCCAGGCGCCAGCATTGAGCGCCGGCGGCTCAGGCAGCTCACCGGCCAGGCCGGAGAGGGTCACCGTGCGAGGTGGCATTCATCCCGGCACCAGCCCAGTCACGCGGTCAATCCCTTCGGCTGCCGACCTTTATGCTAAAGGCGCTTACGGGGAGACGCTTGTGCGCTCGTTGATACGAGCTCAGCTCGGAGTCGCTCTAGGAGTGCTGCTCCCGGCTGCCGCGGTGGTGATCACGTTCCCGATCCTCTCCGTGCTGCTACCGAACCTGGTCAAAGTCACAGTTGCCGGTGTCCCTCTCACCGTGGCAGTGCTTGGAGTCGGTATATACCCACCACTTGTGGTGCTGGCAGTACTGTATGTTCGCAGGGCGGCGAGGGTCGAGGAGCGCTTCGTTGCGCTGTTCGAGAAGCATTGACCGACACAGGGGCCGTCGTCGGTGTCGTAGCCGTCAGCCTCGCTACTGCTGTCGTCGGCTCCCGGGGGCTCAGGGTGTCGCGAACCAGAGACGACTTCCTCGTCGCAGCACGTCAGGTGCCTTCTGGTCTCAACGCCGCTGCCATTTCCGGCGAGTACCTGTCCGCGGCATCGTTCCTCGGAGTTGCCGGTCTCGCTATGGCTGACGGTGTCGGAGCGCTGTGGTACGCGGTCGGCTACGCAGCGGGTTACCTGGTGCTCCTCGCCGTGGTGGCAGCACCCCTGAGGCGTTTCGGAGCGTATACCATCCCGGACTTCGCCGAAGGCAGGCTCGACTCGCCCATGCTCCGGAAGGTCGCAACCGGTTTCGTGTTGGTCATCTGCGGCTTCTACCTGCTTCCCCAGATGGAAGGCGCCGGGGTTACCCTCCAAGTCGCCTTCGGCGGACCGTACTGGGTAGGAGTTGTCGTACTAGGCGTCGTCGTGACCGGGGCAATAGCCAGCGGTGGGATGAAAGGGATCACCTTCGTACAATCCTTCGAGTTCTGGCTGAAGCTGGTCGCTATCGCTCTACCTGCGCTTGCCCTGGTAGCAGTCTTCCACCATCCTTCCCTCGACGCTGTCACCGGCAAAGCGCCGGCAGTCTTCGAGCGCGCGACCACAGTCCGCTTCGCCGAGCAGACAGGGATCCGGGTGACCGTCCCCGTTCGGGTGGTGATCCACGGCTACGTCGATGGCACAGCGCACGACGCTACGCCCCCAGCCTCAGTGGAGTTGACCCCGGGAGTGCACCACGTCGGGGCAGGCACCTCCATCTCCTTCCCGGCCGGCTCAGCCGCCCCGACACCGACTTCGGGTGTGTTGACCAACCGCCAGTGGCTATCTCCCCTCCTGCTGCTGGGCGGACGTTCGATCCATCCCCTTGCCGCGACATATGGGATAATCCTGGCGACTTTCCTCGGGGCTCTCGGTCTGCCGCACATCCTCGTGCGCTTCTACACCAACCCAGACGGCCAGACCGCCCGGCGCACCACCGCTATCGTCGTGATGCTCCTGTCGTGCTTCTATGTGTGGCCTGCCCTTCTCGCACTGCTGGGGCGAATCGAGGCCCCAGGTTTGTACCTCTCCAAAGCCACGGACACGGTGGTTCTGGTCCTGCCCCGCCTGGCTGTGGGCGGGGTTGGTGAGCGGATCCTTTCCGCACTCGTCGCAGGGGGAGCATTCGCCGCTTTCCTGTCCACCTCCTCCGGCCTGCTAATCGCAACGGCAGGAGCCTTATCTCATGACATTCTTGCCGGGGGGGTTAAGGCGTTCAGGCTGTCCGCTCTCGGAGCTGGGCTCGTAGTTACCGTCGCAGGCTTGGCGGTGCGAGGCAGTTCGATCAACGTCCTCGTGGGATGGGCGTTCGCCGTGGCAGCCTCGTCGTTCTGCCCGCTTTTGATCTTGGGCATATGGTGGAGCCGCCTGACCCGGCGTGGGGCGCTGGCGGGCCTCCTCCTCGGAGGTGGGAGCGCGTCAGGGGCCGTGATTTCTGCGATGGCAGGTGCAGCGACCACAGGATGGCCGGCGATCCTGGTTCAGGTGCCGGCCATCTGGACGGTTCCATTGGCTTTCGCCGCGATGATCGTGGTGTCACTCCTGACACCACGATCACTTCCGTCCGACGTCATGGGAAAGCTGCGAGCTCTGCACCTTCCCGAAGCGCTCCGCCAACCGGGTCTCAGCGACCCGTAAGCTTGCCGTGTGGCGCCCTCTCGGAGGCGGTCAGCTCCCGGAGAGGGCTGCTGCCACCTCGGCCTCGTCGAGACGCCGGAAAGCCCGCCGGCCGTTGGCCCGGTCGAGGACGGCGACTTCTAGCTCCTTGGCCTGAGCCGGCCTGTCCGCTGTGAGTGCGCTTGCGCTTCGTCTCAGAGCCTCCTCCAGGCTCCAACGGGGGTCGTAACCTTCAGCTAAGCGTGCACTGATTACGTCAGCTTCACCGCCGAGGACGCACAGGTTGTCCTCATCCATGACCGAGCCGTCGTAGAGGATGTGGTAGAGCTGATCGGGAGTTCCGGCCTCCCCGACTTCGGCGACGAGAATCTCGACCTCGAGAGGTTTGAGTTCGTGCGTGAAGACGTTCCCCATGTACTGGGCGTAGAGATTCGCTAGGGAGCGGGCGTCGACATCCTCGCGGCTGAACTGGTAGCCCTTAACATCCGCGTGCTGTACCCCCGCCCGGCGCAGCGAGTCGAACTCGTTGTAGCGCCCAACTCCGGCGAACGCTATACGGTCGTAGATCTCGCTCACCTTGTGAAGGCTCTTGGACTGGTTCTCCGCGCAGATCAGGATCCCACCCGAGTACACCGTTGCTACCAGGGGGCGGCCGCGGGCGATGTTCTTGCGCGCGAAGTCCGCCTTGTCTTTCATGAACTGCTCTGGCGCGACGTAGAAAGGCATGCTCATCGGAGCGGCTCCTCTGGTTGGCTGCTAGGAGTCGGCGCTGACCGAGCGCTTAGGGCTACGACGGCAGCGAAGCGCTCTGCCACCTCGGCAGGGTCCAGGTACACGAAGCCCTCTGAGGTGATCGTGGCTACGCTAGGGTAGATACCTCGAATGGCGTCGGGCCCGCCGGTAGCCGAGTCTTCGTCGGCGGCGTTCCACAGCGCCGAAACCGCCAGCTCGACAGCACGAGAACGCGAAATGCCCTCACTCCATCCAAGCTTGACGGTCGTCTTAGCGTCCCTGCCGCCCGATCCGTCTGCGTGAAAGTCGGTCTCCTCGTAGCGTCCACCCGTCGGGTCGTAAGAGTAGATTCTCCCGGTCTCCCGCTTCAGGTCGAAGCCGGCGAACAGCGGCACCACGACGAAACCTTGGAGGGCCATCCCCAAGTGAGATCGGACCATCTGCGCAAGCTGGTTGGCTTTGCCGTCGAGGCTTAAGGTGGATCCCTCGACCTTCTCGTAATGCTCGAGCTGCAGCTGGAAGAGCTTGACCATCTCCATAGCCGGCCCGGCTGCCCCGGCGATCGCAACCCCGCTGTAGCGGTCAGCGGGGTGCACCTTGTCCATGGCACGGTGCGCTATGGACGACCCCGCGGTCGCCCGGCGGTCGCCGGCCATCACCACACCATCGGCAAAGCGAAGAGCGACGATGGTAGTAGCGTGACGCACCTCGAAAGGTAGCTGTGTCGAAGCCGGGCCGGGGCGTGAGGCTCCGCCGTACTGAGGCCCGCCGTGCTGAGGCCCGGAGAACGGGTCCAGCTCCAAGCGGCGCAGAAGCTCAGTGAAGTTCGGCCCAGGGGAGCTCTCAGGCTCGAACATGGGCAGCGTCACTTTCGTGCCGCCACGACCGGCACTACCTTCGTCGGCGTCGGTGTTCTCACTGGCCTCCTTTTTGGACGTAGCTCCTGACGAACTCCTCGGCGTTCTCCTCCAGCACCTCGTCGATCTCGTCGAGGAGGTCATCGAGTTCGGCTTTGAGCTCGTCACCTTTCTTGGTCTTGGTCGATGGGACCTCCTCCACGGCGGCGTCGTCGCTTCGGGAGGTCGTGGACCTCTTGATCTGTTCTCGTTCTGCCATTGCACACAGCCTCTTCTTGTTCAGGGCCTCTTTTTTGTAGCGGCCACTTAATGTAGGGGCTCTAACAGCCTATGAGCCCAGTCATTCTCTACTACCGCGATCGTTTCCTATGAGCTCAGCGCTTCGATGAGCTCGGCCGGGCTTGTCACCCTCGCAAGCAGGCCCTCGACGTGAGCGCGGGTGCCCCGGAGAGGTTCGAGCATCGGCACCCGGCACAAAGGTTCCCGACCCAGGTCGAACACTATCGAATCCCAGTTGGCCGCTGCTATGGCTGGGGCCCACCGCTGGAGGCACTTGCCCCTGAAGTAGGCGCGGGTCGTCTCAGGCGGCTCGTCGACAGCCCGCCGCACCTCCTCAGGGCTGAAGAGCGTCTCCATCCCGAGACGGGCGAACAACGAACGACCCGGCGCTACATCGTGGTACTGCAGATCCATGGCTCGCAGCCTGTGGTCGCTCCAAGACAGACCATGACGATCCCTGTATCCTTCGAACAGGCGAAGTTTCGCCACCCAGTCGAGCTGTCCAGACAGGCTCATCGGGTCGGCCTCCAAGGCTGAGAGCACGTCCTCCCACCTGTTGAGGATGTCCCTGCCTACCGTCTCTCCCCCCACCGAGTCGAGACCGCACGACTCTGAGTATTTTTTGGCAAGTGCCAAGTGCTCCCACTGCATCTCCAAAGCGGTCATGGTCCGCCCGTCTTGGAGCTCAAGAGGCGCCGTGAGGGACAGGTCGTAGGAAACTTCCCTTAGGGCGGCCACAGGCGATCGCAGCGAGAAGTCCTTGCCGGCACGGGTGAACCAGTCGTCTTCGACCATAGACAGAATTACGGCGGTCGAACCTACCTTGAGGAAGGATGCGACTTCCGACATGTTCGCGTCACCGACGATGACGTGAAGCCGGCGGTACTTGTGTGAGTCGGAGTGCGGCTCGTCGCGGGTGTTGATGATCGGCCGCTTAAGCGTGGTCTCAAGACCGACGACCTCCTCGAAGAAATCCGCCCGCTGAGTCAACTGGAAATCGACGTGGCGGCCGTCGGGCGGGGGGACTTCGCAGCCGACTTTCCCCGATCCGGTGAAAATCTGGCGGGTTACGAAATGCGGGATCACACCTGTGATCACCCGCGAGAAGGGTACGGAGCGATCCAGAAGGTAGTTCTCGTGGTTACCGTAGGAGTTGCCCTTACCGTCAGAGTTGTTCTTGAGTACAACCACGCTCTGCCCGGGCCCGAGAAGGGCCGTGGCAAAACGGACCGAATCCGCGAGGATCATCTCGCCGGCCCTGTCGTATAGGACGACGTCGTACACGTTGGCGCACTCGGGGGTCGAGTACTCCGGGTGGGCGTGATCCACGTAGTAGCGGGCACCGTTGGTGAGCACGGTATTAACCAGGTGGGTCTCCACTTCCGGTGGCATCGACGCTTCCCTACCGAAGCCTCGCGCGTCCCGGCCGGGCGTCTCGTCCTCGAAGTCCCATCCGACGCGCCGGCTGCGCTCCGACACGTAGGCGTTGATCAACGCGGAGGACGCCGCGACGGGGTTCGACTCGGCGCCGCCGCGTATCACGATCCCGTATTCGGTTTCCATTCCGAGGACCTTGGTGATCGCCACGGTAGTGACCTTAGCGACTCAACGGCACTTCGAGGCAGCTATAAACGCTGGGAGTCAAGAACTGGGTCGGCCAAGACGCAGATCACAGGTACTGGCCGGTGGCAACCCTCTCTATCGCCCGGCCTCCCGTGGTCTCATCGCCTTGGGATCGGATGGTTCGTATGTAGACGATCCTCTCACCCTTCTTGCCCGAGATCTTCGCCCAGTCGTCGGGGTTCGTCGTGTTGGGCAGGTCTTCGTACTCTTTGTACTCTTGGCGGATCGAGTCAAGCAGATCCCGGGTTTTTATACCCGGGGTGCCGGACGCTATGACCCGCTTGATCGCCAGTTTCTTCGCTCGGCGAACGATGTTCTCGATCATCGCTCCGGACGCGAAGTCCTTGTAGAACATGATCTCCTTGTCACCGTTTTGGTAGGTGACTTCAAGGAATTGGTTGGCCTCGTCTTCGCGGTACATCTCCAGCGTGGTCGCTTCGATCATCGCGAGGACTGCCTTGTCGCGGTCACCCCCCCCGAGGGTCTCCACCTCGGCGGCGTCCAACGGGAGGTCAGATGTCAGGTACCTGGCGAAGATCTGCTGGGCTGCTTCACGGTCGGGGCGTTCTATCTTGATCTTTACGTCCAGCCGGCCCGGTCTGAGGATCGCCGGGTCTATGAGGTCCTCCCGGTTGGAGGCGCCTATTACGATCACGTTGCGCAAGGCCTCTACGCCGTCGATCTCCGCCAGAAGCTGGGGCACGATCGTGGACTCCATGTCGGAGCTTATGCCGGTGCCTCGCGTTCGGAAAAGGGAGTCCATCTCGTCGAAGAACACGATCACCGGTACACCCTCCTCGCTCTTCTCCCTGGCGCGCTGGAACACCAGTCGTATCTGGCGCTCGGTTTCACCGACGTACTTGTTGAGCAGTTCAGGTCCTTTGATGTTCAAGAAGTAGCTGCGAGCGCTGCGGTCCCCTGTAGCCTCCGAGACCTTCTTCGCCAAGGAGTTAGCCACGGCTTTCGCTATCAGCGTCTTGCCGCAACCGGGCGGCCCGTACAGCAGGATCCCCTTCGGCGCAGGGAGTTTGTGGGCCACGAAGAGGTCCCTATGCAGGAAGGGAAGCTCCACGGCGTCGGTTATCGCCTCGATCTGGGTGTCGAGGCCACCCACGTCCTCGTAGGAGATGTCGGGGACCTCTTCGAGCACCAGTTCTTCCACCTCGGGCCTCGGAAGCTTCTCAAGGATGAGACCGGTCCTCGAGTCCATCAGAACGGTGTCCCCCGTGCGCAACTTCGTTCCGGCCATAGACTCGGCGATGTCGACGACTCTCTCCTCGTCGGCTCTTCCCACTACTAGAGCCCTGGAGTCATCGAGGAGGTCCTTGACGGTTACCACCTCGCCCGACTTCTCCGCGGAGCGGGCCAACACCACGTTCAGGGACTCGTTGAGAACTACTTCCGCTCCCCTGGTCAGGCTGGCTTCGTCTTCGGCGAGAGCAGGGTGCAGCGCCACTCTCATCTTCCGGCCACCGGAGAACACGTCGACGGTTCCGTCGTCGTTACGGCCTAGGAGGGTTCCGTAAGCCGAAGGCGGCTGGGTCAGCTTGTCGACCTCTTCGCGCAGGGCGGCGATGTGCTCGCGCGCTTCGCGCAGGGTGAAGGTGAGCCGCTCGTTCTGGGATATGGCCTGTTGGAGCTGCCCTTTGGTCTCTAGCAGCTTCTCTTCAAGGGTCCGGACTCTCGTAGGGGACTCGTTCATCCGCCGGCGCAGGACCACCACTTCGTCTTCAAGCGCCCTCGCATGGTCGCGAAGTTCGTTAAGTTCGTCGGTCCCTTGACGGGCAGCCCGGCCTAAGTTAGTTCTCAGTCCCTCGTTGTCGAAGACGTCGCTCATTGGCACCTCGCTTTTGTCTACCCTCGAACCTACCCTCACGGGAGCCGGCATAGTTGGCTTTGGGGCGTCCCGGAGAAAACTGATCCACCTATGCGCTGTCGGCTACCCAGCCGCTACAGTAGAGGCAGTAGGAGCGCTAGAGGGCGCTTCAGGGCTATCGGACGTCGAGAATGCGAGGCAACACTCCGCGATGAAGGTTTGGATCGACCAGGACCTATGCACTGGCGATGGACTCTGCGAGGAAATAGCTCCCGCCGTGTTCACCCTGCTCGACGACGGGCTGTCGTACGTGAAAGAAGGCGACAAGGTCTTCGACAGCCCCGGCGGGCAGGAAGGCCTCGCCGTCGTTCCCGACGGCATGGAAGACGCGACCCGCGAGGCCGCAGAGGAGTGCCCCGGGGAGTGCATCTTCATCGAGGAGTGATCGCTAGGTTGGGGGGTCACCCGCCCGTTATGCACGCCCCCGTGGAGGCGTGAGGACTGCGGGGTTCGGCTAGGAAGGCCGTCAACTCCGAGGTGTTAAGAGCGTAGGACGTCCCGGCCTGCTGGGCGGATATAGCAAAAGCGACCCCTATCACCTGGCCTGACGTGTCGACGACAGCCCCGCCGGAGTCACCTCTGGCAAGGTTCGAGGCCATCACCAGGATGCTCCTTTTGGTGTTGTGGGTGCCGTAGATGTCGGGCCCTACCGCCTCCTCGATGGCCGCGACACGGGCAGGAACGACAGCGAGGGGGTCCTGGCCGTTGGGGTGCCCGAACACTGCCGCCACCTCGCCCTGACTGGGAGTGCCTAGAGGCAGGGGCGTGTCATTCAGACCCGGTACCGACAGTAGCGCGAGGTCTCTGTAAGGGTCGTAGGCTACGACGCTCGCACCTAGAATCGCTCCCGACGGGGTCATCACCGACGTGGCTCCGGGCTTCTCCCCTGCTACCACGTGAGCGTTGGTAACAACCAACCCGGGCGCCACGACAAAGCCGCTGCCCTCGTAGATCGACTGGCAGGCCTGGCCCTGCACCTTCAAAGTGGAAGCAGTCACCGTGGATACGAGCGACGGGCTCAAAGGTACCGACGCCGGCGGGGCGCCGACGTCGGCCGCCGGCGCCAGCGCGGCGAATACCTCGGGGTTACCATCTCCGACTATCCGTCGTAGCACGTCTAAAGCTGGGGGTGGCGCGGGCAGGTCACGTGACATCGCCCTTGCGACAGTCGATTCGCCGACAGCCCGGGACACTGCGCCTTGGGTAGCGGCGAGAGTCGGAAGTAAAAGCCACACGACGGTCAAGATGCCTGCCGCTCCGACGGCTGCGCCTACGAGGCGGTCGAGAGTGCGCAGCGGTCCGATGGGTAGCACGTGATGCAGCTTCCCGCCGACGACAAGTCCCACGGCCTGGCCTACGACTGCACCTCCGATCAGCATCCCCACGGCGACCACTACAAGCGTCGAAGGGGAAGAGTTGCGCAGATGGCGGAAAACCGTCGGAAGGAGTCTCGCAGCGATGTACAACCCGGCTGCTAGACCCACCCATGAGACGACCCTTCCGAGGAAGCCGATCCGGTAACCGCCTAGCGCGGCAAGAGCTGCCACCCCGACGATGACGAGGTCCACGACCTGCCCCGACCTCATAGCGACGGCGTCAGCTTTGGACCGAAGCGGCTACCTAGCAGCCTTGCGGAGGTCAGGAATCCTGTGTGCGCCACCATGCGATGGTCGGGCCGAACGGATTGGCCTTCGACGTGCCAGCTGCGCAGGAGGACCTCGACCGTCTCGGCTAGACCGAAGCCGCTGGCCGCGATGGCCGACCTCAGAGTGGCGACCTGACCTATCGTCGGCAGGTAGGAAACGAGGATACCTCCGGGGCGCAACGCCGTTTCGGCGGGCTCCACCAGCCGCCAAGGTTCTGGGAGGTCTAGGACCATCCGATCGAACCCTGTCTCGGAGATCCCCTCATAGGCGTCGCGGATGTCGACCTTGTAGCGGCCGAGCGCCTCTTCGCCTAGAAACTCGCCGACGTTGGAACTTGCGCGCGCGGCGAAATCGTCTCTTATCTCGTACCCCGTGACGTCCGCTCCGGCCCGCAGGAGTGCCATCGACATGGCTCCCGATCCGACACCCGACTCGAACACTCGTGCTCCGGGGAAGATGTCGGCGATCATGAGGATCGGACCGAGATCCTTCGGGTAGATGACCTGAGCTCCGCGGGGCATTGCGAGTACCACATCGGAAAGAGTCGGCCGGACAGCGACATAGCGGCCGCCGCGCGTCGAGCGGACCTCGCTGCCTTCAGGGGAGCCGATCAGAGCGTCGTGAGGTACCGGTCCGGCGTGGGTATGGAACTCTCCGCCCTCACTGAGGCGAACCAGGTAGCGTCGACCCTTGTTGTCGTATAGGAGCACTCTTTCACCGGCCGAGAAAAACCCGTTCATGGCTTCGAGGAGGCCCGCTCGGCGAGCTTGCAGAAGGCGCAGGTGCCTGACACGGTCGGGTTGGCACAGATCGGACAGGGGTGCAGAGATTCCCGTTCGGCGGCGGCTACCTGGCCGACGAGAGGAGCGACCTTGTCCAAGAAGCCGAACAGGAAAGCGGTCTTGGTTCCCGGGGAGGTCTCTTCGACCCCGTTCAGGAGCTCCTTGTAGCCGAGGTGGCGGTTACCAGCCGACATGGGACACTCTTCGACTATGTAGTCGATCCCCTCCAAGACGCAGTACGCTGCAGTCTCACGCTCGGCTAGACGCACCAAGGGTTTGATCTTTCTCACGAACCCTGTGCCTTCGGCCAGGACCGGCTGCTGACGTCCCAGGTAGGCGAGATCCCACCGCAGGACGTTTCCGAGCAAGACCGCTGCTTCGTCGTCGAGGTTGTGCCCTGTAGCGATCGCCTGGTATCCACCTTTTAGAGCCTCCGAGTTGAAAAGGTGCCTCTTCGACAGCCCGCACGCTGAGCACGGCGCGCGCTTCGCCGCGCGCGACCCAGTCGGGATGTCGAAGCCGAAGTCGCCGGGCAGGTCGACTTCGACCAGCCTCGCCGAGCGCGAAGCCGCGAAACGGCGGGCGTAACCGGCAGACTCGGAGCTGTAGTCGCCGATACCCAGCCCGATGTACAAACCGTCCGCCTGGTAGCCGAGCCTAAGGAGGATGTCCCACAGCGCCAAGGAGTCCTTGCCTCCCGACACGGCGACGAGGACCCGGTCATCGCCCGAGAGCATCGAGTACGACTCGACAGTCCTGGCAACTTGGTCCCGGCAATGCTTGGCGAAGCACTCGTGGCAGAACCCGGCGTTGTGCCGGCGAATCTCGATCACCGCAGGCTGGCGGCACACACGGCACCTCACACGCAGCCTCCCGATATCACGGGGCGTATCTCTACGGACGCGGAATCGTCTAGGAGCGAATCCCCAGTCACGAGCGTCCCGTCGACGATCACCAGTACAGCCTCACGGCTTATTTCCAGGTGCGCCAGCAGTGACGCAACCGTAACAGGCCCCGGAACCTCAAGTGCTCGACGGGGGTTGCGCAGCAGGACTTTCACTGCGCCAGGCCCCACCGGCTCAACTGCGGGGCTCGTGGAATATCTGGAGCGTCTCCCCCGGAGCCAGCCGGGAGGAGAACACGACGTCCTCGCTTCTTCGTAGCGCGCGTAGCGTCAACCATCCGAGGGCTGCTGCCGCTCCTAGCGCTGTCCAAGCTGGACTTCCTCCCGCAACTCCTTTGCGCCAGCCGTGACGAACCGCTCGGCGGAGCGTTCGTTCTACCAAACCGGAGGAAGTTCTCATAGGCGTCTTACCTCCACCCAGGTTGCCTTCCGGGTACCTCGACGCTTGCCCAGCCAAAACGACACGATCACCGCAGCCAGCGCCGCCCCACTCCCTACAGCCACGAGCTTCGAGCGGGCCGACTCGACTTTGGTGTCCGCTTCACCCCTGATCTGCTCCAGCTTCGCTTTTATGTCGGCGATGTCGACCCGGTTAGGTGAAACCTCGGAGCTTCTCGAAGAGTTGGAGCGCCCGTTGCCTGAGCTCATCTGACACCTTTCGATATGCGGGTGGCGGCTACGACGGCCCCCGCAGCCGCGACGACCGCAGCGACACTGTAAGGCACCCAAGACAGGTCGCCACCGAGGTGCACGCCTGCCTCGCCTTGAAGTAGGCGGAGTATCGTCAACGCGCCGAGCACACCACCCACAGCCAGTAGCAAGGCGCCGGCTGCTCCCCATGCCACGAAGCGCACGAGGCTCCTGAGGGGGTCCAGGGTCTCCTGCTTGGCGTAGGTGACGACCATCCCGAGGAGTTGGTGGAGGTGCTCTCCGACCGAGTCGGTGTCCTGTGGATTCGATCCGGGCTTGTCACCGTTACTTGAGGGCGCGTTCACTACCGTCCCATCTTTACCGTCCGGCGCCTTAGGGTGCAAGGACCGCGGGCGGCGAAGGCAGAACTTCGATTAGATTGCCGTGCTGGTGCGGATACTCATAGCGGTTCTCGTCGGGCTTTTCACCTGCCAGATAGCGATCTTCCTTACGACTGTGTTCCTTCACAGGACTCTGTCGCACAAGGCGATCACCATGTCCAAGGGCCTCCGCTTCGCCTGCCGGACGCTGATATGGATGTCCACGGGGATACGTCCTAGGGAGTGGGTGGGAGTCCACAGGAAACACCACGCGTACACAGACGTGACCGGCGACCCCCACTCGCCCCTCCTCGAAGGCTTCTGGAAAGTGCAGCTGGCGAACGTGGCTTTATACCGGCGAGGCGCGGCCGACAAGCTGAGCATCGATCGCTACTCCAAGGACCTGCCGGCGGACCGTTGGGACAGGGTGCTGTTCGACCGTTCACTGGTCGGCCTGTCGGCGGGGATCGGCCTGCTTCTTCTGGTGTTCTGGGGTAACTGGGAGATGACGCTCATCGCGTCGGGCGTGCATACAGTCGCATACCTTGGCCTCAACTCGGCGGTGAACGCCGTGGGTCACTCGTACGGTAAGCGCCCTTTCGCCGGCCTCGCGACGAACAACCAGTGGCTAGCGTGGCTGACCGGCGGGGAGGGTCTGCACAGCAATCACCATGCGGCGCCAACTTCGGCTCGGCTGTCGTTCTCCCGGCGAGAGTTCGACCCGGCTTGGTGGCTCGTATCGCTAGGCCGCCGCCTGCGATGGCTGGAGGTCCGCCACCTCGCCCCGAGGTTGTCGCACGGGGCTGTTCGGGAGGCTCAAGCGGCCTGACTGGCCGGCCGATCCATTTCCTGTCGTTGGCCGGGCGTCTGATCGTCGGAGAGTAGGGTTGGATCATGAACGACAAGACAGCCGAGCAGCTCGGCGTGGACGTCATCCGCGGACTCGCGATGGACGCGCCCCAGAAGGCCAACGCCGGTCATCCCGGGACTGCGATGGCGCTCGCTCCCCTCGCCCACGTCCTTTGGACGAGGGTAATGCGCTACGACCCCGACGACCCCGGTTGGGCGGACCGGGACCGCTTTGTTCTGTCGTGCGGGCATGCCTGCATCTTGTTGTACACCATGTTGTACCTCACAGGTTACGGTTTGGAGCTCGACGACTTAAAGAGCTTCCGCCAGCTCCACAGTCTCACCCCGGGACACCCGGAGGTGCACCACACGCCGGGCATCGAAGTGACGACCGGTCCACTCGGCCAGGGGTTCGCCAACGGTGTAGGCATGGGTATCGCGGAGAGGAT
>JAJZNG010000204.1 GCA_021847945.1 Actinomycetes bacterium | reverse complement strand
TACCGGTCCGACCGGCGCCAAGTACTCCATCAGGTCGCGGCTGCCGGCGAAAGCCGCCAGCGGCAACCCGCCGCCGATCACCTTGCCGAAGCACCACATGTCCGGGGCTACCCCAGTGACCTCGGCTGCCCCGCCGTATGAGAGCCGGAAGCCCGTGATCACCTCGTCGAAGATGAGCATGGCGCCGACGCGGTCGCACTCGGATCGCAACCCCTCCAGGAAACCCGGGACTGGAGCGACAAGGCCCATGTTCGCTGCAACCGGTTCGACGATCACCGCTGCGACCCGCTCGTCTAGGACTGGAACGACGTTGTAGGGAGCGACGACCGTGTCGGACACAGCCGCTTTGGTTACGCCGGCCGACGATGCGAGCCCCAGCGTTGCCACTCCGGAACCTCCGCTTGCTAGGAGACCGTCGCTGTGGCCGTGGTAGCACCCGGCGAAGGTGACGACGCGATCGCGTCCTGTCGCAGCGCGAGCGACGCGCAGAGCTGACATCGTGGCTTCGGTCCCGCTGTTGACCAGGCGCACCATCTCGGCTCCGGGGACCCGAGACGAGATCTGCTCCGCCAAGAGCACCTCGCTCCGGGTGGGAGCCCCGTAGCTGGTGCCGCGACCAGCTGCACGGCTTACGGCTTCCACTACAGCCGGATGGGCGTGGCCGAGGATGGAAGCGCCGTAGGACTGTACGAAGTCGACGTAGCGGTTGCCGTCGACGTCCCAGACGTACGCACCTTCGGCCCGCTCGACGAAGTAGGGGGTTCCCCCGACGGACTTGAACGCTCTCACCGGCGAGTTGACGCCTCCGGGTATCACCCGAACCGCCCGGGAGAACAGTCCGTCTGAGCCGGGTGTCTCACGTGCCGGGACAGCGGGCTCAGGCACCGAGGATCTCCGCCAGTTCGGCTGCGAAATAGGTGAGGATCATGTCAGCTCCCGCCCGTTTTATTGCGAGGGTCTGCTCCAACGCGACCGCCTCCCCGTCGATCCAGCCCCGCTCTGCGGCGGCTTTCACCATCGCGTACTCGCCGCTCACGTGGTACGCGGCGACGGGGACGTCGAAACGGCGCCTGACCTCGGATATGACATCGAGATATGACAAGGCCGGCTTCACCATCACTATGTCAGCCCCCTCGTCGATGTCGAGCTGAACTTCTCGGAGGGCCTCCCGCCGGTTCGCAGGGTTCTGCTGGTAACCCCGGCGATCCCCTCCCCCAGCTATCTCCACGTCGACTGCGTCCCGGAACGGACCGTAGAGCGCCGAAGCGTACTTCGCGGCGTAGGCGAGCACACCGACTCCGGTGTGACCGTCGTCGTCGAGAGCCTTCCTGATCGCCCCTACCTGGCCGTCCATCATCCCCGACGGGGCGACAAGATGAGCGCCTGCTCTAGCCTGGACCTGAGCAGTCGTGCAGTAACGCTCCAAGGTAGCGTCGTTGTCGACCTCCCCCTGGCTGTCGAGCAAACCGCAGTGGCCGTGGTCGGTGTACTCGTCCAAGCAAAGGTCCGCGATCCTAAGCAGGCGGTCGCCGAGATCCCCGGCGAGGCTTTCGAGTGCAACTTGCACTATGCCGGTCGGGTCGGAGGCTCCGAGGCCCTCGGGATCCTTGGCGGCGGGAACGCCGAAGAGGACTACTGCCGGCACGCCAAGCGAAACGAGGCGTTTGGCCTCCGCTCGCAGGCTGGCGAGGCTGTGCTGGACAACGCCGGGCAGGGAAGGGATCCCCTGAGGCTCTTCTATCCCCTCCCTGACGAACAGGGGCGCGATCAGGTCGCTTGGGCTGAGCGAGGTCTCGGCGACCAGGTCACGTATGAGCCGGTTCGAGCGCAAACGGCGCATCCGGACGGCAGGGTAGGGCACGCCCCAAGGTTATCCGCAAATACCTATAAAAACTCTTGCAAGTTTTCTGAATAATGAGATACAATGCTTATTGGCAGTGATGTCAAAGGTTCCTCTGCCAGGGGAAGGAGATATATTCCATGTTGATGAGGACAGATCCGTTCCGTGAGCTCGACAGGCTTACATCACAGGCGTTCGGGACCCCGGCCCGGCCGGCGCCGATGCCCATCGACGCATACCGCACAGGCGACCATTTCGTGGTCGAGTTCGACCTGCCGGGAGTGCCGACGGACTCTATCGACCTGACCGTGGAGCGCAACGTGCTGACGGTGCACGCATCGCGAACGCGTCGTGACAGCGACGGGAACGGGCACGAGATGGTCGTATCCGAAAGGCCGTTCGGGACGTTCAGCAGGCAGCTGTTCCTAGGCGAGACGCTAGACACCGACGCCATCAAGGCCACATACGACGATGGGGTCCTGCGCTTGGAGATTCCAGTCGCAGAGCAAGCCAAGCCCCGCAAGGTCGAGGTGAAAGCGGGAGCTAGCAAGCACGTAATTGCAGCCTGAGGCTCCAAACCTTCCCATCGACGACACCTATGCCCCGATATACACGGTCGGGCAGGTGTCGTCGATGCTCGGCGTCCAACCAGCATTCCTAAGACGCCTCGACGTGGAATGCCTGGTTTCACCGTGCCGCTCCGAGGGAGGCCAGCGCAGGTACAGCCGGGCCGAGATAGGCTTGGTGCAGCGCGTGTCCGAGCTCGCCGGGGAAGGCATGACGCTAGCGGGGATCAAGCGCATACTGCTCTTGGAGGAGCAGTTGCATGAGACAAGAGCCGAGCTCGAACGCCTCCGGGCTCAGTTGGACCCTTGAACGTGCGTCTTCAGAGGTGACGGGTCAGAGAAGCAGTCCAGTTCAGGGGCCGCTAAGAGCATCCACGACAGCGTCGACCATCGAAGTCACCGACGCGGAGCGCGAGACCGCCGTTACGTCGATCCCAGCGGCTCTCGCGCTCTGGGCGGTGACCGGCCCGATGCAGACCACGACCTTCGGCAGAGCCGACAGACCGAAGGACTCCACGAACCCGCTGACGGTCGACGAGGAGCTGAAGCAGATCGCGTCGGCGTTGGCTACTAGGCGCTCGTCGTTCGCCTTCGGCTCGGGGCGGTACGTCGAGTAGGCGTCGACAACGTCGACGGTCCAGCCTTTCGCCCGCAACCCTTCGGCTAGAACGTCCCTTCCCGTCTGCGAACGCGGGAACAGCACACGGCCCGTACCCCCAGGCCACGCTTCAAGCAGCGCCTCGGCGTCATGGCGGGCTGGGACGAGGTCGGCGGCTATCCCCCACGAACGCAGCGACGCGGCGGTCGCCTGCCCTACCACCGCGACTCGGACACCGCCCAGCGCCCTGGCGTCCCTTAAACGTGTCATCGTCGCCTCGACGGCGTTGGCAGACGTGAAAGCGACCCAGTGGTACCCGCCTATCCCGACCACGGCCGCGTCCATGGCCGCCCCGCCGTCGCTGGGGGGTCCGAACGCTATCGTCGGCACTTCGAAGACGGTGGCTCCTAGGCTCTCAAGGCCTCTGGCCAGGTCCGACGCCTGCGTTCTCGCCCTGGTGACGACGACCCGTCGGCCAAACAGCGGCCGTTTGTCGTACCAGGAGAAGTCCAGCTCGGCTACCGCCCCGACGACGATCGTCGCCGGCGGCTCAACCGGCGCAGTCCCCAACTCGTCGAGACGCACCCTCACGGTCGACTGCTGCGGCCTGGTCCCCCACGTGACTGCGGCGACGGGGGTGGAAGGGTCGAGTCCGCCGGCGACCAGCCTGCGGGCTATCTCCTCGCGGTGGGCGACGCCCATCAGCACGACGATGGTGCCGCCCGCCTGGGCGAGCGCCTCCCAGTTGGTGTCGCTGTCGACGGCGTGACGGCTGTGCCCGGTCACGACCGTGAACGACGTGGCCCGTCCCCGATGGGTCACTGGCACTCCCGCGTACGCCGGGACGGCGATAGCCGAGCTGATCCCCGGGACCACCTCGAAGGGCACTCCTGCGCTGCTCAGGGCTTCGGCTTCCTCCCCTCCCCGGCCGAACACGAATGGGTCACCGCCTTTGAGACGGATCACGACAGCCCCGGAGGAGCCTTCTTTGACCAGCAGGGAGTTGATCTCCTCCTGGCGGACCGGTCCACCAGGTGTCTTACCCACGTCTATCAGCCGGGCGGACGGCGCCGCCCCGGCGAGGATCCTCGGGTCCGCAAGCCGGTCGTGCACCACGACTTCAGCCGCTCTGAGAAGCTCCGCTGCGCGCACCGTCAAAAGGCCCGGGTCCCCCGGGCCCGCTCCGACCAGGTAGACAGTCATACCGACGTCCCCGCGCCGCCGGGGTCACCGTCGAGCAGCTCGGCGCCACCCGCTCGGAGAAGGAACAAGGCGAGCTCCTCTCCGAGCCGGGCCGGGTCGTTGCACGGACCGCTTCGGCGTTCCCGCAGGATCACCTTGCCGTCGGCGGAGCCGACCACGCCTACGATCGTCATCGTCGCTCCGTCGAGCGTGGCGTGAGCCCCCACGGGCAGGTCGCATCCCCCTCCGATCGAAGACAAGAAGGCCCTCTCTGCCTGGACACAGATGAAGGCGTCCTCCTCGTTGACGCTTTCCAATAGGTGCAAGCTGGCAAGGTCGTCCTTACGGCACTCCAACGCTATGGCACCCTGACCGACCTGGGGGACCATCTCCGCCAAGTCGAGAGTCTGGGACATTTGCGGAGCGAGGCCGAGCCTTTCCAATGCCGCAGCGGCCATGACGATAGCCCCGCCGGGGGGGATCTTCTCCAGCCGGCTGGCGATGTTGCCTCGCAGACCCATGAAAGTTAGATCTGGGCGTAGCCACGCCAGCTGTGCCATCCGGCGGCGGGATCCGGTGGCGATAAGCGCTCCCGGTGCTAGCCCGTCGAGTGTCGAGCCGACCAGCACATCCCGAGGATCCGCCCGGGATGGGACTGCTGCTAGGAGCAGCCCGTCGGGAGCGGCGGAAGGAAGGTCCTTGGCGGAGTGGACTGCGATGTCCGCTCGGCCGTCTAGAACCGCTGCCTGCACCTCTTTTACGAAGACTCCCTGCCCGCCGATCTCTCCGATCGAACGGTCGACGCGTCGATCGCCCGCGGTGTCGACAGTTACGACCACTACCTCGACCCCTGGCTGGGATCGACGTACCAGTTCTGCGACGCTGTTAGCCTGCCATAGGGCCAGCGGGCTGGCGCGAGTAGCCAGACGCGCCCGGGTCACTGGCAACTAGAGTCCGAACAGCGTGCGGATCGACTCGGCGAGCTGCTCGCCCATAGGCGTTCCCACACCGGCTTTTAGAGCGACCGTCGGCTCGTGGAGGATCTTCGCGACGATTCCCTTTGTCAAAGCCTCCACAGACCGCCGCTGCTCGTCGTCGAGGGTGGCCAGTTTCGCCGACAGGCGTTCCCACTCGCTTGAGCGCACCTCCTCGGCCCGCTCGAAGAGGGAGGCTATGACCGGGGCTACCTGGCGTTGCGCAAGCCGGTCGCTGTATCGCGCCACTTCGGCGTCGACTATCAGCTCCGCCGCTGGCACTTCGCGCACACGGCTGTCCATACCTCGTTGGGCGAACTCGGCCAGGTCGTCCATGTCGAAAAGCGTCACGCCGGCCAGTTCAGCCACATCCGAGTCCACGTCGCGGGGCACTGCTATATCCACGAGCAGCATCGGCCGGCCAGACCTCTTCGCCATCGCCCCGGCGACGATCTGCGCGTCGAGGACCGTGGTGGGTGCTCCGGTCGAGGCCAGCACGACGTCCGCCTGCGCGAGCGCGTCGGCCATGTCGCGCCAGTCCAAAGCCTGCCCCCCGAAGCGCGATGCGAGCTCGTCGGCTCTCCCACGAGTCCGGTTGGTTACGAGAACCCGGGAGGACTTGGCCGAACCGGCGAGGGCCTGGGCCATGGATTCGCCCATCTCCCCCGCTCCAATGACCAGAGTTGTGCGGCCTTCGAGGGATCCTAGCTCGCTGCGTGCGAGCGCTACAGCTGCCTGGGAGAGCGAAGTCGTCCCGCGGGCGATCGCCGTCTCGGTACGGACCCGCTTGCCCACTTCGATAGCGTGCCGGAAGAGCGTCGCCATCACCGGCCCCGACGTCCCTTCGCGCCGAGCCGACTCCCAGGAGTCCGCCAGCTGACCCAGAATCTCGCCTTCCCCCAGGACCGCTGAGTCAAGTCCGGCCGCCACCTTGAAGAGGTGTCGGGCAGCCGCCTCGTCGTGGTATTCGTAGAGGTGGGACGTGAGAGTCTCCGGGGAGGCCCCGCCCCACTCGGCCAGAAAGCTCCGGACCTGACCTACGGCCGGGTGGTAGCGCCGGGCCACCGAGTAAACCTCGGTCCGCTGGCAGGTGGACACGAGGACAACCTCGCTCAGCTGATCGAACCCGGCCAACTCGAACAAAGCTTTCGCAAGCTCCGCTTCGGGAACGGCGACCGTTTCGAGCACCTCGACGGGTGCTGTCTTGTGGTTAAGGCCGACTACTAGTACAGACACGCCTCGAGGCGCTCCCTTGCTTGGGCCGTCTGGCCCTCTCGGATCAGTTCGAGCATGCCCGAATCCAGGACCTTCCGCCAGTCGAGACCTTCCGTCGAACGGCCGGACTGCTGTATTTGCTCCCGGGCGGCGGACAGCATCTCTGCTAGAACTCCGATCTCGGGGCCTAGACAGCCGGCCACCTGGTCTCGGATCCAGCCCGCTAGAGCCGGGCTGTGACCCCCGGTCGACACCGCCACCGTGACAGGCCCCTGCCGGGCTACCGCTGGAAGGGTGAAGGCGCACGCCTCGGGGTCGTCGGCCGAGTTGACCCAGACCCCGACGGCACCACCGTCGGCATAGACCCGCCGGTTGACGGCCGGATCGTCGGTTGCAGCTATCACGAGCCACGCTGAGGAGATGTCGGAAGGTTCGTATCGTCTGTCGACGATCTCGACGTCCATAGCCACGATCTCGTCGCAGATCTCGGGGGCTACGACTACCACCGAGGCACCCGCTTCGACGAGGGCCGAAACCTTCCGTAGCGCTACCTGGCCTCCGCCGACAACTACACAACGACGTCCCGCTACCACCAGGCTGACCGGGTAGAGACGCTGACCTACCGGCATGGCTACTCGCCGACGGCCACTGGAGATATGTCTCCTTGGCGGTAGAAGCTGAGGATCTGCAGTTCGACTCCGAGGTCCACCTGGCGTAGAGCAACGTGGCCGGGCACGGCCACCGTCGTCGGAGCGAAGTTCAAGATGCAGCTGACCCCACCGGAGACAAGCAGGTCGACTGTCGACTGCGCCGCGGACGCCGGGGTGGTCACGACTCCGATGTCGACTCGAAGTTCCCGCAGAGTCTCGGGCATCGACGTCACCGGCTGGACTTTGGTGACACCCACCCTGGTTCCCACCTTGTCGGGGTCCGAGTCAAAGGTCGCCACGACTTGGAAGCCTCTGGACGCAAACCCTCCGTAGGTCGCCAGAGCCTGACCGAGGTTACCTGCGCCGACTATGACCACCTTCAGTTCGGTGTCGACGCCGAGGCGCCTGCTTATCTGATGCATCAGATAGCCGACCTCGTAGCCGACCCCGCGTGTGCCGTAGGAACCGAGGTGCGACAGGTCCTTACGCACCTGAGCGGCGTTGACACCAGCTTTCTCCGCCAGCAACTCAGAAGAGATCGTCGGACTCGAACCGGACGCCTCAGCCAGAACCCGCAGGTATACGGGGAGGCGGTTGACTGTCGCCTCGGGGATGCGGTGTCCGTTCACTCCCGAAATGCTACCGGGACGAAGCCCGCTGCGGGCATAGCCTGTGCTGAACCTCGGAGACTCAACCTCGGAGATGCGTGACGCCCGCCCGCCGCCGGCAGGTCTTCAGCTCTGCCTGCCCAGCTCCCCTGCACGCTCGGCTGACGCAACGACCGCGTCTAGCACCGCGGCGCGCACGGCGGCTCTCTCCAACTGCCGGAGCCCAGCGGCCGTGGTGCCCCCCGGGGATGTGACGTTGGCGCGAAGGACGGACGCCTCCTCTCCGGTAACTTCGAGAAGCTTGGCTGACCCCGCCAGGGTCGCCACGGCGAGGGTCTTCGCCACGTCTCTCGGCAGACCCACGTGAACGCCCGCGTCGATGAGCGCCTCGACCACGAGGAAGACGTAGGCGGGTCCGGAACCTGATAGGCCTGTCACGGCGTCCAGGGATTTTTCGGGCACTTCGATGACAGTCCCGACAGCGCCGAGCAGACCCGCCGCCCACGCCACATCATCGGGAGCGGCGCTAAGTCCTCTGCAAAGGGCGCTGGCGGCGGCGCCGACTGTCGCCGCCGTGTTGGGCATAGACCTGATCACCGCCACCGACTCGAGCCAGCCTTCCAGGGCTCCTAGCGTCACACCCGCCGCGATGGAAAGGACCCTGCGAACCCCCGCCTCCTTGAGCTCGGCGCATACCAAGGCGGCGTCGTGGGGTTTGACCGCCAAGACCGCCCCTAGCGGACCCGCGTCAGACTGCGAGATGAGGCCGTCGACCGCTTCGCCGACCCCTGGCACCACGAGCACCCCTCTCGCGGGGTAACCGGCTTGCTCTAGCTCCCGGCGACGCTGCTGGGAGACTTCGGCGACGGCGATCCGCTCTGGCTTCCATCCACCGGCCAGCAGCCCCTTCACGAGGGCCTCACCCATGCGACCGCCGCCGGCGACTATCAACGGCTCGGACCAGCCCGAGACGGGAGTAGAAACATCGCTAGGTCCGCTAGCCGCATCGTCAGGTACACCTGCCATGCATAGACCATATACGTGCGCCAGGCGCGAACCGCCGCCCGAGCCGGCCCAGCGGTTCGCACTTCCCCGAGCGACCCGCCCGGCCGACTTGGCGGGCTAGCGGATCATCCGAGGGTACCGGGGTCCGCTACTCCCGGCAAGGCCCAGGCCCGGCCCGCCGGCAAGGCCCAGGCCCGGTCAGCCGCAGGCGACCAGTTCCGCTCCGGTCAAGGTCTCGACTTTCTCCCACAGCTGGCTCGCTGCCCGCCGCCACGTGTAGGCCTTCGCCCTCGAACTGGCGCGCCGGCCGATCCGAGCTGCGTGCTCGGAATCACCGAGGAGGCGGGCCACTGGCTCGGCAAAGTCCTCCGGCGAACGCCTAGCTACGAGAAAGCCGGTTTCACCGTCGACCACGATCGTTGTCAAACCGCCGACCGCCGCAGCCACCACCGGGGTCGCGCACGCGGCCGCCTCGAGAGCGACCATCCCGAACGACTCGGAACGGCTGGTCACGAGGCAGACGTCTGCGGCTCGGTAGAACGTCGACAGCCTCTCGTGGGGTTGCGGTTCGACTATCCGCACGAAGTCGGCCAATCCGTGAACGGCCAGCGCCCGGCGGACGCGATATAGCTCCTCCTCGCCTTGAGGCCCGCTGGGTCCGCCGATGATCACGAGCGTCGGCGGCTTCGAAGTCTGCGACACTCCCGGCGTCAAGGGGCCAACCCGGCGGTGCAGCTCAGCTACCGTCTCCACGGCGAGGGAAGGTCCTTTGAGCGGCTGGATCCTCCCCACGAATAGGATCACCGGGTCGTCGGGGTCCAACCCCACGGCCTTGCGGGCCTGACGGCGATCCCCCGGCGCGAAGAAAGCGTGCTGGACTCCTGGAGCCACTCGAACGATCCGGGAACGCTCAGCGCCGTAGAGACCCACGAGCTGGTCCTCCTCCACCCGGCACGAGGCCAGGAGAGCGTCAGCGCAGCCTATGACCTCGGCTTCGGCTGCGCTGCGCCGAGCAGGCTCTCCGAACATGGAACCGCCTGACCCTGCGTCGGCTTTAACCCGGTCCAAAGTGTGGAAGGTGACTAGGAGCGGCAACTCCAGTTCGTGCTTGAGGGTGTGTCCGGCCACTCCCGAAAGCCAGTAGTTGGCGTGCAAAGCCGAGAAGGGCTCGCCGCTATGCTCCAGCTGCGAGATACGCCGGGCAACCTGCTCGGTCCACTCGCCTACCAGTTCGACCAGCGACTCTTTCGCTACCGGCTCAGACGGACCGGCTACGACGTTGTGAACCTTGAACCCAGGTTCCACGGTCACCGTCGCCGGCTGATGGGGACTCTCAGCCCGGGTGAACACGTCGCACACCACCCCGGAGCGCGCCAAGGACGTAGCGAGCTCCCGGACGTATACGTTCATGCCTCCACCGTCACCGGTACCTGCCTGTGCGAGAGGGGACGTGTGCATCGAAAGGATCGCCAGCCTTCCGGACATCCCTCCCCCGCCGGTTGACCCCGGCAGCGACCCGGCCGGGTAGGCTCTCACGGCTCGCCTCGGGGGTCGCTGCGGACGTTCTCGCGAAGGAAGGAGGTGTACACCCGCAGGAGGGTCTGCTTCTGCTCCTCTGTCAGCCCGGGCTCGGCGAGTATCGCCTTTCCGAGCCCGCCGGATGCGTCGGGAGGGTCGAGGATTCCGGCTCTCACGTAGAGCGTCTCGGCCGATATCCGAAGCGCCTTGGCGATTTGCTGGAGTATCTCCGCCGATGGACGCCTGAGGCCTCTCTCGATCTGGCTCAGATAAGGGTTGGAGACGCCTGCGAGGTCGGAAAGTCTTCGGATCGAAAGCCGGGCACCAGCGCGTTGCTCACGGATGAACTCTCCAAGCTCCGCCCAAGGGTCCGGGGCTTCCTTCAACTACCTTTCCCCCGGGAATCCGATCGCTCGCAGCCAGAAGAACCGGTGGCGCCTTGCCGTCCCACGCAGGAGCACGTCACGCGAGGAGTGAGTCGACCGTGGCCTCACCCGTCTTGTACCGGCGGACGACCTCGTCTTGGAGTCGGTCGATCACCTCGAAGACGCGACGCCTCTCAGCGGAGACAAGCCGCTCCAAGTCGGTTAGAGATTCTTGTGCCTGGATCAGGTCGCTGTCCGAAAGCCCCGAAACAGCGGAAACCTGCGATGCCGGGAGTATCGCCTCAAGCTGGCGGTCGAGATCCTCGGGAACCCGGGTGGGAACGAAAGTGGTGTTGAGACGACCGGTGCCCGAGCTTCTCAGCTTCGACCCGAGGATCTCCGGGAGTCTCTCCACGATTCCGGTGGCTCCGGCGGGCTCGCCCATCTCACGGCGACGGTGCTCGGCCAAGGCGATGTCGAGGCGGGATTGGACGACACGGCGAAGGTACGACAGGCCGGTCTCGATCGCTGTCAGGTCGTCGCGGGTCGCTCGGACCTCCTCCAACGTCCACGTCTCGAGTCCGTCCAAGAAGCCGGGGTCGGTGACTTGCGGTAGCTCAACCATCTCGGATGTAAAGGCTACCCGACGACGTTACCTTTACCGTCGGCGAAAGAGAAGAGATGGCGGCCTGCGTGGACGCCACACAGCGGCGTGTCAGCCTCCCGAGACGGGCGGCAGCACTGCCACTTCGTCCCCCGTGACTAGTGAGGTGCCCGGGGCCGCCGGTTCGCCATTCACCCAGACCCGCGAACGGTCAAGCACGGCGACGAAATCCGGTCCGAACATTCCCCCCGCTAGGTCGAGGGCCTCGGCGACTGTGCCCGCTCGCAACTCCACCCGGGACACTCCCGCAGCTTGACGAGCGGAAGCGAACAGCACGAGGCTGACGGCGGCGGGCTCGCCCCCGGCGCGCGGATCCCCAGAAGCATCGCTACCAGAAGCATCGCTAGAGGAATGCATTTTCACCAAGCTAGCCACCTGACGGGCAGGCCCGGTGCAGGTCCGTCGGAGCGTTGCGGCTGACTGCACGGCCGGGTGCAGGTAGCCTTGGCGGGTGGCACGCTCCCTGCTTCTACGCCATGCACAGACCGCCTGGAACGCTGAGGGACGCTGGCAGGGCCACGCCGACCCCCCTTTATCCGACTTGGGTGTATCGCAGTGCGCCTCGGCGGCTGACGCGTTGCGCGAGGAGAAGTTCGACCTGATCGTCACCTCCGACCTTGTGCGTGCACGCCGAAGCGGTGAGCTTCTCGCCGAGGCCTGGGACTGGCCCGTGGAGCTCGCCGTCGACCCTCTGCTGCGGGAACGGGACGTCGGCGAGTGGAGCGCACTGACGACGCCCGAGATAAAGGCGAGATGGCCTGAGGAGTTCGCCGCCTTCACCTCCGACGAGGGGGCGACGTCACCCGGAGGCGAGCCGTTGGAGGACTTCGACGCTAGAACCCTGAAAGCGCTACGGCGGGTAGGCGAGATAGTCGCTCAGGCCGGGCGCAGGCGGGCGCTGGTAGTGACCCACGGAGGGGTGCTCCGTTCGCTGCGGCGCAGGTCCGGCATGGCGCACCTGCCCGTGGGACACCTTTCAGGCGGATGGGTCGACTTGGACGGCCAGTTCGTCCTCTCGGACTGGGTCGAGCTGTGCAACGGGACTGAGGGCGAACCGGGCCGCCTCTTCGACGGCGGGCGGGCTCAACCCAAGCCGGTAACAGGCGGCGCCTCCCAGGAGTCTCACTCCGCGTGCCTTTAGCTGCTTCGATCCAGGCCACCCAGCTGTCCCTTCGAGCCGGGGTTCCGGGTGGCACTCGCGCGGGCCTCACCGTTTTGGAGCCGTCCGGCCGCAAGGTGGTCTCCGTCACTCTCGACGCCGAGGTACGCCGCGGGGCTCTGTCGAACTCGGACAGCGAGACGATCGCAGCGGCCGCTGGGATGGCACTCCAGCAGCGCCTTCCGCTTGTGGTCGTGCTCGCTTCCTCCGGGGCGGACGTCTTCGAGGGTGTCGCGTCGCTAGACGGGTGGGGTAAGGCGGCCAAGGCGATGGCGTCGTGCTCGGGCATCGTGCCCGTAGTCGTCGTCTCCTACGGTCTTGCGCTGTCAGGGCCAGCCTTGCTCCTCGGTCTTGCCGACGCCGTGGTCATGACCACCGAGGCGGTCGCCTACGTATCGGGCCCGGCCGCGGTGGCGCAACTCACCGGCCAGCACGTGACTTCCGCACAGCTGGGCGGCCAAGGTGTGCACGCACGGCAGTCGGGTGTGGCGGCACTCGTCGCCGACGACGTCGAAGGCGCCTTGGACGCCGCGGACTGCCTTCTCTCCTACCTCCCGGATCATGTGGACGAAATGCCCCCGCGCAGGGCAAGTCGGGACCCAGCGTGGCGTACGACGCCGCAGCTGCGGGACCTGTTGCCGGCCAGCCCTACCGGATCCTACGACGTGAGGCGGGTCGTGGAGGCCTTGGCCGACGACGGGGAGTTCCTAGAGTTGCGCTCCGGTTGGGCCCCCCAGCTGGTAACGGCTCTGTGTCACGTGGACGGGAGGCCAGTGGGGGTAGTGGCGAACCAGCCGCAGTCGATGGCCGGGACCCTCGACATTGCAGCGTCACAGAAAGGGGCTCGCTTTGTTGCGTTCTGCGACGCTTTCAACGTGCCTCTTCTCACGCTGGTCGACACTCCAGGTTTCATGCCCGGAAAGGACCTTGAGTGGCGTGGAATGATCCGCCACGGCGCCCAGTTGGTGTTCTCCTACGCCCAGGCGACGGTGCCCAGGGTGTGCCTGATCCTGCGTAAAGCTTTCGGCGGGGCGTACATCGTCATGGACTCCAAAGGCATGGGCAACGACGTCTGCCTGGCTTGGCCATCCGCGCAGGTTGCGGTCATGGGAGCGGCGGGAGCCGTCCAGATCCTGCACCGCCGGGAGGACCCCGAGACTCAGGCGCTCCTGGCGGTTGACTACGAAGCGACCTACCTCAATCCTTACGTAGCCGCCGAACGGGGGTTCGTCGACTCGGTGATCGACCCTGCAGATACCCGGGTGGCTGTCGCCCGAGCGTTGGATCTGCTCGCCACGAAGCGGGAGCGTCTGGCGGCCCGAAAGCACGGCAACGGGCCCTTGTAGCAACGGGCCCTTGTAGGGCGGCCCCTCGTAGGGCCGACGTTCGCGCAAGTGGCCGGGGACGGCCCGGCCCAGTCAGATCTCAGATCAGGCCGACGTCTCGGAGAACCTCCTCGGCGCTGGCGACTACCCCTGCATAGAAGGGACCGAACTCGCCGTAGAGAGCGGACGCCTCGTCGAAGCGCATCGCGTAGACGGTCTCTTTGAGGTCGTCTGGGTGAACCCCGAAAAGGGTCACTCCCCACTCGAAGTCGTCGAGGCCGGCCGAGCCTGTGACGAGCTGGATAACGCGTCCCGCGAAACGCCGCCCCGATGTGCCGTGCTCGATCATCAGCCGCTTGCGCTCGTCGAAGTCGAGGCGGTACCAGTTGTCAGCCTCCCCACGCCGCTTGGACATCGGGTAGAAGCAGATCGCCCGCTTGCCGTCGGGGGGCAGCTTGGGCTCAAGCCGTGCCCGCAGATGCTCCTCCGGCATGCCCTTTGCGTATTCCGACACCTCGGTCAACGAAACGTACGAGTCGGCTACGACCAGACCGGCCCGCTGCAATGCCGTCTGGAAACGCCTGAGAGTCACGAGGTCGGGGCCGATAGCCAAGAACCCCAGGTCCGCTTTGTGGCCCAGGACCGAGAAGCACACCACCTGGTGGTCGCCGCCTGCTTCCGGCCCACCCGACCCTGCCCCGTCGGTCTGCTTGACCGCGGCTATCACTGCCTCGGCGTCGCTTTCGGGGCCCACCTTGCAGAACAGGTGCAGGACACCCCAGCCGACCGACGGTTTCAGCGTTTCGCTCATTGCACCAATCTAGGGAACGCTTCCCCACTATCCTCCGCACCCACGACAGACCGCCCACAACGCGGCACCCACGACGACATCACCAGTGGAATAGCGGCGTCACCCGGTGGACGGCAAGGGCCGGACCTGTCCCGCCCCGCCTGGCGCACAGCTGAAGCTCGGATCTAAGCGGAGCTCGCTGTAAGACAGATCGGGATCGGCACGCGATCCGGCCCTTTTTGGAAAGCACCTGCGCGGAGCCTGAAAGGCCCCGCATCGACGGAAGGTCTAGAAGTCGTCCATCCCGCCGCCCGGCATTGCGGGAGCTTCCTTCTCCGGCTTGTCGACTATGACAGCCTCGGTGGTCAGGAACAGCGCCGCTATCGAGGCGGCGTTTTGCAGCGCGGAACGGGTCACCTTGCCGGCGTCTATGACCCCAGCTGCGAAAAGGTCCTCGTACTCGCCGGTAGCGGCGTTGAGGCCGTCAGCTGGGTTGGTGAGAGCCTTGACCTTCTCGACGACAACGCCCCCTTCGAGACCAGCGTTGATGGCGATCTGCTTCAGCGGCTCTTCCACGGCGCGGGCAACGATACGAGCGCCGGTCGCCTCGTCGCCTTCGAGCTTTTGAGCCCGGTCTAGGATCGCAGCCTGCGAACGCAGCAGGGCAACGCCGCCGCCGGGCACGACGCCCTCCTCGACGGCTGCCTTGGTGGTCGACACGGCGTCCTCGATGCGGTGCTTCTTCTCCTTGAGCTCCACCTCGGTGGCAGCCCCAACCTTGATGACTGCGACGCCGCCGGACAGCTTCGCGAGGCGCTCCTGGAGTTTCTCGCGGTCGTAGTCGGAGTCGGTGTTGTCGATCTCGGTCTTGATCTGGCTGATCCGGCCCTTGATGTCAGCCTCGTCGCCGGCACCCTCGACGATGGTCGTCTCGTCCTTGGTGACGACCACCTTGCGGGCACGACCGAGCAGGTCGAGGGTCGTGTTCTCAAGCTTGAGGCCGACCTCCTCGGTGACTACCTGGCCACCGGTCAGGATCGCTATGTCCTGCAGCATCGCCTTGCGGCGCTCGCCGAAGCCGGGGGCCTTGATGGCGACGCTCTTGAAGGTACCGCGGATCTTGTTGACGACCAGGGTCGCCAGGGCCTCGCCTTCGACGTCCTCGGCGATGATGACCAAAGGACGGGCGGACTGCATGACCTTCTCCAACAGCGGGAGCAGGTCGCGTACAGCGGATATCTTCGAGCCTACGAGCAGGATGTAGGCGTCTTCGAGGACCGCCTCCATGCGCTCCGTGTCAGTTGCGAAGTACGGGGCGATGTAGCCCTTGTCGAAGCGCATACCCTCGACGAGCTCGAGGTCCATCCCGAAGGTCTGGGACTCTTCTACGGTGATGACCCCGTCCTTGCCGACCTTGCTGATCGCCTCCGAGATGAGATCACCGATCTCTGTGTCG